>JANXMN010000063.1 GCA_025354605.1 Hymenobacter sp. | reverse complement strand
GTTGCATTTCATTCAATGCCGCATAAGCCCGGCGGAACACGAGCAATAGCTGGGCAAAATGATGAGAATCACACCCCAGGGCGGACCGCCATTGCCGAGGCGTTTTTAAATCCTGAATGGAAATTTTCATACGCAAAGGTCAGGCCCCTAAGCCGCTGCAACAAGTCTAATATTCAACCCCGTTGTTTGAGTAGTTGTGGGAGTAGGTTGCTCGGTATTGCTCATGCAACTGCCCAGCACCAGAAAGGCCAGTGTTAGCACCCGTGTAATGACACGGTAAATTGGTATCATATAGTAGAAAGAAGTGGTTTTGAATTTACACTGACAAAACTAGCAGATAGTTTCTTATTTGGACAGTAAAATTATTTAATAATGTTACACGGCAGCTGCTGGAACAGGCGTTTTTGTTGCTGGTTCCTTCTTGCTTGTTGAACGCGAAGAAGTAACTAGAAACAAGCAAACAGAAACCAGAAGCCGAAAACAGCACGTTTTAGGAGGTACACCAGAACCACTGCGTAACAGCAGTAATAAACGCCCGGGCAATTCGGGTAGCGACCCCGGCCACTCCCGCTGCTCCGGGTACCCGCCTGGCTTGGCGCGGGTGAGCAGCCGGGTGCCGCATTGGGTAGGGCGATAGTAAATTTGTTTGCTTGACCCTTGTCCCACCCTTGTCCCACCCTTTTCCAAAGCCCTATGCGAAACCCGTTACTCCTGATTCCGGTGCTGCTGGCCAGCCTCACGGCCCCGGCCGCGACGCCCCGGCCCGCCGGCCCCGCGCCCAAAGCTGGCCGCCCGGCGGCCAACTCCAATTTTCGCCAGACGGGCATCATCTTCCAGCGCTACTACAGCGCGGCCTGGGTCGACTCGGCCCGCTACACGTTCAGTCGCTTCACGGCCACCAACCGGCCCCGGCTCGAGCTGCGCGAGCAAAGCAGCACCCGCGGGGGCATGCTGAACGCCTTCCGCCAGGAGCGCTACCAGTATAACGCCGCCGGCAACCTCACCACCGACTCGACGGTGACATACACGGCCGGCGCGCCCAATGGCTACCCCTCAAAGCTCACCACCTTCACCTACGATGCCCAGGGCCACCTGCTGGTAGAGCAAGCCAGCGTGCGCACCAGCGGCAGCCTGCGCCCCTACTCGCGCGACACTTACACCTACGATGCCCAGGGCCGCAATACGCGCGTACTCTACGAGTCGTACTTCGGCGTGGGCACGGGCGGCAACTGGCTCTATGATGCCCAGCTGACCCGCACCTTCAACGCCCAGAACCTAGCGGCTGAAGAGGTATTCGACATCGCCGACATCAGCGGCACCTCGTTCAGCCCGTTTAGCAAGGCATCTACACCTACAACCCCGCCGGCCAGCCCACGCTGGTGCTCAACCAGCAATACACCAACGGCACCTACGCCAACGCCTACCGCAGCACCTTCGCCTACGGGGCCAGCGGCGGCCTGCTCAGCACCCTGCTAACCGAGCGCTCCGTGAGCGGCAGCTGGGTGCCCACCAACCAATACCTCGAAACCTACGACGCCGACGGCAACCTGACCCAGGAAGTGGCCCAGCAGTACCGCAATGGCGCGTTTGCCAACTCCACCCGCGACCTGTACACCTACCAGCGCGTGCTGGCCACCACCGGCGCGGCCGTCCTCGATGCCCACCTGAGCCTGGCCCCCAACCCCGCCCCGGCCACGGGGGCGGCCACCCTGCACTACGCCCTGCCGGTGGCCGCGCCCGTGAGCGTCGAGGTGCTCGATGCCATGGGCCGCCTGGTGCTGCACCTGCCTGCTACCGCCCAGTCGGCCGGCGCGCATAGCCTGCGCCTGGTGCCGCTGCCCCGCGCGGCGGGCCTCTACGCCGTGCGCCTGCGGGCGGGCGCGCAGAGCCAGACGGTGAAGCTGGTAATTGAATAGCCGACGGTATTTCCGGCCGAAAACGCAAAAGCCGCTGCCGAATCCGGCGGCGGCTTTTGCGTTTTCGGCCGGGGAGGGCAGCGTACCTTTCGCCGCCGGCTGCCCACCGGCCGCGGAAAAACGTACCACTGCCGCCCCCCCCGCCCCCGACGACCGCAGCGCGAAGCCCGAACGAAGCCCGCCCGCATCAGCGTTGGCTGGATACCGGGCCGCCGCACTCTCTTTCAATTAATTCCCACCCCACCCCACCCCACCATGTCCCTGCTCTTCACCGATTTCGCTTCCTGGCAGGCGCACTGCGCCGATACCGGCCAGCCCCTGCACCAGCCCGTGCTCGACTACGAAACCGAGCAAAAGGGCCGCACCGAGGAAGAAATCTGGAGCGGCCTGCAACGGGCCTACGACGTGATGCGCGATGCCGTGCACGAGGGCCTGACCGGCGACATGACCTCCCGCTCGGGCATGATAAACAACGGGGCCAAGAAGATTGCCGCCTCGCCCGTCACGGTGCTCTCGCCCGAGTTCAAGCAGCTCATCACCCGCGCCCTGGGGGCCAAAGAGGTGAACTCGTGCATGGGCCGGGTGGTGGCCGCGCCCACGGCCGGGGCCTCGGGCATCCTGCCCGGCGTGCTCGTGACCCTGCAGGATTTGCATAAGCTGGACGACCACCGCATTCTGGAAGGCTTGCTGGTGGCGGCCGGCATTGCTCTCATCATCGAGCAGAATGCCTCGCTGGCCGGGGCCGTGGGCGGCTGCCAGGCCGAGACCGGCTCGGCCGCCGCCATGGGCAGCGGGGCCATCGTGTACTGCCTGGGCGGTACCGTCGAGCAGGTGCTGGCGGCCGTGGCCATCACCATCCAGTGCATGCTGGGGCTGATATGTGACCCCGTGGCCGGCTTGGTAGAAGTGCCCTGCGTGGTGCGCAACGCCTCGGCCGCCGCCATTGCCTTCTCGTCGGCTCAGATTGCCATTGCCGGCGTCGACCCGGTTATCCCCGTCGACCAGTGCGTGGCGGCGCTGGGCGAGGTGGGCCAGGCCATGGAAACCCGCTACAAGGAAACTGCCCTCGGCGGCCTGGCTGCCACCCGGCGCGGCAAGGAAATCGAAAAGATGGTGCTGGTGCAGGACGTGAACATCCTGCCCGACGAAGGCGAGTGAG
>JANXMN010000043.1 GCA_025354605.1 Hymenobacter sp. | reverse complement strand
TCGAAAACACCGGGTTGTTGCCGGCGCGGTACTCGATAACCTGGGTTTCGGTTTCGAGGCCGCTCACCTCCTGAAAGGGCACGTCGCTGTCGCCGTTGCCGAGGTCTACTTTGAAAAAAAACTTAGGGAGAGGCCAAACGGCGTCTTGTGCTTCACCAGCCATGAGCTTGGGTATTTAGAATTAATGAGTTGAGAGAAAGGATGCCGGCCCGGTTAGGACTTCTGCATCTGCTGCTGGAAGCTGAGGACGATGAATTCGGCCGGCCGCGAGATGGCCACCTTCACGAACACGTTCATGTAGCCGTCCAGAATATCCTGGGCCGTCATGGTGGTGCCCAGGCCCACGGCCACGCTGTAGGCGTCGTCGGGCTTCGAGCCGGCCAGCGCGCCCTGCTTCCAGAGGTTGAAGAGGAAGTTGCTAATCATGCTCTGCACCGTCACCCAGGTGTTGGCGTCGTTGGGCTCGAACACGTAGGCGCGGGCTGCCAGCTTGATGGACTGCTCCAGCATAATCATGGTGCGGCGCACGTTCACAAAGCGCCAGTCGTTGCTGTTGCCGTCGAGGGTGCGGGCACCCCACACCAGCACGCCCTGCCCCGGGAAGGGCCGGATGGCATTCACCGACTTGCCCGACACGGCGTCCACGTTCAGGCGGGCCTGGTCGTTGTCGCTCAGGTTCACGGTGGGGGCCGTCACGCCGCTCAGGCCCACGTTGGCGGGCGCTTTCCACACGCCGCGGTTGGTGTCCACGGCCGTGTACACGCCGGCCATGGCCGGGGCCACGGGCAGGGTGTTGCGGTAGCGGGTAATGTTGTCGATGACGCGCGCATAGTCGAGGTTGGATGCCAGCAGGGCGCTGTGCAGGCGCATTACCTCGGTTTGCTTTTCGGCGGGCGTCAGGGGCTGGCCGCTTAGGGCGGCTACGGCGTTGGCGGCTTTGTCGGCGGCGTCCTTGGCCGTTTGGGCGGCGGTTTGGGCGGCCGTGGCTTTGGCCTTGTCATCGGCTTTGGCATCGACGGTCAGGGCGGCCGTGGCCTTGGCGGCGGCATCCGTGGCGGCTTTGGCCAGCGCAAATACCGTGGCCGAGCCGCTGCCATTCTTAGCGGCTGTCGTAGCCGAGTCGGCGGCGGCGGTAGCGGCGGTGGCGGCTGCGGTGGCATCGGTCATTGCAGTGGTCACCAGGGCCGCTTTTTTCGTGGCATCCGCTTCGCTTTGGGCACTGCCCACCGAGGCCAGCGCCGTAGTGGCGGCCGCTTGCGCATCTGCGGCAGCTTTGGCGGCTCCGGCGGCTTTGGCGTCGGTGGTAGCGGCGGCGGCGGCAGTCGTGGCGGCGGCGGCGGCGGTGGTAGCCGCGGTGGCGGTAGCCGTGGCTGCATCGGTGGCTTCCTTCGCCCGGGCCGCCTTCTCGTCGTCGGAGAGGGTCGCGACGGCGGCGGCAGTGGCGGCGGCCGTCGCGGTGTTCAGGGCGGCGGTGGCCGCGAGCACGGCCGCGCTGGCCTCGGCCGCTTTGGCCATCGCATTGCCCCCGATGGCACTCACGGCCTTGGCGGCGGCATCGGCGGAAGCGACGGCCGTTGTTGCCGCGGTGATGGCCGCGCCCAGCTTCGTGGCATCGGCGGCCGCATCAGTGGCCGCCGTAGCGGCGGCCGTGGCATCGGTGGTGGCGGTTGCGGCCGCGGTGGTAGCGGCGCCGGCCGCGGTGGGGGCCGCGGCAATGCGGGCGGCGTCTTCGCGCTGCACGTCGTCCTGCGAGGGGCCGTGCATGCGGCGAGCCGACTGCACCAGGTTGGCGTAGGCCACGGCGCTGCGCAGCGTCTGCTGGGCAGCCGACAGCTCGGGGCTGTTCATTTTGGCCAGCGCATCGGTCTGGGCCGTGAGCAGGGCTTTGGTGGCGGCCGCGTTCACGGTGGCCACCATGTTCTTGCTCATGTTCTGAAACGTGGTTTCGGTTTCGCCTACCACCGTGGTGTGCACCCACGGGAAGTAGCTCACCCCGTATTTCAGGTAGTTGTTGGTTACGCCTTCGCGGAAGCGACTCACTGGCGTGTCGTCGCCGTTCAGGTCCATAGGGTTGGTCACGGCTCCCTTGTACACGTCGAGCACCGCCACCCGGCTCTGGGTTTCGTTGCAGTGCTGCAGCATCTTCTGGGCCACGGTGTAATAGTCGGGCTCGCTCAGGCACAGGGCATCGGGGCAGAGCAGCATGGTGGGCTCCTGCTCGTAAATCAGCGAGTCGATGGCCTGAATGAACTGGTCTTTCGTGGGCTTGCCGGCCGGGGCGTTGGCCGTGGTATCGGCCACGTTACCGAGGGCGTTTTTCACCGTTGCCTGGTCGCCGTCCGACGACATGCTTTCCGTTGAGGCGTCGCTGCCATCGCCGCCATCATACTGCCCAACCGACACGATGTAGCAGGTGGCCCCGCCGTTCTGGTAAAACAGCCGCACGCTGTTGTAGAGGTAGTAGATAACGCTGCCGTCGTCGGGCACCAGCGAGTAGTTTTTCATGGCCGTCGCGCCCGGTCCCGGCCCGTACACGGTCACGTCGTGGATTTGCAGCGCCAGCGGCTGCACGGCCAGCAGGGCCTGGGCGGCCTTCTGGTCGGCGGTGGTACCGGCCCGCTCCTGCAAATCGAACACCGGCACCGCGCCCTGGCCGAAATAGGTTTCGAATTCCTTCAGCGAAGTCACCCGCCGGGGCTTGTTGGCGAGGTCCTCGCCGTTGTAGTTGGCCTTGGCCGTGTAGCCAATGAAGACGGGAACGGCCGTAGCCACTTCCACCACCGAGTTGGGAAAGGCGTTTATCTCGTTGATGTAGACGCCGGGGGTTTGCTGTTGCATAGAAAAAAAGGGGTTAAGGGAGAAGAAAAGAGAGAAAACGGCTGAAAATCAAAGCAGCACCACTATTTCGGAAAAGGCCGGGCCCGGCGGGTCAGTGGCGGGCGCGGCGGGCCGGCACAGCACTTCGCCCTTGGCGGCGGGCAGGGCCACTTCCATCGGCGTGCCGTGCAGGGTGTAGTGCAGGGTGCAGGCATAGCCCGGCTGTTCGGCCAGCGCCAGCGCCGTTTCCGATTCAAATACCACGTCGGCGGCCGGAGCAGCCGGTTGCTGCTTCGGCATGGCGAAGCGCACCGGAGCGGTGGGGCCGCCTTTGCGCGGCTTGGCCTTTATCGAGGGGTTTTCCGGGGTAGCCGGGGCGGGGTCGCTGGCCGGGCGGTAGCGCACCAGGTAGCGCCACCGGGTGCGCCGGGCCTCCAGCATCAGCCGAATATTCAACGCCCTCCCCGTCAGCGCGGCCTGGTCAATTTCGAGCACCGCCCAGGCCTGCAGGGCATGCAGCTGGTCGTCGGCGTAGCAGTCGAGCAGGCCCTGCCCGTGCCGTTGCAGCTGGTAGTGGCCCGTGCCCCAGGCGCGCAGGTCGATGTTCAGGCCCGTGGCAGTGCGGTGCAGCATGCCCGCCGGCAGCAACTTGCGGCGCACCAAATCCTGAATTTCCTCTTCGGCAGCTGGGCCAGTGTCGGCGGGAGTGGCCACGCGCAGCGTCAGCGGGGTGAGGGCCAGCAGTTGGGCCTGCTGCATGGTCAGCACAAGTTCTCCCTCCGGCGCAGCCGCACCCGCCTGGAAGTAGTAAATCATCGGGCCTGCGGGCAGCGGGCTCGGCGCGGGCAGGGCCGTGAAATTGCTGAAATACGCGCCCAAGGGCTGTACCGCGAATCGCAGCGGAAACAGAAAGTTCGGTAGGGGCCGCAGCGGGGTCGGTTCCTCGCCCGGCCCGGGCACCGGCAGGGCGCGCAACACGGTCAGGCCGGTGGGGGTGGCTTTCAGCAGCAGCCCGGCCCGCGCTAGTTGGGCGGCGGTATCAGGCGTTGGCACGAAGCGCACGCTGGCCGTTTCGGGCCGCTGAAAGTAGCTGTGCTCCTGCGCCAGAGTGCAAACCGGAAGGTAGGTGTAGCGCAGCATCAGCTAGTGGCCTGTTGTGCGGTGGCGCTGATGGCGGGGCGGGCCTGGCCGTCGGGCACTTCCTGCAGGGTCAGCATGCGTACTTTATACACCACGGCGGGCAGGCACTTGGTGCCCAGCATGCCCCAGAGGTAGCTCCATTCCTGGGTTTCCACCGTTTCAAGCTCGATAATCACCTTGTCGAGCCGGGCATCAAGGGCCGGGGTATTCTGCGCTGTCAGCACGTTTTTGCGCTGGAAAAAGGCAATGGCGGCCGATAGAAACTTCAGCGCTTCGGGGTAGTCGCTGAAATTGGCCGCCAGCACCACCCGCACGTTGAGGCGTACCGCCGGGTTGCCCGGGGTGTACTCCAGGCCATTGCTGCCCCCCTGCATGCGCACCGCGGCCCCGTTGCGCATCGTGGTTTCCTGCTCCAGGCCCACCAGCGTGAGGCACAGTCTGTTCAGGTTGTCGGCGTTGGCACTGCCATCGGGTGCGGTCAAGGCCGTCAGGAGCACGAGCGGCTGGCTGTCGGGCAGGCTAAAAACCCGCTTCAGATACGCATTTAGCTCGGCGACTAGTGCTTGCAGGGCAAGGTGAATCATATGGGTGGGTAGAATCGATGTAGGAACTCACTGGCTGTCCAATGAGGGGTTTGCCCAGGCGCGCCGGTCCGGGGCGAAGTAGCAGCGCGAACTTTACCGCTGCCCACCACCTCCGTCCCTCAATCTGGGCGGAGCAACGGCTGAATTCACCAGACTTCAGGAAATTGGAACCTGGCAAGTGGCCGTTGGAGTGTGCGGTTAATGGGATGCAATTAATAGATATTTTCTTATTAAAGCTAATGCGAATTAAGGTAGATGAAAATAGACCGGTTTGAATTGCGCACGCGCCAATTGGGCAGGTCCGTCGGTGCGTCGGAATCGCGGCTCCCGCATCGCTGCCCCGCATCGTGCGCGCTTCGGTTGTCGCACCTGCTCGCCGCCACCGCGAGCGCCAAGTGGCGCGGGGCCATTGGCTCAGTACCCGCCTCCTGCTGCTATCTTAGCTCAACACTCCCATTCCCGTTTCGCTATGAAAGACAGCACCCGTCATTACACCAATGGTGAAGTCACCGTAGTCTGGCAGCCCGAGGTTTGCATTCACTCGCGCGTCTGCTTCTCCAACCTGCCCGAGGTATTCGACCCGCGCCAGCGCCCGTGGGTCAACATCGCGGGGGCCGCCACCGCGCGCATCGTGGCCCAGGTGCAGCAGTGCCCCTCGGGCGCGCTCAGCTTTTTCATAAACGATGAGGCCCCGACCGCCGGCAGTAGTCCCGCGGCGGAAGCCGGAAATTTGGTCGAGCCCGTGCCCAACGGCCCGCTGCTGGTGCACGGCAATCTTACCGTGAAGGATGTCCAGGGCCAGGAAACTTCCAAAAGCAAGGTCACTGCTTTTTGCCGTTGCGGGCTCTCGAACAACAAGCCTTACTGTGACGGCTCGCACGTGGCGGGCGGCTTCGTAGGCTAGCCAGGCCCGCCTCCCCCTCGGTCGGAGCGCACAACGCCCCGGCCGGGGGGGCGGGGCGTTGGGTGATGTTTCTGGGGTTTCCTCAGCTTTGCCAGCAGCTGGTGGACGTATTCGTGCCAGCAAGAAGCACAGTGGCAGGCACAATACCAAGCCCCCGGCTGCCGGCAGTGGTCTGACAGGCAATATTTTTTTCGTGGAGGAAGAATTATGGCTGCCTGCCGCCGCCCAGTTACCTTTCATTTTAGGTAAAGTCCTTGATTAGTGGCTGGAAACGGGGTTTTCCCTCTTTATGCAGTTGAGTGTTAAGGAATGGTGATTTTGTGCGGCCGTCGACCTGAAAAACAGCTGGTCATGCTCCGCACTGGCGTGTTTCCGGCCCGCGTGCCGATTTTTGCCCCCCATGCTCTCCATTGCCTACGCGCCCTGCTACGCCCATCCGCTGCCGGCCGGCCACCGTTTCCCCATGCTCAAGTACGAGCTGCTGCCCGAACAGCTGCTGCGCGAGGGCACGGCCACTGCGGCCGACTTCTTCGTGGCTCAGCCGCCGCCCGATGTAGACATCCTGCGCGTGCACGACGCGGGCTACTACCAGCGCCTGCGCGCTGGCCAGCTCAGCCGGCAGGAGGAGCGCGCCACCGGCTTCCCGTGGTCGGCAGCGCTGTTCGGGCGTGAAGTCACCATCCTGGGCGGCACCATTGAATGCGCACGGCGGGCCTTGGCGCACGGCGTGGCGTTCAACATCGCGGGCGGTACCCACCACGCTTTCCGCGACCGCGGCGAAGGTTTCTGCCTGCTCAACGACCAGGCCACTGCCGCCGCCTGGCTGCTGGCCCACGGCCACGCCCATAAGGTATTAATTGTGGACCTCGATGTGCACCAGGGCAACGGCACGGCCGCCATTTTCCGCCACGAGCCCCGCGTGTTCACCTTTTCCATGCACGGCGGCCGCAACTACCCCGCCCGCAAAGAGCAGTCCGACCTCGACCTGCCCCTGCCCGATGGCACCGACGATGCGGCCTATCTGGCGCTGCTGGCCGACACGCTGCCCCACCTGCTCGCCGAAGTGCAGCCCGATTTCGTTTTCTACCTGGCCGGGGTCGACGTGCTGGCCACCGACAAGTTGGGCCACCTCGCCCTGAGCCGCGAAGGCTGCCGTCGGCGCGACGAGCTGGTGCTGAGCCTCTGTCATCGGCAGCAGCTGCCGGTGGTGGTGTGCATGGGCGGCGGCTACTCCGAGCGCATCGCCGACATTGTAGAAGCCCACGCCAATACCTTCCGGGTAGCCGCGGCGCTTTACAGTTAACAATTATCAATTAACATTTAACAGACGTTCAACACACTCAGCCAACGCTGTTTGAACAGCTGTTAAATGTTAACTGATAAATGTTAATTGATAATTAATTGCCAGCGAAAGGCCCAGCACCAGCGCAGTTCGTACCGCTTAATGTCCGCCCGGGCCAGTAGCCGCTCCCAGTCGGCGCGCCGAAAGGCGCGGGCTACCGACAGCGGCGCATCATGCTGCACCAGGTAAGAGCCGCCCAGCAGCCGCGTCAGCCACTTGATGCTGTAGTAGGCCAGCGGGTGCCGGTGCAGGTCGTTGATGACGACCGCCAGCCCGGCCTGCTGCTGCCACTGCCGCAATAGTATCACCAGCTCGTCGTCGGTGAAATGGTGGCAGAATAAGCTGCACGTGAGCACATCGAAGGGTTCGGTCTGGAATTCCCTGGAAAAAATATCGAACTGCCGGTAGCTGATTTCAGGAAAGTCGCGGCTTTTGGCGGCCGCGTATTCCAGCATAAAGGCGTTGGCGTCGATGCCCGTCAGTTCCACCGCCTCATTGCTGTTACGGGCCCAGCGGGCTACGTGGCGCAGGGTGTCGCCGCCGCCGCTGCCCAGGTCGGCCACGCGCAGAGGCCGCCCGGCCGGGAAGCGGGGCCGCAGTCGGCGCAGGGCATTCAGCACCGGCTGGTAGCCGCCCAGCCACGCATTGATGGTTTCGAGCTCGTCGAGGTTCTGGCGCAGGGCGTCGGTGGCCAGCGTCAGGTCGTCCATCAGCTCGGGACCAGTCGCTCTTTCAGTTAACATTTATCAATTAACATTTAACAGTTCGAGTGCCGGCGCAGAAATGGTCAACTCCTCCGGCTTATTCTTTTCTGCTTTCTCCTGCTCGTTGAATGTTAATTGATAATTGTTAAATGAAATGCCCAGCAGCATGGCTTCCATCGTCAGGCCCGGGCCAAAAGCGAAGCTTAGCACCGGCGCCCCGTCGTCGGCTGGGGTGGCGGCGGCCAGTACCTCGCGCAGCACAAACAGCACCGTGGCCGACGACATATTACCGTAGTCGCGCAGCACGCGGTAGGCGTGGCGGTTGTCGTCGCGGGTCAGGCCCAGCTCGGTTTCGATGGTTTCCAGAATCTTGCGCCCTCCCGGATGAATGGCGAAATGCCGGATGTCGCCCAACTGCACCGGCAGGCTGGCCAGCAGCCCCTCGGTCAGCTTGCCAATGCCGCGCTGAATGAGCTTGGGCACGTAGCTGCTCAGCGTCATCTCAAAGCCGAAGTCGTTGATGTGCCAGGCCATGTCGTCGTGGCCATCCGGCTCCAGGCCGCAGTGGAAGCCCTGCATTTCGAGGCTGGGCGTGCCGGCGGGCAGGGGCCGGCCCTGCACCAAGCAGGCGGCGGCCCCGTCGCCAAACAGCGCGTTGCTCACCAGGTGGTCTTCCTCGGGGCTTTTCTGGAAGTGCAGCGTGCACAGCTCCACGCTCACAATCAGCACGCGGGCCTCGGCATCGGCCCGGCAGAAGGCGTCGGCCAGCTTCAGAGCATTCACGGCCGCGTAGCAGCCCATGAAGTTCACGCAGGTGCGGCGCACGTCGGGCCGCAGCCCCAGCGCCTGCACCAACTCAATGTCGAGGCCCGGCGCGTACATGCCCGTGCAGCTCACCGTCACCAAGTGCGTCACCGAGGTCAGGTCGAAGTCGGGCAGCTGCCGCAGCGAGTCGCGCACGGCTTCCAGGGCCAGGGATAGGGCTTCGCGGCGGTAGGCCGCCATGCGCTGCCCCACGCTCGGAAACGGCTCCAGCGTGGCCGTATTGGGAAAAAACGTGTATTCGCCCACCGCCCGGCCGTAGTCGGGCAACACCGAATAGCGGTGCTCAATGCCCGACACCCGGTACAGGGCGCGCAGCTTGCGCGTGCCGTTTTCATCAAAAGCCAGCGCCCGCGCCATAAAGTCCGCAATCTGCGACTGCGCAATGCGGTGGACGGGGTTGGCAGTGCCGATGGCACCTAAATAACTCGGCATGCCGGAAATAGATTAGGAAAGGTCGAATAGGGGAGGGGCGTGGCTGCGGTAACCGCTGCCGCTGCCCCGTAGTTTTTATGTAAGTACGGTAAAACAAGCACCGTTATCGGTTGCTCCAGCAAAATTGTACCAATAACATTCTGGCGTCAGGTGGCAGCCGGGGGGTAGCGCCGACTCAAAATGGCTGCCCGTGGGTGCGCTGCATCAGAGTGCGCACCGCGCCCGGCCAGTGGCGCAGGCCGCCCACTACCAGCTCGCTCAGCACCGGCCCGCCAAACAGCCGCTGCACCGCCCGCCCCACCCGTAGCCGCGCCCCAAAGGCCGCCTGCCAGGCGCGGGCGTAGTGCGCTTCCATCTGGGCGCGGGTGGTGTGGCCGGCCAGAAAATCGTGAGCCGCCGCCGCGCCCAGCGCCGCGCCGTGCAGGGCCATGGCCATGCCGTTGCCGCACAGCGGGGTAATGAGGCCGGCCGCGTCGCCGCACATCAGCACGTGCTGCTCGACTGGTTTTTTGGGGGCAAAGGAGATTTCGTTGATGACTTCGGGCTGCGGGTACAGCACCTCGGCGGTAGTCAGAATCTCGTGCAGGCGCGGGTTGCGGCTCAGTACTTCGGCCTCCATCGCCGGAATGCTGCCGTGCTGCTTCAGGTTCTGGCGGGTGGTGAGGTAGCAGAAACACAGCTTGTCCTCTTCGATAGCCGAGATGCCCGCGTAGCCGTCGGCAAAGTTGTGCAGGGCAATCAGGTCGCGGGCGAAGCCGGGCAAGCGCAGGTGGTATTTCACGCCCAGGTAGGGCGAGCGGTGGGCGAAAAAGCTGCGCTGCAGCTGCCGGTCGAGGGTGGCGCGCTTGCCGTAAGTGCCCAGCACTACCCGGGCCGTCAGCTGGCGGCCGTCGGCCAGGGTCACGCAGTGGCGCTCGGTGGCGGGGTCAAAGGCCACGTCCGTCACCGTGCTTTTCAACTGGAAAACTACGCCCCTCGCCTCGGCCAGGCGGTACAGAAAATCGTCGAGCACGAAGCGGCTCACCCCGAAGCCGCCCAAATCGAGCGGACTCTGCAGGCTGCGGCCGGCGGGGGAAGTCAGCTCGAAGCGCGAAATTTCGGCTGGTGCCAGCGGGGCGGGGTCGGCCCCGAGGCGGCGCAGGTAGGGCAGTACCTCATTGCTCACATATTCGCCGCACACCTTGTGAAAGGGGTAGTGCTTGCGCTCAACCAACGTGACGTGGTGGCCGCGCTGGCGCAGGTCAAGAGCGGCGGCCAGCCCAGCCAGCCCGCCGCCAATTAGTAATACATCCACAAGTTTGGTCGGCTAAATAACAGTAATTAGAGCGAATGAAGCTGGATTCATCGAGGTTTTTGTATATACGTGCAAAAGCATTGGTTTTCATGCCGTATTTTTGTAAACCAAATACGCTGTCCAACGTTAATTCTGAGCGCCTGCCCCTTGCGGCTAGTGCTTCACTACAAGAGCAATATGATGCAACGCTACTTATTTACACTATTACTGGGTGCCAGCCTGGGCCTTGGCCTGGCGCCCCTGCTGCCCGCCGCTAAGGCCGAAGCAGCCGTAGCCCGGCATCGCCCCGGGCAGCAAACCAAGCCCGGCGACGAAAATAAAACCCTGCTGGTATACCCCAACCCCAGCACCGGTATCGTCCACCTCACCATTAACAACCTGCAAGGTAAAAAAGTAGAGCTGACGGTTCTCAACGTCATCGGCTCGGTGCTGTACCGTGAAACGCTCACCGAGCTCAATGACCGGTATACCAAAATGCTCGACCTCAGCAAATTTGCCAACGGCCTGTACTATGTCCGCCTCGAATCGGATAATACCAGCCAGATGTGCAAGCTCGTTATCCGCTAAGCGTCCAGCTGCTGACGCAGGCTAGTTTCGATACAAAAAAAGCAGCTCCCAGAGCTGCTTTTTTTGTGTCGAAACTATTGAAGGCTAGTTGGCGCGCACGGGTACTGGCACCAGCATTTCTTTTACGTTCGAAGCAGTTTTAAGCGCGAGAATAGCCGTGGCAAGCAACAGGCCGAGCATGAAAATAAACATGAGCTAGGATAAATAAATCGGGTTGGATAAGGGCCCTGCCGTTCCGGGCCGGGCATCTGGAGCTTCAACCACAAAAGGCCGGGCCAGGTTTCAATAAGATTTCGGCCTTGGCCCGGGTCGGCCAGTCAGCGCCCGGCACTCAGGGCGGCCACGATGCGGCGGGCATCAGCCCCGGCTCCGTTCAACAGGGCCGAGCTGCGCGTATCAAGCCAGGGTAGCCCCAAAACTGCCACTCCAGGGGCCGCCGTGAGGCCCCGCTCGTGCTGCAGCGCTCCATCGGGGCCGATGATGGGCAGCTCAATCCAGCCGTAGTCGGGGCGGAAACCGGTGGCCCACACCACCGCATCGAGCGGGGCGGTAGCGGCCTGCTGGCCCTGCAGGCGGCCGCCCGGCAGTACCCCCGCAGCCCGGCCCACGAAACGGGCCGTGGGCTGGCGGCGCAGCGCGAGCAGGTCGTGGCGCACCACGCCTTCGGGCTGGCGGCGCAGCCGGGCACCCAGGGTCGTGCGGGCCGGCACCCGCAGGAAGCCCGACAAGCTCATGCCGGCCCACACCAGGTTATTGTTCGGGAAAGAAGGCGTCTGCTCATCGAAGGCCACTTCCACCCGCCGGCCGGTGGCGGCCAGGTCGGCGGCAATCTGCACGGCCGAATTGCCGCTGCCCACTACCGCCACCGGGCCGGTGCCGGGCAGCTGTTCGGGGCGCTGGTAGGCGCTGCTATGCAGTTGGGCCACTGTCGGCGGCAGGTCGGCAGCCCAGGCGGGCCGGCGTGGGGTGGTGTAGGGGCCGGTCGCCACGATGACGCACCGGGCCAGGTAGCGGCGGCCGGCGGCGGTATCCACGGCGTAGCCCACCCCGTCGGGGGCGGCCGCGAGGCGGCTGACCCGCTGGCCGGTGTCAAGGGTAAAGCCAAAATGCGCGGCGTAATCGCGGAGGTAGGCTACCGTTTCGTCGCGGGTGGGATAGCGGAGAGGGTTACCGGGCCAGGGCCAGCCCGGCAACCCGCTGGCCCAGGCCGGCGAAAACAGCCGCAGCGAGTCGTAGCGGGTGGCCCAGGCCGCGGCCGCCGTCGGCGCGGCCTCCAGGAGGCGGAAGGGCTGCCCGCGCTGTTGCAGGTAGTAGGCCGCGGCCAGCCCGGCCTGCCCGGCCCCAATCACCACCGTGTCGAGGTAAATGGGCGGGGTCGGCTGGGGCAGGTCGAAAGCAGGTTCCAGGGGCACGGGCAACACTTATTCGGGGAATTCCTGGCGCAGGGCGGCCATTACCTGCTCGGTAGTGGTGCGAATCAGCGTCACCTGCCGGGCGGCGTGAGTAGGCTCGGGCGGGGTGTCGCCGTAGGCTTCCACTTCGCGGATAACCGTGCGCAGACTGCTCACCCCCAAGCCGTCGAGCGAGCTTTTGAGGTGGTGGGCGGCATCGCCCAGGGCCTCCCAGTTGCCTTCGGTCAGGGCTTCGTCGAGGGCAGTGAGGATGGCGGGGGTGGTTTCGATGAAGGCCCAGGCCAGGCGGCGCACAATGGTTTCATCGTGGCGCACTAGCTGGCGCACATTCACGAGGTCGTAGAGCGGAAATTCAGAAGACATCGCAGAAAAAGTAGGGTGAGAGGCAATCAGTCCGGCCGCTTCGGCCCCGTGGCTGAGTACGGTGCGGATGGTATCGAGCAACTGCTCTTCGCGGTAGGGTTTGGCAAGATAGCCCGCAAAGCCGCTGGCCTGCAGACGCTCGGCCTCGCCGGCCTGGGCACGCGCCGTGAGGGCGATGACGGGGGTGGCGGCACGCGTCGGGTCGGGGTGGGCGCGCAGGGCCCGGGCTGCCGTTTCGCCATCCATGCCCGGCATCTGAATGTCCATGAGGACCAGGTCGAACGGGCGGTGGTCGAAGAGGGCAATGGCGGCCGGGCCGCTGGCGGCCGTGGTTACCTGCCAGCCCCAGTTGCGCAGCACGGTTTCGGCCAGCAGGCTATTCACGAGGTTGTCTTCGACCAGCAGCAGGCGGCCGGTTGGCGGGGCGGTGCCGGGCGACGCTTCGCCCGCCTGCGGCACCACTGCGGCAGCGTCGACCGGCACTAGCGGCAGGGGCAGCGTGAAGGCGAAGGTGCTGCCGCTGCCTACCTCACTGCTCACCCGCAGCGTGCCGCCCATCAGCTTCACCAGGCCTTCCGAAATGTTCAGGCCCAGGCCCGAGCCGCCGTACTCCCGGTCGGTACTGGCCGCGGCTTGGGCAAAAGGCTCGAATACCTTGTCCAAGACGTCGGAAGCGATGCCCACGCCGGTATCGTCGACCACGAAGCGCAACCACACCGTGCCGGCTGAGGCGGGCACCAGCGCCGGCCCGGCCACCAGCGTGCAGCGGAGGCGCACTTCCCCGGTCGGCGTGAATTTAATCGCGTTGCTGACCAGGTTGAGCAGCACCTGGCGCAGGCGGTGCGGGTCGCCGAGCACCTTGGGCAGGGCGGTGGGCTTGCCCAGGCGCAGGCGCAGGCCCTTTTCGCGGGCCCGGGGGCGCAGCAGGGCCACGCAGCCGTGCAGCAGTTCTTCGGGGCTGAAGGCCATGGCCTCTGGGCGCAGCTTGCCGGCCCCGAGGCGCGCGGTCGTCAGCACGTCGTTGAGCACGGTGAGCAGGTGCTCGGCCGATTCGCCCAACAGCCGCAGGTAGTCGTGCTGGCTGCGGCTGAGGGTGGTTTTGGCCAGCACACCCGTCAAGCCCAGGATGCCGTGCAGCGGCGTGCGGATTTCATGGCTCATGTTGGCCAGAAAGTCCTGCTTGGCCTGTGCATCTACCCGCGCTACCGCAATAGCCGCTTCCAGCGCCTGCTGCGTGTGCTTCAGCTCGGTAATGTTGCTGTCGACCCCCAGCACCCGGGGCTGCCCATCGGCTCCTCGAAACAGGCGCTTCACGCTGCTGAACCACTGCACGTCGCCATTGGCCAGCCGCACCGATTCTTCCACCTGCAGGTCGTGTCCGGTGGCCAGCACCTGTTGGTCCTGCTCCAGGTAGCGTTGCAGGTCGGCGACACCATCGGGCAGCTGCGGGGCCGGCTGGGCCGTCAGGGCCTCCGGCGTGAGGCCGAACACGGCGGCCATGGCTTCGTTGGCCAGCAAGTAGCGGCCTTGGCCATCCTTCAGGTAAACCAGGTGGGGCAGGGCATCAATCACCTGCCGGAACAGCCGGTGCTGCTCGGCGGTGCGGGCGGCCACGGCCTGATTGTGCTCGTCGGCCTCGTGGCGGGCCGTTACGTCCTCAGTCACGCCAACCAAGCTCAGCACCTGTCCCTGCTCATCGCGCAGAAACGGGATGTGCGTCGTCCGCAGCCAGTGCGGCGAGCCATCGCGGTGGTGGGCCTGATATTCGAGGGTGCGCGTTTCGCCATCGGCCAGGGTGCGCATCAGATTGAAATGGGCGCGCACGCTGATTTGCGATTCCGGTGGCAAGAGTTGAGCAAAAGCCGCTTTCGGGTTTTGCGCGGCCAGTTCTTCACTGGTGTAGCCCAATAGGGGCCGCAGCTGCTGGTTGGTGTAAATGGTGCGTCCGAGCGCGAGGTCGTAGATGGTAATCAGGTTAGGCACCACATCCACCACGCGGCGCAGTAGGTAGCGGTTGTGCCGCAGTTCCTCCAGGGCGGCCCGGTGCCGGGTCACGTCTTCGGCACTGCCGGTCAGCTCGGCGGGATAGCCGGTCGCATCGAACCGGCTCACCCGCAGGCGGATGCGGAGCCAGCGCCAGGTGCCATCGAAGTGCCGCACGCGGCAATCCCAGCTCATCGTTTTGGGTTGGCTGAGTTGGCTTAGTTGACGCAGGTGGTCGGGGTGCCGTAGCTGGGCCTGCGATTCGGGGTGCAGCAAGGTCGCAAACTGGTCGCCCATTGCCAGCAGCTCGGCCCCCGCAAAGCCCAGTACCGTTTGGCAGTGCCGGTTGCAATGCAGCAGCCGGTGCTGCACCAGGTCGTACTGAAATAAAATGAGCGGCACCTGGTCGGCCAGGCCCTGGCTAAAGGCCGGGGGCCGGCTGGCTGTGGGGCCGGGCCGGGGCACGGCCACCCGTCGGGCGGCCGGCACGGAAGCCCGACGGGCCGGGCGCGGAGTACGGAAGCGACGCATAATGGGAAAGATAATCCGGCAGTCTGAAATCAGCCTGGCCGGGGCGGCGGCCTGCTAGCTCACATGCAGCTCCTGCAGCTGAATCATGCGGTAGATGGTCGATTTGCCAATGCCTAGCCGGGTGGCCACAGCCAGCACGTCGCCCTCCATCTCGTCGAGGCAGTTCTGCACGATGGCCCTCGTTTGCTCCCGCAGCGAGAGCTTGCTGCCGGCCCCCACCAGTGCCCGTGTGGCGCGTAGCGGCAGGTCGTCGCCCTGAATCTGGTCGCCGTCGGCCAGCACGGTGGCTAGCTCCACCACGGCTTTCAGCTCGCGCACGTTGCCCGGGAAAGGGTGGTCTATGAGGCGCTCGCGGGCACTCTCGGCCAAGTGACGGGGCGGCAGGTTGTTCAGCCGGCAGAAATCGCTCACGAACACGTCGGCCAGCAGCAGGGTATCTGTTCCGCGCTGGCGCAGCGGTGGCAGGGCAATGGGCAGGCCCAGCAGGCGGTAGTACAGGTCTTCGCGGAAGCGGCCGGCCTGTACCTCGCTCAGCAGGTCGCGGTGCGTGGCCACAATCAGGCGCACGTCGAAGGCAATCGTCTGGTTGCCTCCCACGCGGGTCACTTCGCGCTCCTGCAGCACGCGCAGCAGCTTGGCCTGCAGGCTCAGGTCGAGGTCGGCAATCTCATCCAGAAACAGCGTGCCGCCGTTGGCTTCCTCGAGCCGGCCCACGCGGCGGGCCACCGCGCCCGTAAAAGCACCCTTCTCGTGGCCAAACAGCTCGCTCTCCACCAGCTCGCGCGGAATGGCGGCCATGTTCACGGCCACGAAACCCTGCCCGGCGCGGTCCGACTGAAAGTGGATGGCTTTGGCGACTACTTCCTTGCCGGTACCGGTTTCGCCACTGATGCTGACCGTGATGGCCGTGCGCGCCGCTTTGGTAATGAGCGTGCGGACCTGCTTGATGGAGGCGTGTTCGCCCAGCAGGGCCTGCTCGGCCCCGTAGCGGGCGCCCACCTGCTGGCGCAGCTTGGTGTTTTCGCGGCGTAGGCCGGTTTGCTGCTCAATCTTGCCCACCAGGTTCCAGAGGCGGTCGAGGGTGTTATCGTCCTTCACCAGGTAATCGTAGGCCCCCTGCCGCAGCATACTCACTGCGGTGCTGATGTCTTCCTGCCCTGAAATGACCAGCACTTCAATGCCGGGCAGGCGCTCCCGAATTTGTCGCAGCAGCTGCTCACCTTTGGCATCGGGCAGCGAGTAATCGAGCGTGATGAGGTCGGGCTGCTCGCCCAGGTGCTCGAGACAGGCCCGGGCTGTGGTGAAACGCTGCACGTTGTGGTTCGGATTCTGGCTCAGATGGTGCGCCAGCAACTCGCCGTACCACTCGTTATCCTCAACTATAAAAATTTTAAAAGGTAGAGTCTGGGTCATGGTAAAAGGCGGAAGGAGGTGGGCTCGTCGGTTGGCAATTACCCCAGCAGGTGCCAGGATAGAGAAGTAGATTTAACCGTGGAGGCGAAGAGGCGCAATTAGAAAAATCATATCGCAAAAATAGGCTTAAAACTCGGTTGATAGTTTTGCTGAGGCAAAAATGGGCTATATACGCGTATAATTTTAAATTGGATTTGCCGGAATTTATTAGAAAATTCTCATTATTGGACAGGTTTTCCGCATATGGGAAAATTGCGGAGGTGGTCTACTGGGTGATTGTTGACCCAATAGGATGTGGGTGTAATTGGACCTGGCTGGTTGCGGAATTGCTCTTAGATAAACAAATAAGAGTTTATCACCAATTTTTTTCCTTTCACCATGTCCGCATCCCCTCGCCCAGCTATTCGTCCACCTGCTCGCCCGGCCTTTTGGCTGCGCCAATTAATGCGCTTCGTATTGCCAACCTTGCTATTGGTGCTGGCCCGCTATCCCGGCGTCGCCCAAGGCGCTCAAGCGGCCTACTATTCCACGGGCAGCAATGCTTATCAGGTTACGCAGCCTTCGCCGCAGGTGAGTGGCAGTGGCAACGTAACCGCCGGGGCCAATGCCAGCGACGGCGACTTTGGCACCTACGCCATACTGAATACCGATGCCACGGCCAGCGTGGGCGTGCCCGTGGCACTGCGGCTACAGCTAACGGGGGTGGCCCCGGCCGGGTATCGGGCCGGAGTAATTCTGGCCACGGCCGCCGCCGGCCTGCTGCCCAGCGTGAGCGCGCTGGGCACCATCACGCTGCGCACCTACCTCACCGGGGCCACGCCCGAGTTGCGCGAATCGAAGGTGGTACAGGCCACGCTGGTGCAGGCCTTGCTCGGGGTGGGCACGTTGCCCACGCAGCTGGAGTTTTTTAGCACCAAGTCGTTCGATGCCGTGGAAATCGTCATCGAAGGGGCCGTGGGCATCAACTACACCACCAATATCTATAACGCCTACGGTGTACGGCCGGGTATTCAGACGCGGCCGGTGGGCTACCTGTCGCGGTTTAGCGCACCTACCAGCAGCGACTACAGCACCGCCAGCTCGACCAATGGCCTGTGCCTCGATACCGACGTGGACAACCCGCGCTTCGTGGCCGACAACGACCTGAACAACTACGCCGTGCTGCGCAGCCTGCTCACGGTGGCCTGCAACCCCGCCCTGCGCACTAGGCTGGCCGGGGTGCCTGCCAGCGGGGCACCGGTGGGCTACTATGCGGGCTTCGTGGTGGGCCAGAACAACCTCCTCGACGTGGGCCTGCTCAGCGGCCTGAAGCTGACGACTTATCGCAGCGGCAACCTAGTAGAAACCAAATCCGGCCTGGGCGCGCTGGAGCTTGCTCTGTTGCCGGAAAACAAGGCCGAAGTGTCGTTCGCGGCCTCGCAGGCTTTCGATGAAGTGAAAATTGAGCGTATCGGGCTGCTCACCGGGCTCGACGATTTGCAGGTGTACTACGGCTTCGGCCTGTCGCCGGCGGCTTTCCAGGGCATCAATCCGGTGTTGTCTGATTTCGCGGCCCCCGTGCTCAACACCGACTACTTTAATAGTGGCCCGCAAACAGTGGGGGCGGGGCTAAGCGTATTGAACGGCACGGTGGTAGTGACTACCTCCGTTACCTTGAGCAACGTGCTTAACCCCGAAAAGGCAGCCGATGCCATCATTTCTGCGGGCGACTACGCCGAGTTGCGCATTACCGGCACCAATTTATTCACCGTGGTGAATACGGCCACGGCTTATCTCGAAGTGAAGCTCAATGGCACGGGCCAGGCTGGCAACCGGGTAGGCATGGTAGTAAGTAACGATGGGAGCCCGCTCGATGCCAGCGTGCTGAAAAACCTTACGCTCTCAACCTACGACGCCAGCAATAGCATCATCGAAAGCAAAACCGGCACCGAGCTGCTGAACGTGCCCCTACTTGATGGCAGCAACCGCAGCCAGGTGTCGTTTCTGGCCTCGCGCAACTTCACCTACGTGCGGCTCGATGTTACCAGTCCAGTAGCAGCGAGCTCGAAGACTCGGGTGTATTACGCCTTCGCGCAGGACGTGCCGCTGCTGAACCTGCAGGCCCCACTGCCGGTGGAGCTGGTCAGCTTCAGCGGCTGGTGGGCCGAGGGCGGCGCAGAGCTGCGCTGGGCCACGGCTTCGGAGAAAAACAGCAGCTACTTTCAGTTGGAGCGCTCGCTGCGTGGCGATGGTGGCTACCAGCCCGTGGGTCGGGTAACGGCGGCCGGCAGCAGCAGCAGCTCCCGCCACTACCAGCTGCGCGATGCTGAAGCCGGCCACCTCGACGCCCATCTGCTTTACTACCGGCTGCGGCAGGTGGATGTGGACGGGAAAGAAACCTTTTCGCCGGTGGTGACCCTGGCCGTGAGCAAGCCGGCTACTACCGCGCAGTTCGACGTGTACCCTAACCCGGCCCCTACAGCCCAAGCTGCCCACCTCGACTACCGCAACCTGCCGACCGGAGGAGGGATGCTGCTGGCCTATTCCGAAACCGGCCAAATAGTTTACTCGGCTAGGCTCGCCGAAACCAGTGCCCGACTGACGCTGCCGGCGCTGCCCAGCGGCCTGTACCACCTGGTGCTGCGCAACAACGTGGGCTTACGCCTGGCTACCCAGCGCTTGTCAGTGAGTAATCACTAACAAGGATGCAGCCTTCTTGGATTGCCATGGAATTAGCTTTTTTGAAGAGGGGTTTTGATAGAATAGCCTCGTCGGCTTTGCTAACGGGGCTGTTTCATAAGATACTTTGGATGCTTTTGGGAATCGGGGTTCCTATATATAGACACAAGCGTATCGGCATGCCATAATTTTATAAATCAGCGAGTTGATTGGATGATAACATAGGTGTAACATTGCGGCCGTGGTGGGGTAATACCAAAGTGGGAATTTTGCAGCCATCATTCTGACCTTTTTCCAAAACACTTTTTATGAAGCTTACGCTTACCCGCATTAGCAGCCTCACGCTGCTCACCGTTCTGGCTGTTTCCTGTTCGCGCGTCGACCAGGTTGCCCCCAGTTCGAACCCCACTGCCACCGTCGTCAGTCAGGAGGCCGCCACGCGCGACAGCAACCTGGCCCTGGGCAACCCCAGCGGCGCGGTGACCGATGCCACGAGCTCCCCCAACAACTACCTGATGACCAAAACCCAGTACACCCTCTCGTATAGCCGCGACAAGGGCAAGCCGAACTGGGTGAGCTGGCACCTGAGCAGCGCCTGGCTCGGTAGCACCGCCCGGCAGGACAACTTCAACGCCGATGCTACCCTGCCCAGCAGCTGGTACCACGTAGGCAGCACCAGCTACAGCGGCTCGGGCTTCGACCGGGGCCACAACTGCCCCAGCGCCGACCGCAACGGCTCGACGGCCGACAACACGGCCACGTTTCTGATGACTAATATGATGCCGCAGGCTCCCACCAACAATCAGCGCACTTGGGCCGGCCTCGAGAGCTACGCCCGCACGCTGGTAGACGCTGGCAATGAGTGCTACATCATTGCCGGGAGCTACGGCCAGGGCGGCACCGGCTCGAACGGCTACGCCACCACCATCAACAGCGGCCACATTGTGGTGCCCAGCAACTGCTGGAAAGTGCTGGTAGTGCTGCCCGTAGGTACCGGCGACGCCAGCCGCGTGACCACCAGCACCCGCGTCATCGCCGTGGACATGCCCAATACCAACTCCATCGGCACGAGCTGGGGCGCTTACCGCACTACCGTGAATGCCATCGAGGCTGCCACGGGCTACGACATCCTGTCGGCGGTGAGCACCACGGTGCAGAACACTATCGAGTCGAAAGTAGATACCGGCCCCACGAGCTGATTTTTACGACCTTAAACGGCTAAAAAAAAGCCCCTGAAATATTATGTTATTTCAGGGGCTTTTTTGCGCGGTATGCAAAAAGGTGTTTGCTTACGGGCTTGTAATGAACAGTCAAAGATACGGTGGCTTCTGCTTGCAAAGCAATTGGTTAAGTGTGTCTGAATTTTTTTTGACCGGAGTATCGTGTCCGAAAACGCCCTCGCTTAGCTGGTTAGAGGAGAAATAAAATTTTAAAAAACCAACGCAATAAAAAATTAACATTACCACCAGACCGTTCGGCGTAATCCTATGGTAATTTTGCATCGTGCTTCAACCCAAACACCCGTTGATGAAGCGTGGGGTCCTGCTCAACAGCGCCCCGCGAGAGGACCGGAAGGTCTTTACCGCCGTTGGTTTTACCGACTTTTCGTCCGCTGTTTCTGTTGTTTTTTCTGGTTGTTGCCCCGCCACCGTTTCGGATTTTGAAACGGTTTTTTTGTGCCCGTTCGGGTTGGTATAGACTCGGTCATTCCTGCGCTAATGCGCTGTTCAAGCACTCAATTACTTATTCACCGATGGACACTAACACCCTCTCTCCGACCGTGGCCGCCGAAACCCTTACCTCGGCTTACGCCGGGGACAAGCAACCAGAAGCTTGCTTTTTGGCCCAGTGCTGAAATTGAACAAACTAGAAACCAGCGACAAGCAACCAGAAACCCCTTTGCCATGAAACTCGGCCGCCTTACTCTTCAAAACCCGGTGTGCCTGGCCACGGCTCCGTGGGAGCTCGACGGACCTGGCTGCGAGCACCTCGGCGCGATTTTCACGAAAACCGTGACCATGGAGCCGCGCCCCGGCCTGCCCGGCGACGACGGCATCCTGCAAGTGGCCGACCAAACCCTGCTCAACCGCACCGACCTGCGCACCGAAGGGGCCGAGCTGCTGGTGCAGGAGCACCTGTCGCGGCTGCGCCGTTTCGGCGTGCCGGTGTTTGTGAGCATCACCGCGCCGGGCGTGCCGGGCTTCCGCAAAATTGCGCGCTACCTGCAACGGGAAGTAGGCGAGCAGCTGGCTGGGCTGGAAGTATACATTACGGTGCCGCCGGGCGGAGCTGGTGCCGACGTCACGGCCCGGTTTGTGCGCGAGGCCACCGAGGCTGTGCGCAACGAGCTGCGCGACGACGCGGCCGTGATTGTGAAGCTGCCGCCCTGGCCCGACCACATCCGGGGCCTAGCCCTGGGCGCGCAGGAGGGCGGGGCCACCGCCCTGGCTGCTACCAACACGCTGAAAGTGCTGCACCTGCCCGCCGACCGCGCCGCCGCGCCGCTGGTGGGCGGCCTCTCGGGCGAAGCCCTGCGGCCGCTGGCCCAGCGCTGCGTGTGGGAGCTGGCCAATGATGAGCGGCTGACGCTGCCTATTTTCGGCACGGGCGGCATTTTCACGCTGCGCGATGTGCAGGACTACCTGCGCGTGGGAGCGCAAGCGGTGCAGGTGGCCAGCGGCGAATGGCTGTCGCCGGGCCTGACGGCGCGGCTGGCGGCCGAGGTGGCGCATGCGGCGCTGCCAACGAATTAGGCGGGCGGGCGGTGGTGCCGGTTTGGCCGGCGGCTGCTACCTTGTTCGCTTCATTCAGTCCCACAATCCCACCCTTACCCTCCCATGCAAAAGCTTATTGCCCGCGTTCAAGCTGCTAATTCCCTCCTCTGCGTCGGCCTCGACCCGACCGGCGACGATGCCACCGTGGCCCGTCGGCTGGGCGAAGTAATCGCCGAAACGGCCGGGCACGCGGCCGCCTTCAAACCCAACCTTGCTTTCTTTCTGAGCCGTGAAAACGGAGTAGCCCTGCTCCAGCAAACAGTGCGCGCCATTCCCAAAGACATTCCGGTGATACTGGACGGCAAGTTTGGCGACATTGCCAACACCGCCGAACAATACGCCAAGTTCACTTATGACATCGTGGGGGCCGACGGCGTGACCGTGAACCCCTACATGGGCGACGACACCATCCGGCCCTTTGCGCGGCCGGGCAAGCTGGTGTTTTCGTTGGCCAAAACATCCAACAAGCCCCAGTACGGCCTGCAGGACGCGGCCATGACGCGGGGCGGCTCCATCAGCGACTGGGCGGCCCGCCTGGCCAAGCTGATGGATGAGGAAATGACCGCCTCGACGGTGGGCCTGGTAGTGGGCGCGAGCGAGCCAGCCACCGTGGCCAAGCTGCGCGCCGCCTGCCCCGAGCAGTGGTTTCTGGTGCCGGGTATTGGGGTGCAGGGCGGCGACTTATCGGCCACGCTGCGGGCCGGCCTGCGCACCGACGGCAGTGGCCTATTGATAAACTCCTCCCGCGGCCTCTGGCAGGCCGCCGACGCCGGGGCCGCCGCCCGCGAGCTGAAAGAACAAATCAACGAATTCCGGGCCGTGACGAGCCCAACCCCCGCCTGACCCAAAAAGCCGCTTCACCGCGGCTTTTTGCATTTAAGAATTTCTGCATCCCATGACTGAAGCTTCCGACCCCTTCGCCCCCACCATTGCCCTCGATGCCGAGCTGCTGGAGCAGCAGCTGCGGCAGGAAGATGCGCTGCTGCGCGGGCACTTCCGCCTGTCGTCGGGCCTGCACTCCGATACGTATGTGCAGTGCGCCCGCTTCCTGCGCCGCCCGGAGCTGGCTGCGCCGGCCGCCGCCGCGCTGGCGGGCCAGCTGCAAGCGGCCGGCCTGCAGCCCGATGTGGTGGTCGGCCCGGCTATGGGCGGTGTGGTAATTGGCTACGAGCTGGCCCGGCAGCTGGGCGTGCCCGGCATCTTTACCGAACGCGACGCCGAGGGTCAGATGGCCCTGCGGCGGGGCTTCAGCATTACGCCCGGCGAGCGGGTCGTTATCGCCGAGGACGTGGTGACGACTGGCAAAAGCACCCTCGAAGTGGCCCGCGTGCTGCGCGCCCTCGGGGCCGAAGTGCTGGCCGTGGCTTCACTAATTGACCGCACCGGCGGCGCGGGCGGGCTCGATTTCCCGCACTTCGCGCTGCTGCGGGTGCAGGCCGCTACTTACGCGCCGGAAAGCTGTCCGCTGTGCGCCGCCGGCGTGTCGCTAGTGAAGCCGGGCAGCCGGCCGGAAAAGGCATTTTGATAAGGGTGCTTGGTGCTTGGTTGTTGGTGCTTGGTGATAATGCTAAGCTCTAGTTGCCAAGCACTAAGCACCAACAACCAAGCACCAATGACTGACACCCATACCATCCAGCTCACGCTGAAACCCAGCCAGCACGACGGCGACGGCCAGCGGGTGGCCGAAGCCGCCGCCCGTCACCTCGGCCTGACCACCGGCCGGGTGCGCAGTGTGGCCCTTTACACGGTGCGCTACCCGCTTACCGAACCCCAGCTGCATGATTTCGCCACCCGCTGCCTCGCCGACCCGGTGCTGCACGACGTGCGCCTGAACGAGCTGACCGCCGCGCCCGGCTTCGCCACTTACATCCTGGTAGCGCGCCGCCCCGGCGTGACCGACGACGAGGGCACCTCGGCTCAGAACGCCCTGGCTGACCTGCTGAACGCGCCGCTCGACGTGCACACCCAGCACATTTTCAGCAAGAAGCTCTACCTGCTCGAACACAACCTGCCCGAAGCCAACCTGCGCCGCCTGGCCGAGGAGCTGCTGGGTAACAAGCTTATCAACTGGTTGGAAGTGGGCCGCGTGGCCGACGGCATCCGCGACTACACGCCGCGCCCCGGCGGTGGGGCCGAAGCCATTACGGAGGTGATTTCGCTGACCGGTCGCAGCGACGCGGAGCTGGTGCAGCTTTCGAAGAAAAACATCTACGCGCTGAACTTGGAGGAGATGCGGGCCCTGCGCGACTACTTCGCGGCCCCCGCCACGCAGGCCGAGCGTCAGGCAGCAGGCTTACCGGCCGACCCGACGGATTGCGAGCTGGAAATCATTGCCCAGACGTGGTCGGAGCACTGCAAGCACAAGGAGTTTGCGGCCCTTATTAACTACCGCGACACCGAAACGGGCGAGGAGAAGCAGATTGACTCGCTGTTCAAAACCTACATCAAAGACGCCACTTCTGAAGTAGACCGCCAGCTGCGGGCCAATGGCAACGACTGGCTGGTAAAGGTATTTTCCGACAACGCCGGGGCCGTGCGCATCAACGCCGATTCGCTGTTTGTGTGGAAGGTGGAGACGCACAACTCGCCGTCGGCCATCGACCCGTACGGCGGGGCCATTACGGGCATTCTGGGCAACAACCGTGACCCGCTGGCTACCGGCATCGGAGGGGCGCGGCTGCTGTTCAATACCAACGTGCTGTGCTTTGGCAACCCAGAATACAACGGGCCGCTGCTGACCGGGCAGCTGCACCCGCGCCGCATTCTGGAAGGCGTGCGCAAGGGCATCGAGGACGGTGGCAACAAGTCGGGCGTGCCGACCGTGAACGGGGCGATTGTGTTCGACGACCGGTACGCCGGCAAGCCGCTGGTGTACTGCGGCACCGGCGCAGTGATGCCCATGCAGTTTGCCGGGTTGGACTCGTGGGAGAAGAAGATTGATGCTGGCGACCGCATCATCATGGCCGGCGGCCGGGTGGGCAAGGACGGCATCCACGGGGCGACGTTTTCTTCGATTGAGCTTGATGAAACCGCCCCTGCCACGGCCGTGCAAATCGGCTCGCCCATCACCCAGAAGCTGGCCATGGATTTCCTCCTGCTGGCCGCCCGGCGTGGCCTGCTGAAATGCAGCACCGACAATGGCGCGGGCGGCCTCTCGTCGTCGGTGGGTGAGCTGGCCGGCATTTCGGGCGGCGCGGTAGTGGAGCTGGCGCGCGTGCCGCTCAAATACCCCGGCCTGCGCCCTTGGGAGATTTTCGTGAGCGAGTCGCAGGAGCGATTTACGCTGGTGGTGGAGCCGGGCAAAATGGCCGAAATCACGGCGCTGGGCCAGGAAATGGAAGTGGAGCTGACCGATATTGGCTTCTTCACTGCCGATGGTTTCCTGGATGTGCGCTTCGATGGTGCGCCGGTGGCCCGGCTGGACATGGAGTTTTTGCACGAAGGCGTGCCGCGCAAAATCCTGGAAGCGGAGTGGACGGGAATGAATGAAGAATTAAGAATGAAGAATGAGGAATTAGCCAGGGCCGCTGTCAATTCTTCATTCCTCACGCCTCATTCCTCATTAAACTACACGGAGACGCTGACGCAACTGCTGTGTTCGCTCAACATCTGCTCGCGCGAGTCGGTCATTCGCCAATACGACCACGAGGTGAAGGGCCGCACGATTGTGAAGCCGCTGATGGGCGCGACGGGCCAGGCCCCGCAGGACGCGGCCGTAGTGCGCTTCAATTTCGAGAGCTGGGAAGGCGTAGCCGTGAGCAACGGCATTATCCCGCGCTACGGCGATTTGGACGCGTACCACATGTCGGCCGGCTCGTTTGACGAAGCCGTGCGGCAGATTATTGCAGTAGGAGGGAAGCTCCCGAACCTGAGACACGGCGACGGGATTTTCTGGTCGGTGAACGACAATTTCTGCGTGCCCGATTCGGTGTACGACCCCATTGGCAACCCCGATGGCAAGCAGAAGCTGGCCAAGCTGGTGCGCATGTGCGAGGCCCTGCGCGATGCCACGGCCGCCTACTGCATTCCGCTCACCAGCGGCAAGGATTCGATGAAAAACGATTTCAAGGCCGACGGCGTGAAGATTTCGGTGCCGCCCACCGTGCTCTACTCGATGACGGCCAAGATGGAAGACGTGCGCCGCGCCGTGACTTCCGACTTCAAGCAGGCCGACGACGTGGTATACCTGCTCGGCGAAACCTACGATGAGCTGGGCGGCTCCGAGTTCTACGCCTTGCACGGCGAGCTGGGGGCCAACGTGCCGAAAGTTGATTTCGCCCGCGCTAAGGCCCTGTACATGCTGGTGGGCCAGGCCAACGACCGGGGCCTCATCCAATCCTGCCACGACCTGAGCGATGGCGGCCTGGCCGTGGCGCTGGCCGAAGCCACTTTCGGCTACGGCTACGGGGCTGACATTGAATTGCCCGCCGCCGGCCTGCCGCTGACGGTGCAGTTGTTCTCAGAGTCACACTCCCGCTTCGTGGCTACGGTCGCGCCGGAAGACGTGGTAGCCTTCGAGCAGCTGCTCGGCAACCGCGCCACCCGCCTCGGCCGCGTGACGCTGGACGGCCAGCTGACCGTGCACCACGCGGGCCAGCCGGTGCTGGCAGCCAACACCGCCGCCCTGCGCGCCGCTTGGACCAACGGTCCAATAAATCAACTGTTGGGTGTGGCCCCGGCCTTAACATCCAACGCTTCAGACCTGAGTTAATGGCACAAGACGAAAAGTTTTCAGTCCAAAGCCCTGCTGTTCCGGTACAAAACCTCAACGCGGCGGCATATAAAGTTCAATCGGCGGCACAAGCCGAACTGGTCGTTGGAAACCGGCCGGTGCGCGCGCTGATTCTCACCGGTTTTGGCATCAACTGCGAGGAAGAATTCGCGGCGGCTTACCGGCTGGCCGGGGCCGAGGCGACCATCGTCCACCTCAACCAGGTGCTGCACGGGCAGGTGAGCATCCACGATTTCGACATTCTGAACTTCCCCGGCGGCTTTTCCTTTGGCGACGACCTGGGCTCGGGCGTGGTGCTGGCCAACAAGTTGCGCTACCGTCAGACCAGCGCCGACGGCCGCACCCTGCTCGACGACATCAAGCAGTTCATCGCCAACGGCAAGTTCGTGCTGGGCATCTGCAACGGCTTCCAGGTGCTGGTGAAGCTGGGGCTGCTGCCCAACCTCGGCGGCGCCGTGACGCCCGAAGTCACCCTGACCCACAACGCCAGCGGCCGCTACGAAGACCGGTGGGTGAAGCTGCGCGTGAACCCGGCCAGCCGCACGCCTTTCCTCACCGGCATTAATACGCTGGAGGTGCCCGTGCGCCACGGCGAAGGCCGTTTGGTGGTTCCGGACGCGGCCACCCGCGCCGCCCTCGAAGCCGGTGCCCTGAATTGCCTGAGCTACGCCGATTCCGACGGCGATGCCACCGACGTGTACCCCTTCAACCCCAACGGTGCGGCCCTGAACTGCGCCGGCCTGACTGATGCCACCGGGCAGGTGTTTGGGCTGATGCCGCACCCCGAGGCGTTTCTCTCGGCCTATAACCACCCGGACTGGGCGCGCCGTCGGCGCCAGAATCCCAATGCTTCCGAGGAAGGGGAGGGGCTACAAATCTTCAAGAACATCGTGACGTACATCGCCCAGAAAAATACTTCTACGGTTCCAGCAGTGCAACTCGCCAACCAACACTAGCCTTTCTCAGAAACGTAGCTAATGAACACCCTCATCCACTTCGCTTCGCCCCAACTTCCCCTACTGCACCGCGGCAAAGTGCGCGACAGCCTGCGTGCGCCCTCCGGCGACCGCCTCATCATCGTTACCGACCGCCTTTCGGCTTTCGATTCGGTGCTCGAAACGGCCATTCCGCATAAGGGCGCGGTGCTGAATGGGCTCGCCAATTTCTGGTTTGAAAAGACGGCCCACATCATTCCCAACCACGTCATCAAGCTCGTGGACGCCAACGCCATGCTGGTGAAGGAAGCCGACCCCATCAAGGTGGAGATGGTGGTGCGCGGCTACATCACCGGCTCCATGCTGCGCGGCTACCAGGCCGGGCAGCGCACTTTCTCGGGCGTGACCGTGCCCGACGGCCTCACCAAGCACCAGCAGTTCCCGGAGCCCATCGTGACGCCGACCACTAAGGAAGAATCGGACCGCGAAATCACCCCCGAAAACCTCGTGAGCGAAGGCTGGGTGAGCCGGGAGCTGTACGACCAGATGAAGGAGAAGTCGCTAGCCCTGTTTCAAATTGGGTCCGAGCTGCTGGCGGCCAAGGGCATTATTCTGGTCGATACCAAGTATGAGTTCGGCCTGCTCGATGGCCAGCTGATTCTCATCGACGAGATGCATACGCCGGATTCCTCGCGCTTCTGGAGCGCCGAAGACTACGCCCGGAACCCTGAAACGGCCGAGCAGATGGACAAGGAGTACGTCCGACAGTGGCTCATTGCTAATAAAAAGGACGGCCTGTACCCCCGGGCCCTCACCCCCGAAGTGGCCCAAGAGGCCAGCCGCCGCTACCTCAACATCTACGAGCGCATCACCGGCACGCCCCTGCCCACTGCCGAGCCCGAAACCGCCGACGCTCCCGGCACCGGCCGCCATGATGCCCGCGCTCGCCTGCTGGCCAACCTCGTGCAGGCCGGTCTGCTCAAGGATGCCTGGGTGAACATCGTGATGGGGTCACCGGTCGACCGTGAGCACTGCGAGAAAATCCGCCAGCAGTTCGAGGGCTACGACATCTTCACCCAAATGCGCGTGACCTCGGCCCACCAAAACGGCGAAGAAATCGCCGGCATGGCCGACATCTGGAACCACAGCATCGAGCCCGGCGTGCTCATCGCCGTAGCCGGCCTCAGCAACGGCCTCGGCGGGGCCCTGGCTGCCAATGTGAACGTGCCCGTCATCAGCTGCCCGCCGTGGAAGGACTACGCCGAGCTGGCCATGAACCTGAACTCCTCGGTCATTATGCCCCCGGGCACCCCCAACCTCACGGTGGTGCGCCCCGATAACGCCGCCCAGGCCGCCCTGCGCGCTCTGAACCTGCCCCGCCTGCGCGAGCAGCTCAACCAGGAAATCAACGCCACGAAAGCCAAATTGAAAGCTGCCGACGAGGAATTGCGGATATTGTGAGGGTACTGCCCTCCCAATATCCGCATCTATGTCCGCCGCTGACCCCACCTACACCGCCTTACTCGATATGGCTTACCAGAACTTCAACGCCCGCAACGTGACGGCCGTGTTTGCCGTGATGCAGGCCGACGTAGAATGGGACACCGGCATTCAAGGGCAGTATCTGGTGGGCAAGCCGGCGTTACGCAGCTTCTGGACGCAGCACTGGCGCGACGTGGACGTGGTGATGACCCCGCTGGCCTACCATGCGCTGCCCGATGGCCGGGTAGCCACGCGGGTAAGCCAGTTGGCCCACGACGCATTGGGCGCGGTCGTCATCGACAACCAGGTGACGCACATTTACCAGTTTGAAGGCGGCTTCATTAAACGAATGGACATCAAATCGATTCACTTCCTTGACCAGCTCTAACACCCTTCTCCTCCTCGGCTCCGGCGCGCGCGAGCACGCCCTGGCCGAAAAGCTGACCCGCGACGGGGCCACGGTGCTGGTGCTGCCCGGCAACGCGGGCATCCCCAACAGCCACCCTGAGGTGAACCCGCTCGACTTTGAAGCCGTGCAGGCCTTTGCCCGGGCGCACGCGGCCCGGCTGATTGTGGTGGGCCCCGAGGCCCCGCTGGCAGCCGGCATTGCCGACTTTTTCGCGGGCTCCGATATCCGGGTGTTCGGCCCTACGCGCTCGGCGGCGCGGCTCGAAAGCTCGAAGGTGTGGAGCAAGGAGTTTATGCGCCGCCACGGCGTGGCCACCGCCCAGGCCTGGGCCTTTCGCAGCGACAACATTGCCGCTGCCCGCGCCAAAGCTGCCGAGCTGGGCGGGCACGTGGTGGTGAAGTACGACGGCCTGGCCGCCGGCAAGGGCGTGTACGTGTGCGCGTCGCCAGTCGAAGCCGAAGCCGCATTCGACGACCTGCAAAGCAGCTACTCGGGCTGGTTCAGCTTCCTGCTTGAAGAAAAGCTGGCCGGCCCCGAAATTAGCATTATTGGCCTCACCGACGGCCACGAAATCAAGCTGCTGGCCACCTCGCAGGACCACAAGCAGCTGCTGGCCGACGACCGCGGCCCCAACACCGGCGGCATGGGCGCCTACTGTCCCGTGCCCTTCGCCGATGCCAACGTGCTCGCCGCCATCCGGCGCGACATCATCGACCCTACCCTGCGCGGCATCCGGCACGAGCAGTTCGAGTTCCGGGGCTTCCTCTACTTTGGCATCATGCTCACGCCCACCGGCCCCAAGCTGCTCGAATACAATGTGCGCCTCGGCGACCCTGAGGCTGAAGTGCTGCTGCCGGCCCTCGACAGCAGCCTGCTCACCCTCATCGAAGCGACCCTTGATAGCAGCCTGGCCCGGCAGGGGGTGCGGCAGCGGCCGGGCGCGTTCGTGGGCGTGGTGCTGGCCTCGGGCGGCTACCCGGCCCCGAAATTTCCCACCGGCTTCCCCATCACCGGCCTCGACAACCTGCCGCCCGAGGTGCGCGCTTACCACGGAGCTACCCGGCGCGACGAAACCGGCCAAATCGTGACCAACGGCGGGCGCGTCCTTGTCCTGTCGGCCCACGGCCAGGACCTGGAGGAAGCCACCGCCCGGGCCTACGAAGCCTGCGCCCGGGTCACGTTCCAGGATGCCTACTTCCGCCCCGACATTGCCCAACGCCCCGCGCCGGTTCTCACCGCTTCGGTTGTAAATTGAAACCAGAAGCGCTGCCTGACCCAATGAATTTGCTGTCCTCATTCGACCAGTTTCATTCCGCTTCCCGCTCTTTTGGCGAGGGCTCGGGACCGTACCCGGTAGGGGGGAGGCCGGCCCGCCTGGCCATCCTGCTTTCCGGCCGCGGCTCTAACATGCTGGCGCTGCTGGAAGCCACCAAAACCGGCGTGCTGCAGGGCCTGGCCGAAGTCGTCGTCGTATTCAGCAACCAGCCCGGGGCCTTTGGCCTCGAAGCCGCCGCCGCCCGGGGCTGCCCGGTGGCCTCGCTGCCCAGCCAGGGCCGCAAGCGCGAAGCTTTCGATGCCGAAGCCGCCCAGCTACTCCGGCAGTATCAGCCCGATTGGGTGGTGCTGGCGGGCTACATGCGCATTCTGTCGCCCGCCTTCATTCAGCCCTTCGCGGGGCGCATCCTGAATATTCATCCCGCCGATACCCAGCAGCACCAGGGCCTGCACGCCTACGAGTGGGCGTTTGAAAACCACCTGCCCGAAACCAAAATCACCGTGCACCTCGTGGACGAAGGCCTCGACACCGGCCCCATTCTCGCCCAGCAAACGGTGGATTTGCGCGGGGCCGATACCCTGGCCGAAGTCGAGCGCCGGGGGTTGGCCGTGGAGCACGAGCTATACGCTGAAGCGCTGAAGCACCTAATTATGAGTTATGAATTATGAGTTATGAGTTGGGCTTATGCCCGGCTCAGCCTCCCGATTTGCCAACTCATAACTCATAATTCATAACTCATAATTAAACAGGATATGTGCGGAATAGTAGGTTTTCACGGTCCCGATGATGTTGTGGCCGACATGATTGTTGGCCTCACCGCCCTCCAGCACCGGGGGCAGGATGCGGCCGGCATCGCCACCTTCGACGAGTCGTTTCACCTGCACAAGGGGCAGGGCTTGGTGAACGACGTGTTCAAGCCCAAGCACGTGAAGAAGCTGAAGGGCCACACCGGCATTGGCCACGTGCGCTACACCACCCAGGGGGCCAACGACTCAGACCTCGCCCAGCCTTTCACCACCAGCTACCCGTTTGGGCTGGCCATGGTGCACAACGGCAACGTTATCAACTTCCGCGAGGTGGCCAAGCGCCTGCACGACCAATACCACGTGCTGCCCAAAACCACCAACGACCTCGAACTCATCATGTACACCTTCGCCTCGGAGCTGCGCGTGAAAGACCTCGACCACCTGAGCGTGGTGGACATCTTCGACGCCGTTGAGACCACGCAGGAGCTGGTGAAGGGTGCTTACGCCACCATCACCATGATAGCCGGGCACGGCTTGCTGGCCTTCACCGACCCGCTGGGCATCCGGCCGCTGGTGCTGGGCCGCCGCGACACGCCCAAGGGCCCGGTGTTCGCCTTCGTGTCGGAAAGCACCTGCTTCGACTACCTCGGTTTCGAGTTTGTGAAGAACGTGGGGCCGGGCCAGGCCATTTTTATCGACAACAACTTTGAGGTGCACTACAAGAACCCCTACGCGCTGCCCAAGAACTTCTGCGTGTTCGAGCAAATCTATTTCGCCCGCGAAGACTCCGTCATTCACGGCCGGCTGGTGGCCCGCGAGCGGGTGCGCCTGGGCAAGCGCCTGGCCCGCAAGGTGGCCGACGCCGGCCTGAAGCCCGACATGGTTATCGACGTGCCGAGCAGCGGCTACTTCGCCGCTTCGGGCCTGGCCGAAGCCATTGGTGTGCCTTACCGCCGCGCCCTCGTCAAAAACAACCACATGGGCCGCTCGTTCATCGTGCCCACCCAGGCCGGGCGCGAAGACGTAGTGAAGAAGAAGCTCAACCCCATCCGCGAGTTCGTGGAAGGCAAGAAAGTAGCCGTGGTCGACGACAGCATCGTGCGCGGCACCACCTCGCGGCGCATCGTGCGCCTGCTGCGCGAGGCCGGCGCTTCGGAGGTGTACTTCATCAGCAGCGCGCCGCCCATCGTGTCGCCCTGCATCTATGGCATCGACATGGCCATGAGCACCGAGCTGATTGCCGCCAACTACACCGAAGACGAAATCTGCCGCTACATCGAGGCCGACAAGGTCATCTACCAGGACCTGGCCGATTTGGAGGAGCTGTTCTCGGTCGAGAAAGGCCACGGCGGCAGCTGCTTCGCCTGTTTCTCGGGCAAGTACCCCACCGGCGACGTGACCCACTACCTGCGCCACGTGCAGGAGGAGCGCGCCAGCCACCGCCCCAGTAAAAAAGAGAAAAAGGGCCTGTCGGTGAGCGCCAAAGCGCCCGCGCCGACAGAACACTAAGGGTCATTTAACATTTAACATTTATCATTTAACACCCGTCCGACGTCCCGCCCTAACCGCCTGCGTGGCGTGTTCGCGGCGAGTAAGCGAAGGAAGGCTGTGTAGATAACTGCTGAGTGCTAAAAGGACGATTGTTAAATGTTAATTGATAAATGTTAAATGACTAACCCCGCCGGCTACTCCATCGAAGAAGGCAATGCTGCCTCGCGCAACGCCTACCACTGGGCCAAAAAGACCTTCGCCAACCGCGCCGGCCAGCCCGGCGAACCCGCCCAGGACCTCGACGGCGGCTTCTCCAACGAAATCCGCTTCGGCACCGAGCGCCTCGGCATCAGCTCCGACGGCATTGGGACCAAGATTGAAGTGGCCGAGCGCCTCAACCAGTACGATACCCTCGGCTACGACCTCATCGCCATGACGGCCGACGACCTCATTGCCGCCGGCTTCGTGCCCACCAACCTCTCCAACATCATCGACGTGAACCACCTCGACTACGATGTGGTGGACCAGCTGATGCGCGGCCTGCACGATGCTGCCAACTTCGCGAAAATTGCCATCACGGGCGGCGAAATCGCGGAGCTCGGCAACCGCATCGGCGGCTGGCCCGGTGCCAAGATGAACTTCAACTGGTGCTCCACGGCCATTGGGGTGCTGCACCCCAGCCTGGCCCAGCCCCTGAGCGGCAAAACCGCTCGGGCCGGCCACGCCGTGGTGGCCCTGCGCTCGCCCTCGTTCCGCTCCAACGGCTACTCGCTGGCCCGCAAAACCCTGCAACGGCTGTTTGGCGAGAACTGGCACGACGCTGCGCTTAATGAGGAATTAGGAATGAGGAATGAAGAATTACCCTCCTCCAATTCCTCATTCCTCATTCCTCATTCTTCATTAAGCGAAGCGCCCACGACTTGGGGCGAGGCTATGCTCGCGCCTTCGCTCATCTACTCCCCCGGCATCACGGCCCTGCTCGATGCCGGCCTGCCGTTGCACGGCATCGCCCACATCACCGGCGGCGGCGTGGCCGACAACTTCCAGCGGGTGCTCAAAAACGGCCTCGGCGCGGTGCTCGATAACCTATTCGAGCCCCTGCCCGCCATGCAGCGCCTCTGCGAAATCGGGGGCATCGACGCCGAAA
>JANXMN010000010.1 GCA_025354605.1 Hymenobacter sp. | reverse complement strand
TTCGTTGAGCAGGGCGTTGAATTCGCCCTTTTGGTACTGGTCGAGCAGGCGCTGGCCCTTTTCGGACATCACCCCGTTCTGGATGTCCATCTCCTTGACGAACTCCTGGCTGTAGCGCATGGCCTGCTTGATTTGGCCCAGCTGCTGGGCCATGTCCTGGGCCACGCGGTCGGTGGCCAGGTCGAAGAAATACTTTTTGTCGGGGTCGCCGCGCAGGATGTTCATCGCCGCCCGCATCCCGGAGCTGGTGCGCTTCACCAGCTGATACTCGTCCTTGAGCAGGTTGACCTTGAACTTGGACCCGTCAATCTGGCGCAGGGCGGCTTTCAGAATCTGCCGCATCACCAGGCTCACGTTGGCCGTGGTAGTAGCCATGGGCTGCAGGCGGCGGTTGTAGTCTTCGAGCTGGGCGGCGCGGCTGGCGTAGGAGTCGGCCGAGTCTTTCTCGCCCTGGCGCTGAGCCGAGGCGGCGAGGGCCAGGTACTCCTGCATCTGGGCGCGGTTGGCTTCCTGTTTGCGCTTCACCAGCTCGTTGGCCCCTTCGATGTGGCCGACTTCCTCCTCCATATTCCGCGCCTCCTTCTCGGTGTTGCGGATGTAGTCTTCCATGATGCCGATGGGGTCGGTGTTCACGAACAGGCTGGCGGCCGTGCGGAAAAGACGCTGCCCCAAATACCACAGCCCTGCCTGAATGCGCTTGTTCGTACCCAATAGAAACAACACGAACAGCACCCCCAGGCCAATACCCAGCTTCACGGTGTTGAAGACAATGTCAATCAGAAAGGGCAGAATCTGGCCCCAATAGTACACGCCGGCTCCGGCCAGCGCGGCCACGAATAGCCAGGCAGCCACTTTCTCGGGCTTCTGCCAGGAGGGGAGGCCATCGGCCGGCGAGGGCGGCCCTAGTAACGGTGTGTTCATCAGCAGAAAAAAAAGTGAATAGTATCAATGGGCTTCGTCATCACGTCATGCGGAGCGGAGCATCTTTACTGCAATAGTAAACCTGAACCATTGGATTCCTGCTGCAGTAAAAATGCTTCCCTATGCTCAACATGACGTTCAACAGCCGTTTTACGAAGCAGTAAAGATGCTTTGCTCCGCCCCGCATGACGCTCTACTTCGCGCCATTGGCGTTGAGAAAAGCCTCGGCGGCCTTGCGGTGGGCCTGTAAATCGGTGAGAGCGGCCGAGTTGGCCAACTCGTAGGAAGCCAGCGCGGCTTGGGTTTTGTGCCGCTCCTCGCCCAGCTGCTGCTGCGTCTGGAGCAGTTGCTGCTGCTTGGCCTGAAGCTGGCGGGTGAGGTCGGCCAGGTCGGCGGCCAGCTTCTTTTCCTGGGCCTGGAGCTGGGCTACCGGGCTGGGCGCCGCACCAGGGGTATTGGCTTCGCCCATTTTCTCGCGGTGGCGAGCCAGTACCTTTTCACGGTCAGTAGTCAGGGCCAGCTCGAACTGGGAAGCCGAGGCCAGCAGCGCCGGTACCGTCCCGCCATTCACGGCCGAAAAGGCGTTGTAGGCCGTTTGGTACAGCATGGGGCCGCTCAGGCCGGCGGCGGCCATGCTTTTCACCATTTTCATGTAGGCCCCAAAGTCTTTGCCATCGCCGGCCAGCAGGCCCGCGATGTGGTCGATATGGCGCTGCTCAGCCTGCGTAACGGGCGCGGCGGCGAAGGGCGTGCTGGTGCCCGGCGTAGTTGGCGCGGCCGGCGGGGTGGTGGCTCCAAACTGAGTAGTGGGCGGGGTAGGAGCCGCCGGTGTCCCTTCCTCGTGCTCAATGAAAAAATCTTTGGCGGCGTTGGTGAGCTTATCGAAAATGGGCATGGCAAAAATGTACAGAGTTAGAGGAAAAGACCCGCCCGAATGCGGCGCGGCCCGGCCGTGGTAGGGCGGGGTAAAAACCGCGTCAAGGGTTCAAAGGTAAAGATATCTGCTAATCCGCCGCTTAGCCACCAAAAGGCCCCGGCGGCCCGGCCCGCCGCAGACGGTACCGGCCCACCGGGGCCTTGCAGTAAAGTTTCGACGCAGTCTAGTTCGAGGCCTGCGGGGCCAGCCAGGCATCGCGTAGGGTTTTCTGGTTGGGCGAGAGCACCATTTTCTCCACGCTCTCCACCGGTTTCACCTGCACGGTGGGGTCTTCGGCCAGAATGAGCTGGGTAGTGCGCTCCACGCCGCCCCGGGTTTTTACCTTCACGAACACCACGTCGCTGGGCGAGTGCTTGTGCAGCACGCCGTCCATGTCGCCGCGGCTGTGTAGCTCCTTGCCGTCGAGCACCACAATCTGGTCGCCCCGGTCGATGCCGGCTTTGTACAGGCCCGAGCCAATCTGGGTGTTGAAGGCCACAATGCAATGTCCCTCTTCATCAAACTCCACTTGGTTGGGCAGGGCCGCGCCCAGGGCGCGGGTGGGTAGTACCGCCATGCCGGCCACCAGCAGCGTTTCGGTGAAGCGCGGAGTTTCGCGGCCGTACACGTACTGGCGGAAGAAGCGGTTGGCAAACACCGTGTCCTTGCTCACCTCGCCCAGCACGCGCTGCAAATCGCGGGTGGTGTAGGGGCTGGTAGGAGCGTAGTTGGTCTGCTTGCTGCCGAATTCCTGCCACATGGCCTGCATGTACTTGTCGAGCGAAGAGCGGTGGTGCTGGCGCAGCAGCAGGTCGAGTACCAGGGCAATGCCCGCGCCCTGGTCGTAGTACGACAGGGTGGTGTTCACCACGTTCATGGGCGCGCCGCCCGTGCCAGCCCCGTCGGTGAAAGCGGCTTGCCGGCTCATATCAATGGCCGAAGCGTAGCGCGCGCCGGGGCTGTTCTGGCGTAGGTTCACCCAGCGGCTGATGTCTTCGAAGAAGTCGTCGTCTTCCAGCAGCTTGGCCCGGCGCAGGGCCAGCCGGCCGTAGTACTGCGTGAAGCCCTCGGCAAACCAGAGGTTGTCGCTCATGTTCACGCGTTCGAAGTCGAAGGGCTCCAACTCCTTGGGGCGCAGGCGCTCCACGTTCCAGGCGTGGAAAAACTCGTGGGCCACGGTGCCCAGGTTCTTGGTTGCGTCCTCGTCCTTGAGGGTGCGGGGACTAGTAAGCGAAGTCGAGTTGCGGTGTTCCATGCCGTCGCCGGTGGCCTGGCTCAGGTAGTCGGCTACGAAGGTGTAGCGGGCGAAGTCGAACTTGGGCAGCTCGCCAAAAATGGCCTTTTCTTCTTTCACTACTTTCTGCACGTTCTTGGCGAAGGCGTCCATCTCTGCGGCCGGGCCCTGATAGAGCATGGCCAGTTCGATGGTCTGGTCGCCTTCCTGCCAGGTGCGCACCTGCTGGGCACCCAACGAAATGGGGCTATCCATCAGAAATTGCAGGTTTGGGGCCGTGAAGGCGTTTTTATCGGCTCCGGGACGCAGCTGGGTCGCCACCTTCCACGTGGGTGGGATATCAAACTTTACTTCGGCACCCCGGTCTTCCAGACCCTGGGCGTAGCACAGGGTGGCGGGCATATTCAAGTGGGCGTGTTGCTGGTCGATGCCGGCGTAGGTGCCGTCGGTTTGGTCGCCGTAAAGCGTGTAGCTGAACGTGACCGTGCCGTCAGCCCCGGGCTTCACGTCCCAGCCATACGGGTCGGGGCGGTTGAGGGGCAGGGGGTGGTTGCTGCCGTCGGTGGCGACCACGTAGTACACGTTTTTCGAGAAGTCGTGCAGTGCATAGCGGCCGGGCGAGCTGCGGGCCATGCGTACGTGCAGGGTGCCGTTGGGAACTTCCGAGAATGTGGCGCTTATTTTGGCTTCGTGGTGCGTGGCATTCGGAAAGGACAGCACATAGCGCACGGCCGGGCCAGGGCCTCTGCTTTGGGCATTCGCCAGCGGCGTGGTTAGGGCCAGTAGCAGACCAGCGGTAACAAAGTGTTTCATAGGATAAATAATAAGCAGCGTACGAAGCAGGGTGGAAAGTAGGATGTAAAGTTGCGGAAAATTTACAATAAGATAAGCTGAATAACGCTGAAACCGGGGGCTGCCCGTGTTAAAATTATGTTTTAACTCGCTGAAACCATTTCGCTGGAAAGGATGGGGTTATCCGTCATCACCACCGCTTCGATAGCCCGGGCGAGGAAAAACCGCCGCGATTGCAACCGCAGCCCTCGGGCAAGCAGCAGAGCGGTGAAATCAGTCAATGTTCTGGTAGTGAGTCCGGTGGTGAATCGAAAAAAGGCATACATGGCCGCCAGCAGCCCCCGCCGCCAGCCCTGGCGCGCTGGCCGGAAATCGGCCAGCAGCCAAGGTGCCCCCGGCCGCCGGGCGGCGTCGAGCCGGGCCAGGGCAGCCGGCACCGTGGCTTCCGGCAGGCAGTCGAGCACGAAGAACGTGACAATCGCGTCGAAAGTATCGGCGGGCTCCAGGTCGTCCTGCGTGCCGTGCCGAAAGGCTACCTGCCCCTGCTGCAGCGGGGCCAGCCGCGCCCGGGCCCGGGCCAGCATGCGGGGCGAGGCCTCCAGGTATAGCACGGTGGCGGCCGGGCGGCGGCGCAGCACTTCGGCCAGCACCCAGCCCGTACCCCCGCCCAGAATCAGCACGTGGGGTGCCCCGGGGGGGAGTCCGGCCAGAGCGGCCCGCTGCGTATTGCGCAGCGCCGGGCCAAATATCAGTGCCGCCAGCGCATCGTAGCACCACGCCACGCGGTCGAAACCGGTGAGAGGGGCGGCCGTTTTACCGGCCGGCAGCCGATTGGCAACAGAGTTGGCCATGCAGAAAGGGTGGTGGGTCAAAAAGAAATGCCACAGCAAGTAACTGAAAAACAATTGCCGATGCGCAATCCGAACAGCCAGCGGGAAAATTTTCAGTCAAATGTTGCGGCGGCGTTAAATGAGGCTGTATCTTTGCAGCATCAAAAGGCCGCTACCCTAACGGGCGAGCGGCTTTTTAGCCCAAGATGCGCTTGTGGCGAAATTGGTAGACGCGCTGTCTTCAGGCGGCAGTTCCGCAAGGTGTGGGAGTTCGAGTCTCCCCGAGCGCACTTACTCAAAGCCAGTCCATTCGGACTGGCTTTGTTTTTTTCGGGCTGCCGACTCAACCCTGAGTAGCCCGGTGCGCACTACTTGCGTAAGTGCTCGCATGAATCGGTTTACTTCTCGCTTGCTGGGGCTGGCTGGCCTGCTCACTCTCGAAGTAGTGGTGGCCTCGCTGCTGTTCGTGGTGGCGTTTGCGGGGTTTTTCTACCTGGTGCGGGTGGTGTTCGTGCATCACTCCATGGTTTTCGATACCTGGGCTTCCGATTGGGTCGATAACTGGCAGCGGGCGTGGCCGTGGCTGTACGGACCCATCCGGTTTGTGACGTTTTTTGCTTCCCTGCCCTTTCTGCTGCCCGGCAGTATTATCGCGCCGCTGCTGTTGCGCCGGGCCGGGCATCCGCGCGAGGCCAAAGAGCTGGTGATTGTCATGGCCGGGGCGGTGCTGCTCAACCAGCTGCTGAAGCTGTATTTCAACCGGCCCCGG
>JANXMN010000003.1 GCA_025354605.1 Hymenobacter sp. | reverse complement strand
CAGGTGGTGGCCGGCGACCAGAATGGCCACGGGGCGGTGCTGCACGAATTCTTCGGTCGCCAGGGCCTGGCCTTTGGCGATGGCACCCGTCACGTCAGCGTCGATGCCGCCCAGAATGTTGGGTACGTAGCCGGCGGCCGGGTTGAGGCACACGGCCAGTTGCTTCACGCGTCCGTTGGCGGCGGTGAGCAAGCTTTTGGCGTGCGGCAGCGTACGGTCGAGCATGTCGGTCATCGGCACTGTCTGGGCCACCACGCGCACCAGCAGCACCGCGCCGGGGCTCAATCGGAAGTACTCGGCGATGTGGCGGTGCACGGTGGCAAACGTGCCGGCGGCCAGCATGCCGACCGCTTCGGCCGCCAGCACCGAGCGCAGCTCGTAGTCGGTATCGAGAACGAGCTTGCCGGCGATGGCCACGCCCTGGGTGATGATGGCCGAGATGCCGTCGTCGGTGGGCTGCTGACGGCCGAGGCCGCCTTGAGCGCGGGAAATGGTGATGTCGGGGAGGGACATGCTAGTAAAGCGGCTTAGAGTAATAGGAATCGTTAACAGCTGCACACCAGGCGCACTGAATCACGTAAGGCAACTGGTCGAACGAGGGCATTGGGTTGCCCTGGAGGTTCTTGAAGTCCGTCACGTTTCCATAGCGGAGATAGGTCTTGCGAGCCGTGTTCAACTGCTCGGGGGTGGGCGTGAGTGGCTGTTCCGGCATATCAAGTGGGCGTTTGGTCGGCGGGAGAATCAGAACAGGTCATCGAGGCCAGACCAATGGTCACGCCGCTGGCCACCGTGAGGTAGCCGCCGATGGTGGCAATCCAAAGGGGCAGCGTGGCGGGGGCGGCGGCCATGGCCGTGCCCACTGCTCCGGTCACGATGCCCACGCGGCGCACCTTGCGCCAAAAAGCCGGAGTAGGCGAAATCAGGCGATTCCAAATAACTTTCATGCGCGGCGTAGGATGAGGCACAGGGCGATGCCGCCCAAAAATCCCGCCAGCAGCCACAGGTAGGGCCAGGTGCGCGGGTCGTACCAGATAGGAGAATGACAGTCGCAGGGCACCAGGCGCTGAAAAGCGGCTTTGGCTTCGTGCGGGGTGCGGATTGCGTCGCGGGTGAGGCGGATGTTGTACACGTTGCCCCGCTGCCAGACGCGTCCGTGCACGCCCAGCGTATCGAAGCACAGCGTGTCGGGGAAGATGGGCCGCTGACGGATGAGCCGGTGAATGCTGGATTGCGCGGCTTTGCGTTGGGCAGTATCAAGGGAGGCACCGAGCCGGGTAAGCAGCGAGTCCAGGCGCACCGAGTCGCGCTGTTCGCGCACCGGGTTGGGCGCGGCCACGTAGCGGGTGCGTACCTCGATTTTGGTCACCGTTACCGTATCGTGGATGGTCAGCGTGTCGGTTTTAGCCAGTTCGGGGTGCGCCGAAACAAAGCGCTCCAGCGCCTGCTCCGGGGTGGGCGTGAACAGGTGGCGCAGCGGGTTGCAGGCCGTCAGGCAGAGCAAGGCAAGGCAGAAGAGCAGCGGATTTCTCACGGCTTGGTTTGTTTGGGAATGCCCAGGGCCCCCCGGATGGCGGCCATGTCCACTTTTACATCATTGAGGGCCTGGAGCACCTCCTTTTGGTTTTGTTCCTGCGCGCTCAGGCGCTGGTACACGTCGGCTTTGACTTCCTTGGACTCAGCGATGTGCTGGGCTACGGTCGTTTCGGTGTTGGTCAGGCGGTGCTCGGTGTTGAGGGCGTACCCGAAGGCCGCGCTGCTGAAGGCGAGCGCCACCCCGGCCACGTACTTCACCCAGTCCGTGGAAATGGTGTTGGTCGGGGCAGACACGTCGGTAGAATTAGGTGATGGTGAGGGTGACGGGCTCGTGTCTATTTAGGGCGGCCTGCACTTTGGCTTGCAACGGTCCCAGCGCCGCTTGGCTGCCGGTGGTGCTACGGTTGTTGGGGCCCCAGCCCGAGCCGGCCAGCAGGCACCCGTCCGAATCGGTGCGGTTGGGGTCGTTCACGTCGTAGGGGCCGGGCTTAGGGCCACCTTTCTGGCCCACCGGAATCGAGTTCACCACGTTGCCGCCGTGAATCAGGATACCGCATTCATCAATCGGCTTGCCGTGAAACAGGGTCGTGTGACCCGGTAAATCCAGGATGCGCATCAGGAGCACGTCGTGGCCGGCGCGGGCGCTGAAGCGTGGGCTGCGCTCAATCACCACGCGGTAAGTGCCGGCTGGAATGGCGAAGATGCCGCCCGGCACCAAGGGCTTCGGGGGAAGCTCCAGAATCTTGCACTGGGCTACGCCGTCCACCGTCAGGTTGGAGCGCATCCAGTTCGCCCCCTTGTTGAAACGGTCGATGGCGAGTTTCATGACTTAGGCTTGGGGCGTGGCGGGTTTCTGGGCCTCCTTGGCGGTCGGCTTCAGCTCGTCACTGTCGGGCATGAGCGTTACCAGCTCCTCGCCTTCGGCCAGGGCCTCCTCGGCGTGGGCCTTGTTGAAAAAGTGCTCGCCCGAGGGCAGTACGTGCACTTCTTTCAGGTCGGGACGGGCCGCGAACGTGTGGCGGATGGCGGCTTTATGGTTGATTTTGGTGGCCATGGTGGCGAAGGGGTAAACCGGATGGTCTGGTGCCGCCAAAGGCCGCCATCCCGAAGAATGGCGGCCGCTGGTGACGCGCTGGGCAGGATAGCGCCGCTAGACCGCGTACAGGGCCAGCTCCTCCGAGAAGCCGTAGTTGGTATCGACCTTCATCAGCATCTTGATGAAGTACAGCTCCGAGTTGTTCTGCACGCGGGCCAGCTGCAGCGTGGCGTCGTCGATGCTGTTCATGCCCACCCACAGATTGGACTGCATGTCGAGCGAGCCCTTGCCGGCCAGGATGCAGTCGTCGGGCATGCCGAACAGCGGCACGATGGTGCGGCCGGCGAAACGCATGATGCCGGCGGCCGTCATGTCCACGCCCTTATAGAGCACGGTGCGCTGATACTGCTCCCACGCCTGGGCGGTCTTGTAGCTCACGAAGAACTTCAAGGCCGGGTCGTAAAGAATGTCGGGGGCCACCTTGTCGAGCACGGCCTGAAACTGGTCGCCGATGTTGGTGATGGTCAGCGCCACGGGGCTTGAAACCTTGGGCACGGCGGCATCGCGCTTGGCGCGGGTGATGAGGCCGTCGAAATAACGCCGGGTGCTGGGGGCGGCAATCGTGGTGTCGTTGGTGAGCAATCCCACGCCCAAGTACTTGTTGTGCTGCTTGAGCACCTCCTGAATAATCACCGACTCCACTGTCGCGGGCAAGCGGCGGTCAATCAAGGTCGGGTTGAGCTGGGTGGCGAGCCAGTGCTGCTCAAAGTCGCGCGGGTTGAATTCGGCGTAGACCATATAGTCCGCCGGGGTCAGGCTGCGGCCGCTCACCACCATGTTGGCGACCGACGAGCTGGGCGTGGGCACGCGGTCCTGGATGATGCCGTCCACCGTGAAGCGGGGGATGGTGTGCGTCTTTTTGATGCCATCCTGCACGTAGGCGTGGCCGCCCTGCACAAGCTCGTTGCCCAAGACGGACTTAACGATGAAGGCGCTGGCGGCTTCGCCGGCGTAAGTGGTATCCGAAATAGTGAGCGTTGGCATGGGCTGCTACGGGGTTTGGAAATCGTGGGAGATAAGACTATTTGCCAGCTAAGCGAGCCTGGATTTCGGCCATGGCCCCGCCGGCAGTCAGCGGCATCGTGCCGGCCTCCACCTTATCCAGCTCGCCGGTCAGCGACCTGCGGGCCGGGATGGCGTCGAGCACGGCGGCGGTGCTCACCAGGTTGGCGGTGGCCAGAATGGTGTAGTTGTCTTTCTGGCTGGCCGTGATTTTGCCGGCAGCAACGGCGCCGTCCACCAAGGCCGTGACTTTGGCCGTGGCCTCAGCGGCCGCATCGGCCGTGGCCTTTTCTTCCACTTCCTTGAGCTTGGCGGTGGCCGTGGCTAATTCGGCCGTGGCCGCGTCAGCCGTGGCCTGGGCCTGCTTGGCGTTGGCTTCGGCCGTTTCCACGTCCTTTTTGAACTTGTCGCGCTCGGTGAAGGCGGCTTGCACGGCAGTAGCCACTTCGGCGTCGGGAGTGGCGGCCGTCAGCGTGAGCATGCCCGCAGCGGCGAAAATGGGAAGCAGTAGCGCTTTCATGTGCATGGGTTTTGAGGCGGCAGTGCCGCCGGTTGTAGACTTTCCTTTCAGTGCAGTGAGGGCCTTTTTCATCTGGTCCATCATCTCCATCTGGCTTTTTTCGCCGTCTTTGCCAGTGGTGGGCGCGGTGCCGGCCATGTGCTTTTCGTGCAGCGCAATAGCTTCCTCAAGCCATCTTTTGGCCGTGGCCACATCGGATGCGGCGGCCTGCACATCGGGCAGCAGGGCGGCGTAGTAGGAATGCAGCGAAGCCGCCGGCATATCAGCGGGCGGCGCTTGGGTGGCTTGGGTGTCGGGCATGATGCCGGTGGCAAAGCCCAAGGCCACGGCCTGCGGGGCATCGAGGTAGGTAGTGGCGGCCATCAGCTTGGCGCACTTCTCGACCGTCTGGCCCGTGGCCGAGGCGTAGAGCTGGGCCATCGAGTCGTTGATGGCCTGCTGCTGGGTGATGCCGTTTTGCAGCTCCACGACCCCGCCGGCCACCTGGCTGGCGCAGTTGTGAATCATCAGCTTGCCGTGGGCGGCGATGAGGCGTTTGTTGCCGGCCATGAAGGGCAGCGTGGCGGCCGAGGCCACCAGGCCCACGCAGTAGGTGTCGACCTTCAGGGCCGAGGCCTTGAGCAGGTCGTACATGCTCTGCCCTTCCTGCCAATTGCCGCCGCCCGAGTTGATGCGCACCGACACCCGCCGCTCGCCCGAGGCTTCGGCCTGGGCCAGCTGCGCGCCGAAGGCGGCAGCGCTCAGGCCGGTGTCGGACTGGGCATCGTAGCCGATGGCGGAGTAAATCTGAAGGGTGGGGGTGGCCATGCGGGTGGGCAGCGGGATTGCTAGCCCAAACTTCGCGGACTGCCAAACGGCCCCTTATTTTTTCGGAGCACTCACGGCTTTTTTCCGGGCAGGACACCCACTTTTTCCCCGTGAGTGCTCCGATTTTTTCCGCCCCCAAGCCCTCAAGCGGGAAGTTTGGGTATATGAAAACGCCCAAAGCCGCCCCTGCCCGCGAGGATGCCCTGCGCAATGCCGCCGAGGTGCGCAAAGCGATGGTCGCCTTCATCAAAAAGCACCTGCGTCCGCCCACGGTGCAGGAGCTGGCGAAGGCCACGGGCCTGAGCGATAAAACCGTGAAGGCGCACCGCAAGCGCGTGAAGCTGGGCGACGGCAGCGAGAACGTGTACCAGCAGCTGACGGGCGACGTGCTGCTGGCCCTGCACGCGCGCGCCGTGGGCTACAAGCACCGGGCCGTGAAGCTGATTGCGGTTTCGGGCGGGGCGGGCATGGGCTCCGAGGTCGAGCGGCACGAATACACCGAGCACTACCCGCCCGATGCGGCCGCCGCCAAGCTGTGGGTGCAGCTGGTGGAGGGCTTCAGCGAGAAGACCGAGAAAAACCACACGGGCGAAGTGGGGCTGACCCTGAACTTCAACTACGTGGCCCCGCCCACGCCCACGCCCGATGCCGGACATTAACTTCTCGCCTTCCTGGAAGCAGCACCTGGCGTGGCAGGCGCTGGAAGACGGCACCACCGAGGAGGTGGTGTACGGCGGCGCGGCCGGCGGGGGCAAAAGCTTCCTGGGCGCGGCCTGGAAGGTGTACCGCCGCCTGCGCTACCCCGGCAGCCGCGGCATCACGGGCCGCACCGTGATGAAGGACATCAAGGAATCCACCCTGGTGACCTTCTTCAAAGTGTTGGGCCTGTGGGGGCTGAAGTCGGGCGTGGACTACACCTACAACGCGCAGGACTTTTACCTCAAGTTTGCCAACGGCAGCCGGGAGGTGTTCCGCGACCTGGGCTACAGCCCGAGCGACCACGACTACCAGCGCCTGGGCTCCAGCGAGTACACCGACGCCTGGATTGAGGAGGCCGGCGACGGCGTGCCCGAAAAAGCGGCCGACATTCTGAAAAGCCGCATCCGCTGGATGCTGCCCGAGTTCGGGCTGGTGCCCAAGCTGCTCATCACCTGCAATCCCGGCTACCACTGGGTGCGGGGCAAATACTTCTTCGACGGCGATGACCGCCCCGTGGTGATCCAGCCCCACCAGGCCGTCATCGAGGCCAAGGTGACCGACAACCCCGACCGGGAGTTCGTGCGCATCTACAAAAAGAGCCTCGAAGGCCTGAGCTCCGATTACGACCGCCAGCGCCTGCTCGACGGCGACTGGAACGCCGTGGAGCGCACGGGCGGGGAGTTCTACCCCAGCTTCGACACCCAGCGCCACACCGGCGACTACGCCGGCACCTACGACCCGCTGCTGCCGCTGCACCTCACGTTTGACTTCAACACAGCGCCCTATGTCACGGGCCTGGCGCACCAGGTGCGCGGCAAGCAAGTGACGCAGGTGGGGGAAGTGACCTTGCCCAGCCCGAACAACAACACGCTGGCCTGCGCACGCGGGCTGGTGGCCCGCTTTCCGGCCCATGCGGCGGAAGTGTTTGTGTACGGCGACCCAGCGGGCCAGTCGGCCGACACCCGCAGCGAGAAAGGCCAGAACGATTACACCCTCCTCGTCGACGTGTTCGTGAAAGCAGGCTGGCGCGTGAGCAAGCGCGTGGCGGCCAGCGCCCCGAGCGTGAGCATGCGGGGCCTGTGGATTGACAAGGTGCTGAGCGAGCACGTGGGCGGCGTCGAGCTGCGCATCGACAAAAGCTGCCGCAACACCATCCAGGACTACCAGAAGGTGAAGAAGGCCGCCGACGGCACCAAGAGCAAAAAGCGCATTTCCGACCCCAAGACGGGCGTCAGCTACGAGCAGTACGGGCACTGCTTCACAGGTGATACGCTTGTGACCACCCAGCGCGGGCAAATTCCGATTGCACAAGTGCGCGTGGGGGACCTTGCGTTAACCCGGAAAGGCTTCCGGCCAGTGCTTCATGTGTGGGCAAACGGCGTGAAAGACGTAGAAACTTACAGCATCGGCAATACGCTGATAACCTGCACGCCGGACCATCATTTTTTTACGCAGGAACACGGTTTTATTCCTGTTGGACACTTGATGCAAACGACTACTTTTTGTATCTTTGATGAACAAACTCATCAACTATGCAACGAGAAACGATTGTTCACGAGGGTGTCCGCTTCCACCGCTACCCCGACTCTGCCCGCCGCTCCGACCGGGTGTACTTCCACGGCTGGGTTATCATTGATGGACAGCGCAAAAAGGAGCGCCTGCACCGGGTGCTTTGGATGCAAGCCCACGGGCCAATTCCCGCCGGCCACCACATTCACCACGCCGACGATAACCCACTCAATAATGACCTGGCTAATTTGGTGTGCATCCAGGATGCGGAGCACCGCCGGCACCATTACACCGAATCTTCACCAGAAGCGAAGCAGCACAAAACAATGGTGCTTACCACTGTCGCCCAAGAGCGGGCCAAAGAGTGGCACCGCAGCGACGAAGGCCGTGCCTGGCACCGCGAGCACGCCCTTAAAACGAAAGGGCCTGAACGCGCTATTACGTGTATTGAGTGTGGCGCTACAGCAACTGTGGTCAGCAAACAGGAAGCTAAATTCTGCGCCCACAAATGCCGAGTGCGCTACAACGCCCGCAAGCTTCGCGCCCGCCGGAGCATCACGCCGCGAAGTGTACGACCTGACAGTTGAGGGCGAACACGAATACTTTGCCAACGGCATTTTAGTGCACAATTGCACCGACGCCAACGACTACTTCCTGTGCCGTTGCTTCTCGGAAGAGTACGCGGCCTTCCAGCGACCCAACGCGGGCCAGGTGCCCACCCTCATCACCAGCCGCCCACGGCTCAATAGCTACTAGCATGCACCGCTGCTCCCTCTGCGAGCTGGCCACGGCCATTGCTTCCACCTTCACCCGTCTCATCAAATGAGCTTCCTCACTCCGGCCGACTACGGCCTGCAAATCCGCACCGAAATCCGCGACCTGGTCACCGACGGCGACACCACGCTGCTCGAACGGGCTGGCCTCACCGCCCAAATCGAGATGGAGTCCTACCTGCGCGGCCGCTACGACGTGACGACCATTTTTGCGGCCACCGGCGATGCCCGCAACGCCCAGCTGGTGATGTACCTGGTGGACATGGCCCTGTATCACCTGCACAGCCGGCAGAACCCGCGCAATGTGCCCCAAATACGGCAGGACCGCTACGACCAAGTCATCAGCTGGCTCAAGATGGCCCGCACCGGCAAGCTCTCAGTGGGCCTGCCCGAGGAACCGGAAACCAACCCCGACGGCACCCCCAACACCGACACCATTCTGCCCCGTGGCGGCAGCCGGCCCAAGCAGCAAAATACCTACTAGCCCCACCCCATGGCCTCCCTCATCGACCAATTCAAGGGCATTGTCCCCGCTGCCCGCGCCCTGTGGGCCGGCAACAAGCCCGGCGGCATCACCTCCCAGTCATTTCCGGTGCAAATCCGGCGCGTGCGCCAGGACATCGGCAAGTGGCGCCAGGCGCTGGACCAAGCCGAGGCCGTGTTCTACCCGCAGCGTACGCTGCTGCTCAACATCTACGCCGACACGCTGCTCGACGCCCACCTGACCAGCGTGGTCACCTCGCGCAAAATCAACGTGCTGGGCAAGCCCTTCAAGTTGGTGGATGGTGCTGGCCAGGAAAACCCGAAGCTGACCAAGCTGCTCATGCGGCCCTGGTTTCGGCAGGCGTGCGAGGCGGCGCTGGACAGCAAGTTCTACGGGCACAGCCTGATGGAATTTGACACGCCCGTCGACGGCGAGTTTCACCAGGTGGCCCTCGTCGACCGGCAATACGTGTTTCCAGAAGCGGGCTTGGTGCGCACTATGCCGGGCATGGTCGTCGGTACCGACTACCGCCACGACCCGCAGTTTGCGCCGTGGGTGCTGGAGGTGGGCGGCCCGCGCGAGCTGGGGCTGCTGTGCAAAGCGGCCCCGCTGGTGATTTGGAAAAACCTGGTGATGGGCGCCTGGGCCGACTTTACGGAGATGTTCGGCACGCCCTACCGGGCCCTGACCGGGGACTTCGACGACAAGCTGCTCGACAAGTACAACCAGATGATGGCCGACATGGGCCAGGCCGCCTACGGCATCTTTCCGGCCGGCGCCGACTTCAAGTTCGTGACGCCGGCCGCCGGCAACGAAAAGGTGTACGACGCCTACATCGAGCGCGTCAACTCGGAGCTGAGCAAGCTCATCCTGGGCCAGACGATGACCACCGACAGCGGCAGCAGTCGCAGCCAAGGCGAGGTGCACGAGCGCGTGGCCGACGCCTACACCCGCGACGACGCCACCTGGCTCAGCGAGTGGGTCAACGAAACCTTGCTGCCGTTTCTGCTGGTGCACGGCTACGCGGTGGCGGGCTACGAATTCAAGTTCGACGACACCGAGAGCCTGAGCAAAAGCGAGCAGTTTGCCATCGTGCAGGGCATCATGAAGGATTCAGGCTACCAGGTGAGCAAAAAGTACCTCGAAGAAACGTTTGGCGTGGTGCTGGAGGACAAGCCGGCGCCCGTGGTGGTGCCTCCGCCCTGCCTGCCGGGAAAGCCCCAAGGGACGCCGGCCCCGACCCAACCGGCGACGGCCAGCCTGAGCAGCAAGATTAGCGCGCTCTACGCCCACGCATGCCCGCGTTGCGCCGGTATGGTGGGCGACGTGCAAGCGGCGACAGGCGACGAGGGCAAGCTCAACAAGCTGGCCGAGCGCCTTATCAAAGCCATCCACAGCGGCGACCTGTACAACGGGACCATTGACCAGCCGCTGTACCACTACCTGAGGGCGCACCTGGAGGATGCCGTGCAGCTGGGTTTTGGCGTGGCTGATGCGAACGTGCGCGGCTACCTACTGGCCAACGTGCAGAAGTTCTCCGGGTTCAAGACGGCGGCCGTGCAGCGCGCCATGGGCGAAAAGCTGACCGATGCCAAGGGCAACATCCGGCCGTTTGCTGACTTTCGGGCCGATGCGCTGGAGGTAAACCAGCAGTACAACGTGGACTACCTGCGCACCGAGTACAACCAAGCCATTGCCAGCAGCCAGATGGCCGCCAAGTGGAGCGAGTTCGGCGCCAACAGCCCCATTCGTTACGACACCGTGGGCGATGACCACGTGCGCGAGGAGCACGCGGCCCTCGATGGCATCACCCGGCCCAAAGACGACCCCTTCTGGGACGGCCACTACCCGCCGCTGGACTGGAACTGCCGCTGCTCGGCCACGGAGCTCGACGAGGAGGCCACGGCCACGCCCGACCACGAACTGCCCGGCTTGCCGGAAGCAGCCGAAGGGTTCCGCGAGAACGTGGGCAAAACAGGCCAGATTTTCGGGGCCGACCACCCGTACTTTTCCATGAGCGCGCACGAGGCGCGCCGCATCGAGCAGCAGTTATGAGCAACGGTCTGGAGCAGTTTGGCCGCGACCTGCGGAGCTATCTGAAGACCGTGCCGCAGGTGCTGGGCAGGGCCGTGATGCAGGAGTCGGCCGACAACTTCCGGCGCCAGGGCTACGAGAACGACGCCGGGGTTGTGGTGCCCTGGGCGCCGCGCAAGGTGGTTGCCAAGCGCAAGGGCCGGACCAACCCCCGGCAGCGGGCCATTCTGGTGAAATCGGGCCGCCTGCGCCGCTCGGTGCGCATCGTGGCCGCCACCGCCACCAGTGTGACGGTGGGCAGCTCCGAGACCTACGCCGAGCCCCAGCAGGACGGCAACACCCGGGGCCTGCAGGCGCGGCCATTTATCACGCTGGGCCCTTCTGCCCGGAATAAATTAATTAAGAAGATTAGCGCCGGCATCACGGGGCTGGTGGGGCGCTAATCAATTCGCTCTACTTCCCAGGAGGCTGATGCGTCAGCACGACGAAAAGTAACGAGGTAGCTAGCCTTATCCCATTCCTGCGGCCCATCCATTGCTTGCGGAGCTGAAAGCACCGTGAGGGGGCGTTTAACTGGGACACGAATTGTGTTCAGTGCTGTTGTGAGACCACTTAGTCGCTCACGGGCAGCGTTTACGATGCTACGCTGGGTTATATCCGGCTGCTGCTGGCTGTACTGGTACCTCAAATCCCAAATATCATTTGCATCCATACCCCAAATTAACAACAAATGAGCAGCTTCGCCACCGTTTACCCCATCCTCGCTGACCGCATCGCCGACCAACTGCCTGACCTGTGGGTGGACCTCGACCAAGGCCAGCTCGACCCCGACGCGCTGGAGCAGGAATACCCGCTGCCCTTCGACGTCGGCGTGGTGCTCATCGACTTCGACGAGGCCGACTGGCACGACATCGGCCAGGGCATCCAGCGCGGCGACTGCCAGGTGCGGGTCACGCTGGCCGTGCGCGTGGTGGCCGACTCCTACCAACGCAGCAGCCAGCGCGGCGCGGCCCTAACGAAATTATCGCTTCTGAGCGAGGTTCACCGAGCGCTGAACCACTTCGATGGGGACGGAGCGTTCGGGGCGCTGGTGCGCACGTATTCGCGCAAGGAGGTCAGCCAGCTGCCGGGCGTGTGGGTGTACTCGATGGGGTACAAGGTGCTGCTCACCGACACGGGCGGGTACGATGGCGCGACGCAAGCGGTGAGCGGGCTGGAGCAGGCGGGACGGCCGGGGTTTGTGTTGCCCTAATAATTTTTCGGTCAGACATTCCGGGTATTGGGCATGGCGTACTTGTGGCCATGGTTTTATTAACCCTCTTCTCGGAAACGTTGCCATCCATCGCCGTAGTGGCCATGCTGTGCAACATTGGTAGCTTCTTACTGCAAATCTGGCCGTTAATCCGACAGAAGCTATTCAAACAATAAGTAAAAAGCCCCGCCAGCACATGCCAGCGGGGCTTTTACTTATAAGTGAAGTGACTAGATAGCAGCCAGCGCAGCATCAAGTTCTTTTCGCGCAGCGTTGAGAGCTTCCCGCGCCTTGTCATCTGCCGCGTCGGCGCGCTTATATCTGGCTTTTGCAGCTTTCAGCCGAGCGAGTTTTTGAGCGACGGTGGGTGCTACAGCGTTCGGTGAAGTTGCATTCTTCATTGGTTTGGACGTAGTTGGCTTTTTCATGTTAA
>JANXMN010000571.1 GCA_025354605.1 Hymenobacter sp. | reverse complement strand
GTCGGCACGGGCCGCAGGCCCGCGCCATCTCCCGCCTACCAGCGTCCCAGCGGCTAATCGAAACCAGAAGTATCTTCACCACATGGAATCCTGGCAGCATCGCATCACCACCAACCCGCGCCAGTGCGGCGGCCGGCCCTGCATTCGCGGCATGCGCATTCGCGTGGCCGACGTGCTCCAGCTCTTCGCCGCCGGCCTCAGCGCCGAGCAGATTCTGGCTAGATGCCCGACCTTGAAGCCGCCGACTTGCAAGCCGCCCTGCAATACGCCGGGTAGACAACTAACGCCGCGCGGGTAACTGCCCTTTCTCGTTTAGGACGGTACCGGGCGGCACCTTGCCGGTTTCTATCAGGTGCGTCAGCATCTCTTGTTTCGTCACGGCCCGCCGGGTACCATCGCCGGCCAGCGTCTGGCTTATCTTTTTTAGAATGGAGGCCGCGTAGGCCTGGCAGGCGCGCAAGTCTTCTGCTTCCAAGTCTGAATAGTCGGTCAGTATTTCGGCCTCACTCATGCCGGAGGCCAGGTATTCCAGCACCGACCACACCGGGTAGCGCAGGCCGCGCACCACCGGCTGCCCGTGGCAAATCTGGTAGTCGGTGGTGATGCGCGGGTGGTTGGGAGAGATGGGAGTCGCCATGCAGTGAAGGTACGCCCGGCCCCACGGCCCCCACAACCACCCCCGCCGCGCCCGGCGCGGGGCGTAACTACAGAACAGTCCACTATCCGCTGCCTTTGTGTCCATCAGGTAATCGGCCATTGATGCAAAAGAGCTGAGAGCCTCATGCCCAGCTACGCTATTCAAAGTGAACCCCTATCCGAAAAGGCATTTCAGCGGCGGGCTGGTATTCGCCGGGCAATCACCGCCCGCAGCACGAGGGGTTCAAAAAGAGAGGGAGCGAAAATTTGAACCCCGAGGCGTTAGGGTTCAAAAAGCGAGATGGCTAAAATTTGAACCCAGAGCCAACAGGGTTCAAAAAGAGAGGGAGCAAAAATTTGAACCCCAAGGGGAGTCAAGAAAATCGGCCGAAAACAGCGCGCCTTTCCCACCTCCCTGCATGCCCGGACCGCCACCCGGTCCATTGGTGAAAAAAATACTGCGCCACTCATGCAACGACGGGCAGATGCACCCAAAGGCCAGCATGACTCAGTTCTACCAGGTACGCCCCGGCACCCTACTCCCTGCGCGATGTGTAGTAACAGCAGAGCAGTTTCGGCAAGGGGACGCCACTTGAAGCCGGACGTTCTGAATTCAGTAGCATTAGTGTGCAATTGCTTGGAAGCCGCCCCCACGGCCCCCAACCCCACCCCACCCGCCCCCGGCACCGCAGCCGCCGCACGATGCTTCGCGTTTCTCGCCATTCCGCGCGAGCTACCCCAACACCAACCCAGCCGCTCCCGGGGCGGCAGCGGCTGAGTGAAACACTAGTATCTTCACCACATGGAACCCTGGCAGCATCGCATCACCACCAACCCGCACCAGTGCGGCGGCCGGCCCTGCATTCGCGGCATGCGCATCCGCGTGGCCGACGTGCTCCAACTCTTCGCCGCCGGCCTCACCGCCGAGCAGATTCTGGCCGAGATGCCCGACCTCGAAGCTGCCGACCTGCAAGCCGCCCTGCAATACGCCGCCCGCCAGCTTGACTACCCGCGCCTCGCCGCATGACCTTCTGGATTGACGCGCACCTCTCGCCGCTCATCGCGGCTTGGATAAAGTGGAAATTCCCCGTGGAGGCCGTTGCGCTCCGCACGCTGGGCCTGCGCGATGCCGAAGACGAAGAAATATTCCGGGCGGCCAAAGCCGCCGGGGCCGTTGTGCTCACCAAAGACGCCGACTTCCGGCAACTACTCGACCGTTTCGGCCCGCCGCCGCAGGTTATCTGGCTCACTTGTGGCAACACGTCCAACGAGCGGCTGCAAGAAGTGCTGCTGGCCACCCTGCCCGCCGCGATAGAATTATTGGAAGCTGGGGAGGCCTTTGTGGAAATTGGCAACGTCTTGCCTTAGCTACTCCCAATACCAAACCAGCCGCTCATAGGGCGAAGCGGCCGGGCCGAAATATGGTCTATCGGGTACCGTTCGAGAACCGATTCGGAGCTGTCGGGAACGGAATAATACCAAGCGGAAGATGATTTGGAGCCGCCGAGTGGCCGTTTGGCGGCTGAGGAGGCGGGGATGGCGGAGTCTGGCGTGGGTTTGGAGTGAGCAAAAATGGTTTTGGAGGGGGCAAGAGGGGCATCTTTGTGAGCAAGAGGGCTTGAGGAGCGGGGTAGTAGGGCTTGGGAGGGGTGTCGGGGCGGTTTGCCTGCTTAATTGAACGAACAAGCGCCGTAAATAGCACAAATGCAGCATGGGCCCGGAAGTGATTTTGTACTTTATTCAGCCAACGGCCATCACTTGACTTGCACGACAAAAAACCGCCCTGATGCCCGGCCCCATGGCCCCCAACGCCACCCCAACCGCCCCCGGCGCGGATGCGGCTGAACGATGCGTCAGTTTCTGCTTACCGATGCGTCACCAGCAGCGTGCGCGACAATTCCAGGTACGAGTGATGTGCGAACAGCTTCGTGAGCTGCGGCAGAAACTCCCGGAAAAGCGCCAATAAATCGTTCGTACTGATGTTACCCGTCGACACGAGCAGCAGCTTGTAGGGCTGACCGTGGAGCAGGAAGCTGTTCACAAAGTCGGCATCTTTGGTGATGACGACCCGTCGCTCCGCCATCGAGAGTTGGGTGATACTACCGTCCTGCGTCTGGTTGGCCGCCGGCAGGTCGAGGGTGTGCAGGCAGTCGCAGCCAGTGTGAAAGGCCAGAAAATGCGCCAGCCGCTGGGGCAGCTGCGCATCGACCAGAAACTGCAGCGGCTCGGCGGTGCTCACGACGCCAGCCGGAAGATGGACCGCACTTGCAGCATGTCGGCCGCATAGGCCTGGCAGGCGCGCAGGTCCTCGGCCTCCAAATCGGGGTAGTCGGCCAGGATTTCGGCCTCGCTCATACCGGAGGCCAGGTATTCGAGCACGTTCTGCACCGGGTAGCGCAGGCCACGCACGGTGGGCTGCCCGTGGCAGATGTTCGGGTCGAGGGTGATGCGCGGGTGCGCCGCTGAAGCTGCCGTTTCCATGTGGCTAAGATACGCAAGCGCCGGGGCGGCCCCCACCCGCCCCCACCGCCGCCGCGACCGAACGATGCTTAGCGTGTCTCGCCATTCCGCGTGAGCTACCCCAACTGCCGCCCCCAACCGCTCCCGACGCCGCAGCGGCTGAGAGAAGCAGAGGTTTCAGTTGGATGGTAGCTTACGATGCCTTATACTTGGCATCGGGCGGCAGCTTGCCCATCTTTTTTAAATACGTGAGTAGCTCCCGTTTCGTGAGCGGCCCACTGATACGGCTCGCTTCCCATTCTTCAGGAATCTTTCCATTCATCGAAAGACTCGCTGAATGCTGGGGCGAGTCGGCGGCTTGCTTTTGCATGAGCTAAGAGGCCTGTTTTAGCTTGGTGCCGGGTGGCACCTTACCGGTTTTTAGCAGAAAAGCCAGAAACTCTTCCCGCGTGAGCGGCCCGGCCACGTGGCGACGCTCGGCATCTTCGACCAATTCGCCCCGGCTGGTGTAATCACTGGGGCGGTTCGACGTATTGTTTGATGACGACTTCTCGGATTCGGCCATAGCTGGGGAGGTTTACATTCAACAACTGCTTCGTGTTCGGTGAGCCGAAAGTTCACGGTCACAAATTTTCGGTACTTGGTGTAGCCCGTGATTTCGTACTCACCGCCTTCTCCAAGATACAACCAAGTAAGCGGAGATAATTCCAAAAGCTCTGCTATCTCGTTCAGTTCAATACTGACGCTGTGCAGCCAACTCAGATTGAGCTTTCCAAAGTCGATTTCGTAGCTTTCAAACATACCGTAAAACTACGTCGCCATCCGGTTTTACTAGTTACCCCCACCCGCCCCCGCCGCAGCAGCGGCTGAACGATGCTTAATGTTGCTCGCAATCCCGCGCGTGCTACCCTAAACGCCCCCAGCCGCCCCCGGCGCGGCAGCGGCTGGGAGATGCTTAGAGTTTCTACCTAAGATTCGAAAGAGAGCCGGAAAGTCTAACCGGGATTTCCTTACAAATTACTCGCTCGCACTTGCCCAATTTACTGAGTGAAGTATTTCTTGAAAAGCCTTTCAGCCCTTTTCCAGTTGTCCTGCTCCTCACCGTCAGCATCTCCTTCTTGCTGAACCCTCAATGTACAGTTGTGGCAAAATTTCAAAGGCTTGTCTTTTACACACTGTAATGTCCTACAGTAGTGCAACGCCTGCCTCGCTTCTTGCAATGTTATTTCATAATCCTGTAGCGCTAGAACAAGGCTGTCCTCTATGTCAATTTGGCTAACTATATCACCAACTGCAAGCCGCCGACGGTCAAGTCTTGGTTGCCCCCACAATACATTTTCGGTAATGACTATTTCCGGAAACTGTCGGTAATCGGAAATAAGCCACTGCTCTTCAAATTCATCTTTACCAATTTGATATGGCTTGAATTCCTCTGCATCAAGCGGTATTTCTGCAAGTCCACCGAATTTATCCTCCGAATACGTAGCGTCATATTTTAAGCAATTCCCGTTTGCAAATAGTTGGATTTGCCTTAAAACCTTGTATTCCTCATCCGTTTCAAACCAGAAGCTAGAAGTGCCCCAAGAATTAGTTGATTCACTTCCGGTTGTTTCGGGCCAATGCCGTTTAAAGTAATTCAAGGTCTGAATGAATTAGGTTGACTGTTGGTAATTCTCGGTATAGGTTCTTAATAAAAAAAGAGCAACAGCGCCAGACATATTTACTGCAAACTCAGCATGTCTGGCAGCGGGCTTAAACTTACCCATAGCCTTACCGTGAGCATCACCATGTTTATTACGGAGAGCACCAATTCCTTCTATTGTGCTTCTGGCACCCGTGAGAATTTGTCTAAAAATCTGCTCAGTGTGTTGGTCTGGCGACAGATTTAAGCCCAATGCTACTTGTTTGTATAGTTTGGGCAAATCTTCAGCATCATCAAACTCTATTTGAAGTTTACCTAAGATATGCTTAAACACTACTTCCAATAATGTGCGAGCAGTCGTTATGGCGCCCTCCGGGTCAGACTCTCTCCTTTCCAGCGCCTTATTCCACGCTTCGGTAACATAGCCCTCATTGAAGTTCTCAATTCCTTCCGTCACTAGGTCATCTAAAGGCGCACCATTTACGCGTTCGAGCTTATAGATGATTGGTGCAAAAGCTTCTCTTAGGTATTCCCGACGAGGAACATAACCGGCAACGTTAGAGCGGGTTCGAGGTTATTGTACATGCTTCAGTTGTACCTTTGGGCATGAAAGCCTATTCACTTGATTTACGGGAACGCGTGGCGGCGGCGTGTGCCGAACCGGGTGCCAAAATATACCAGGTGGCGGCCCGCTTTTCT
>JANXMN010000568.1 GCA_025354605.1 Hymenobacter sp. | reverse complement strand
CTTTTGCTTGAGTACTCCGCCTGCTGGCGCCGGTCGTACTGAAGGGGGCGCCCGGTGGCCGAATCACCGCGAGAGCTTCTCCAGCTGCCGCTTCTGGCGGGCGCTCAGGCTATCGATGCCCTGGCGGCTGATTTTGTCGAGCAGCTCATCCAGCTCGGCCTCTTCGTTGCGCTGGCCGGTGTGGTACCGGTCATCCACGGTTTGATAATCGGGGGCTGATTTGAACAGCGCGCCGGTGAGCAGCGCGCCGGGCTTCTTCAGCAGCAGGACAAAAAAAGCCAGCGCGGGCAGCAGAATGGCGCCCACGGCCAATGCGTTGGTGTGCAGCAGCTCCGGCCGCAGCAGCAGCACCGTGAGCAGGCCCACGAGGCCGCCGCCCAGGTGGGCATCGTGGCCGATGTTGCCCAGGCGCGCCGTGATGCCGTAGGCGCAGAACACCACGTAGAGCAGCCCGTAGAGCCAGCCCGGCACCATGAGCACGCCCGGAAATCCTACTTTCATCTCGGGAAACAGCGCGATGGCCGCGAACACCAGCCCGCTGATGGCCCCCGACGCGCCCACGGCCGTGTACTCCGAATCGCGGCGGTGCAGCAGCAGCGACAGCAGGCTGCCACCCAGCAAGCTGCCGAAGTAAATAAGGGCGTAGTTGCGGTAGCCCACCATGTCTTCCACCGCACTGCTGAACCAGTAGAACGTCAGCATATTCAGCAGCAGGTGCGGCCAGCCGGTGTGCAGCAGGCCGGAGGTGAGCAGCCGGTAGTACTGGCGGCGGTAGAGAATATCCTTGATGCGGAAGGCGTACTGGTCGAAGTACTCGGCCTTGCGGAAACCCTGGTAGGACACCAGAGACGTAACGACCAGAATGGCCAGGCCGACGATGCCAAATTCAGTCATGGGAGCGGGTAGGGTTGAGGCGAATTGAATGAAGAGAATAAAGCACGTCATGCTGAGCGCAGCGAAGCATGACGTGCCAATAAATGTGTCCCATTCAGCCTGAAAGATACCCGCCGTTGCCCCATCTTCCCGCCCCGCCCCAACTACCCTGAACCTCCGGCCTTGGTTCGCGGTTAATCAAGCCGGGAAATCCCTTTCCTCGTAACCTCTTTTATGCAGCACGAAACCATCCGCACCCTGGGCCAGCTCCGCGCCAGTGGCTACAAACCCCGCACCGTGAAACAGGAGCTGCGGGCCAACCTCATTCAGAAACTCAAAAACAAGGAAGACGTTTTCCCCGGCATCTTCGGCTACGACGAAACCGTGATTCCGGAGTTGCAGCGCGCCATTCTGGCCGGGCACCACATCAACCTGCTGGGCCTGCGCGGGCAGGCCAAAACCCGCATCGCGCGCCTGCTCATTACCCTGCTCGACGAGTACATGCCCGTCGTGGCCGGCGCCGAGCTCAACGACGACCCGCTGCAGCCGCTGTCGGTGTTCGCCAAAAACCTGATTGCCGAGCACGGCGACGACACGCCCGTGGCCTGGATGCACCGCGACGACCGCTACACCGAGAAGCTGGCCACCCCCGACGTGAGCGTGGCCGACCTCATCGGCGATGCCGACCCCATTAAGGCCGCCACCCTCAAGCTGCCGTATTCCGACGAGCGGGTGATTCACTTCGGGCTGATTCCGCGCGCCCACCGGGGCATTTTCGTCATCAACGAGCTGCCCGACTTGCAGGCCCGCATTCAGGTGTCGCTGTTCAATATTCTGCAGGAAGGCGACATCCAGATTCGCGGCTTCAAGGTGCGGCTGCCGCTCGATATCCAGTTTGTGTTCACGGCCAACCCCGAGGACTACACCAACCGCGGCAGCATCGTGACGCCGCTCAAGGACCGGATTGATGCCCAGATTATCACGCACTACCCCAAGTCCATCGAAGTCGGCAAGCGCATCACCAAGCAGGAAGCCCGCATCAAGGACGAGCAGAAGGGCATGGTGACCAGCAACGAAGTCATCCACGACCTCGTGGAGCAGGTGGCCGTGGAGGCGCGCGGCTCCGAGTTCGTCGATGCCAAGTCGGGCGTGTCGGCCCGTCTCACCATCTCGGCCTACGAGCAGGTGATTGCCGGAGCCGAGCGCCGGGCGCTGGTGAACGGCGAAACCACTACCTACGTGCGAGTAGGCGACTTTATCTCGGCCGTGCCCGCCATCACCGGCAAGGTGGAGCTGGTGTACGAGGGCGAGCAGGAGGGGGCCGGCATCGTGGCCGAAAAGCTCATGGGCAAGGCCATCCGCACCCTGTTCCTGCAATATTTCCCCGACCCCGACAAGAGCAAGAAGCTGAAGAACCGGGTGTCGCCCTACAAGGCCACGCAGGAGTGGTTCGGCAACGGCCACACCCTGGATTTGCTGCACGACGCCAGCGCCGAGGACTATAAGCACGCCCTCGACCTGGTGCCCGGCCTGCGCGACATCGTGACCGAGCTGCACCCCAACGAAACGCCCGAGCACACCTATTTCCTCATGGAATTCCTGCTCCACGGCCTGAGCGAGCACAGCCTGATTTCGCGCAACCGCCTCACGGCCGGCGCGCAGTTCAAAGACTTGCTAAGCTCGATGTTCACCATGCCCAGCTTCGGCGAGGATGAGGACGACGAGGACGAGGACGAGAAGCCGCGCAAGCGGCGCTAAGTAAAGAGCTACCGTAACGAACAAGGCCCCGCGCAACACCAGTTG
>JANXMN010000337.1 GCA_025354605.1 Hymenobacter sp. | reverse complement strand
ACCCAGTTGTCCAGGCTCGGGTCGGCCCCGAGCACGGCCACGTCCAGGACCACGGCCCCGACGAGCATCACCTCCGAGAGCTCGGCCGCTACGGCCGCCACCACGAGCAGGGGCGGGAAAAACAGGCCCCCGACGGCGCAGCCCAGCGCGACGAGGGCCGTCACGCCGGCCGCTTCTTTGAGCCCGGCGCTGGCCTGCTGGAAGGGGCGCTCGCGCGCATGCAGCGCCGCCGTGTCGGCCGCCTGCTGGGCGAGCTGGTCCTGGGCGACGGCCAGGGCGGCGGGGGACGTAGGCCCCAGGGGTTGGGGGGGGCCGAGCGGGGAGAGCACCAGCACGCTGATGCGCCCGCCCAGCCCGCACTGGCACACGCTGGATTCGAGCAGCGGCGGGGCCCCGCCCACGCGCAGGGCCCCAGTGTGCGCCTGCGTCCAGAAGGGCATCACCGGCACACAGGGCGCGTGCGTAATCGCGCACACGCCGAAGGGCTTGATGTTGACCGCGGGCAGACAGTCGAGCACCGTGGCCTGGAACTGCCCGTTCACCCGCGAAGGGCGCGGCAGCACCGTCAGCGGGGTCGGCACCACGCCTTTGTCGCAGCGCAGCAGCGCGCCATTGGTCACGTAACGGTCACCTTCGGGCATGGCTAGGCGGGGGCTAAGGAAGTGGCGGGGTGCACCGCGTGGCTGATGTCGGTAAAGTAGAGCCGGTCCACGGCCACGCGCAGGCCCAGCCGGCCAGCCAGCAAGCCCTGGCCCAGCCGGCCCACGGTGTAGGCTTCGCGCCAGAACACCTGCAGCGGGGCCGGCGGGCCGGTCCAGACGCCGCCGCGCAATGGCGCCAGAAAGGCCTGGTAGGCGCTTTCGTCGAAGCGCGCGTGGTCGAGCCGGCCCACGCCCTCCACCTCCAGGGCAGGGGCAAACACATCGGCGGCCGCGGCGGCCGTCCACGTCACCTGCAAGGGCAGGGCGGCCGTTCCCAGGGCCTGGTGCACGGTTTTGGCATCGGTGCGGGTGTCGCCCTGCGACGAGTGCAGGCCCAAGAAGCCGGACAGCAGCACCGCGCACGGGCCTTTGTGGGCCAGCGCCTGTTCGAGGTGGTCGGTGCCCTCGGTGTACTGCGGGGCCACGTGGTCCAGCAGGGCCACCGCCCCAGGCTGCTCGCGATACTTGGCCTGCAGCCAGGGCAGCATTTCCTGCCATTGCGCAGCCAACGCGGGCTTGTTGGCTACTTGCAGCAGGCCCCCGTGGGCATCGGTGCGCACCACCAGCGGGCTGTTGGCGCGGGCGATGTCAATGAGCAGCGCCACCTGGGGCGACGGGGCTTCCGGGCGCAGCTCCAGGGTCACGAGTTCCAACAGGTACCCCTCGGCGTCGGCTTCGAGTACGGTGAGGCGCACCAGCGCAGCGCTGGCCTGCACGAGCTGGTGGCCGGGCACCCGGATTTCGGTGCGCGTGCGCACGGCATAAGTGCGCGGCTCGCCGGCCGGGGGCAGAGTCAAGCGTTCGAGAATGACAGTCAGGCCCATGCTTAGCTTTGGTTGACGGTAGTGGCCGAGATGTTCACTGTCTGGCCCGTGCCCAGGTCCACGGTCTGGGGCGAAGTCAGGCCAGCTCCTTTGGCGCCTTTCAACTGCACCTTGCCGGTGGCATCGGCGACCACGTCCTTTTCCGCCTTCAGCACAACGTCCTGCTGGGCCTTGAGGCTGATGCCCTTGTTTTTTGCTCCGATTTTCACGTCGTCCTCCGCCACCATCGTGATGTTCTTGGCGTGCAGCTTAATCTCGCCCTTCTCCCCCGCATCAAGCGTGATGACCGAGCCATTTACCGTGACCGGCCCCTTGCTGTGAATGTGCACGCTGCCGTCGCCCTTGAAGCTCACGCTCACCGCCGTGCCCTTGTTATTCGAGTTGGAGAGCAGAATCGTCTGCTCGCCCTTCTTGTCGCTCATCACCACCTTGTTGCCCCCCGCCGTCTGCAAGCCCTTGAGGTGGTTGGCTTCCGTCGAATACTTCGCTTTCTGCGGGTTCTGGGCGTGGAACAAGTTGCCCAGAACCACGGGTAAGTCTGCCTGCCCATGCTCGTAGCCCACGAGCACCTGCGAGCCCTTCTCGGGCGTGAACAGCTGCCCCTTCCCGTCGCCCGAATACGGCGTGCTCACCCGCAGCCAGCTGCTCTCGGCCTCCGCCGGCTGCTCCACCGCCCAGCCAAAGCGCACCCGCACCCGGCCCAGCTGGCGCGGGTCCTGCAGGTCAATCACCTCGGCCAGCTCGGGCTGCGCGTCGGTGACGGGGTAAAGGGGGTTGGGCGGGGCCGGGCTGCCGGTGGCCGGCATGGCCTCGAAGTGGTTGCTGTAATTGCCCTCCCCGTCCACCTCGTGGCGCACGGCCAACACCCGGAACTTGCCGTAGGCCGTGCCCGCCGCGTCCTGCACGTCGAGCACGCTGCCCGGCACCGTGGCAAAGGCCTCGCCCCGGCCCTCCAGGCTCACCTGGTTCACCGCCCGCTTGGCCGCCAGCCCGTCGAGCGTGCGCTGCAGCTGCCCCTGGTTGAGCATGGTGCCGCCCGCCGGCAGCCGCGCCGGCTGGGTGAAGAGCTTATCGGACTGAGTCAGAGCAAAGCGCCCGAACGCGTGCCCGGCCGCCGGCGTGGCCGCCGTCGATTTGAGCGGGGCGTGGGTGCGGTAGTTGTAGGCCGCCGCTTCGGTTTTGCCCGGCTGCAGGTGCATCGAGAGCGAGAACACCTGCGCGCTGCTGGCCCGGAAGGGGATGACGTGGTCGGGGCCCGGCCCCAGGCGCAGGGTGGTGCCGTCGTAGTAAAACCACTCGTTGTGCTGCGCCGCCAGCCGGCTCAGGAAGTGAAAAGTGCTCTCATTGTATTGCACCACGTAGGGCAGCACGTCTTTGCCCTGCGCTTTTAGCTCCTTTTTCAGCGCGTTGTGGGCGTAGGACTGCAGCACCTGGCTGAAAATGCCCTGCACGTTTTTCTTCACGAAAGAGCGGCTGCGGGTGCCGTCTTCGAGCAGAAACGTGGGGCTGTAGCCGCTCAGGTGGTAGTAGTTCACCAGGTCGGCATCGGTCTGCACGATAATGTGGGTGACGATGCCCTTGAACTCGAACCGGCCGCCGCCGCCATCGGGCAGGGCACTAGACCAGCTGATGGTAATATCCCCGCCGCAAAGCTGCTCGTGGGCCTGAGTAGATACCATTTCCGGCTTCAGCTTCAGGGCCTTCCCCAGGGCTTCGCACGAGAGGTCGAGCGAAAAGCTGTGGTGGGTGAGCACGTGCTGGCTGAGCGTCAGCTTGTGGTAATCAGCAAGGGTGTGGCGCGAGCCGGCAGGGCTCGTCACCTCCACACTGACGTGGACGGGGTATGACATGGACGGAAGGAAATGGAAGAATTCGGCTCAAAAGTAGCACCTCCTCGCCAAAGTCACCCGCCGCCGGTAGCCTTGTGTACATTTGGGCTCCTCCTTTCTTACTTGCCATGCTTTCATCTTATCAGGAGGGCCGCCGGGCGCGGCCCAACGCGGTGGCCTCTCTGACCGGCAACGGTCACCTCAGCCCCCACAGTCGCCATCTCAAAGCCGGGGCCGTGCAGTACGCGCACCGGCCCGGTCCTACCTCTCGCCCGGGCCCGGCCCCGGCCTCAGCCCGGCAGATAGCCGCCCAACACGCGAGCCAGTCCCAGACCAAGCGCTACGTCGACCAGATGCAGGACGAGTGCCAGCGGGCCGTTCAGGAATCCAACGCCTATACCATCCGTCAAGCCGCGTCAATATCCTTATCCCAGCTCGAAGCGCACCGCCCCGAGCGCCACGGCGATGGGCAGCATGTTGAAATAGCTATCCCCGGTACCTTCAGAAGCGCAGATGCCCTCCGCTACCGCCAGGGCAACCTATGGATTTACGCGACCACCTTTGGCGATGGTTGGCAGGACCACGTCTACTACGTCTACAATCCGGAGACCAAGGTAATCCTGGAGTTTAAGCCTGCGGGGGCCTCCCGTGGGGCGCAGTTAAAGAATATCGCGGCCTACACGGGCCGCGTGGGGGGCTACATCGAGAAAACGTATCTAGTGGTCGCCGTCGGGGCCGTGGGCTTGGCCGCCGCCGCGGAAGTGGGCGGCTACTACTGGGCCACGGAAGAAGCCATTCCCTTTCTCTCCCGCGTGAGCATGCGCGCCTGGCAGGTGGCCAAGCCTGCTATTAGCCAATATGCAAGAAAAGCCGCTAAAGGCGCTTTTGCACGCGTATTTATCGATGGAACTACTCAACTTGTAAGCGGTTCAATTGCTAAAGATGGTGATTTACTAGAAGCTTTTTATGGTATAAACTATACCTCCCTTTTTCTATCTGCTGCGGTGAATACTCAAGAACTGAAATTGGGTGCAAAGCTTCTGGTCGGCACCGTTTCAGCAGCCCTGAGCAACGGCCTGAGTGCAAGTGCTGAAAACTATAACAAGGATGGAAACCCTTTTCACTTGGTGAAGCTCAATAATCGATACCAAGTCCTCGGGTACATTGGAGCTGTGGCGTGGAGTGTGCCATTCGACCTGCTCAAAGATATCGGGGGAGAAAAAGGGGCCAAGCTGTTGTCCGAGCAGGCTATTGAGTTAGCCAAGCACAGTTCTGGCCGGGTCTTGAAGGCAATAGTGCGCACCGTGAGCGAGAAGCAGGTGAGCCTAGGTCTTGTGGTCACGCTGGGCACGGCCTTCGAGCTGCCGAAGAAAATGCTGCTCGAGCCCTGGTGGGAGCGCCTGGGCGAAGCGGCGGAGGAAAAGGGCGAGGCGGCACATGCGCCGGTTAAGAAAGTAGTCACGCGCCTGAAAGGCCATTAGCGCCCCGGATGAAAACTTTTTTTCAGTGGATAAACAGGCATTGGGGTGGTGTTGGAGTGTCTCTGCTAGGCTTGGGCATGTTATGGGCAATACGTGCTCACGGCATCATGGACCGACGGGCTAAGTATACGATTGGCTACATCACGGGCTGGCATCAAACGCTGAAAAGCGGGCGGTCCTATGATTACCGCTACCAAGTGGCCGGCATCTCTTACAAAGGCAGCGTAGGGGGGGGGGACCCTTACAACGAAGCGGAGGGCACCCCCTTCTTGGTCAAGTATGACAGCATCCGGCCAAGTAGTAGCTTCGGTTACGACAACATCCCGATTCCCGCCCGCTTCCAGCAGGCCCCGGCCAACGGCTGGCTCGAGCCCCCGTTCCCGGTGCCCAAGCGCATTGTGGACCGGGGCACAAAAAAATAGTAAGTAAGCGTTGCTTAACCGGCCCCGCCCACAAATGAGCGTTGATTCCTGGTTCGACTTCCGTTGTAGACCCAACGAAAACGTACCTAGCCGTCGCCGTCGGGGCTGTAGGCGCGGCCGCCGCAGTGGAAGTGGGCGGCTACTACTGGGCCACGGAAGAGGCCATGCCCTTCCTCTCCCGCGTGAGCATGCGCGCCTGGCAGGTGGCCAAGCCTGGTGTTGTTCAATATGTGCGAAAAGCGGCAACAGGTGCTTTATTACGTATGGGCATAGATGGGACTACTCAAATTGTATCCGGTGCTATTGCTGGAGACGGGAGTCTGCTAAACCGAGGAAAGCAGGCTTGGAGGGGTATGAATTATACCTCTCTTTTCCTATTGGCGGCGGTCAACACCCAAGATTTGAAGTTGGGCGCAAAACTCTTAATCGGTACCGCTTCAGCGGCCATGAGCAATGGCATGAGCGCCAACATCAAAAACTATAATGAGGATGGTAATCCTTTTCACTTTGTGGAACTCAACAACACGCATCAAGTGCTGGGCTACCTGGGGGCCGTGGCCTGGAGTGTGCCGTTCGACCTGCTCAAGGACGTCGGGGCAGAAAAAGGAGCGAAGGCGCTATCAGAGGCGGCGGTCGAGTTAGCCAAGAAGAGTTCGGGCCGGGTGCTGAAAACGGTGGTGCGCACCGTGAGTGAGAAGCAAGTGAGCCTGGGCTTGGTGATTACGCTGGGCACGGCTTTCGAATTGCCCAAGAAAATGCTACTGGAGCCTTGGTGGGAACGGTTAGGCGAGGCGGATGATAAGAAGGGTGAGGCGGCCCATGTGCCGGTCAAGAAAATAGCAACGCGCCTGAAAGGCCAATAGCGCACCGGATGAAAAATATTTTTCTATGGATGATGAGGCACCCGGGAGGCGTACTAGTTTCCATACTAGCTTTGGGCACGATATGGGTAATCCATGACGACAACATCATGGACCGACGGGCCAAGTACACGATTGGCTACATTACGGGCTCGCACCTGACAATGAAAAGCGGCTGGGCATTTGATTTCCGCTATCAAGTAGCCGGCATTTCATACGAAGGCAGCGCCGGCAGCGACCCCTACAACGAAGCGGTGGGCACCCCCTTTCTGGTTAAGTACGACAGCATCCGGCCAAGCAAGAACTTTGGCTACGACCAAATTCCGATTCCCACCCGCTTTCGTCAAGTTCCAGCCAACGGCTGGGTAGAGCCGCCCTTTCCGGTGCCCAAGCGCATTGTGGACCGCGGCAAGCAGTGAGGGAATGAGGGAACGGATTGACCAAAGCCGGGTCAATAGTTCGCCTTGTTTCCATCGCCGTCGGAGACGTGGGCCTGGCCGCCACAGAGGCGGGCAGCCATTATTGGGCGTAATTGATAACGCTGATGAACTGGCTAAAAAAGCATTGGCCCGGGCTGCTGTTCGCAGCATTCGCATTTGTTTCGTTCTGTGCATACCAAGACCATCGGCGGATGCACCAACGGGCACATTACACCATTGGCTATATAACAGGCTGGCACCCAACACCAAAAAGTGGCATACACTACGAATATCGTTTTACGGTTCGCGATTCAACCTATGAAGACGCGAGCCAAAGCGATGTGGGGATGAACACCGAAAAGGGCGCGCGGTTTGTGGTCAAATACGATAGTATCGACCCGGCAGTAAGTGTCGGGTACTTCAACGTACCCATTCCCGACAGCATCCGCCAGCCGCCGGCCAACGGGTGGCGCAAACCGCCCTTTCCTATTCCGGAGTGGATTTTGAATATGGGGCAGCAGAAAAAATAAGTGAGTAGTTGACTGATGTCCGACTATGAGCTAGGCCAGCGCCGTAAAACAGCCAAATCAATTGCTGCCAGTGCATAAGCACTGGTTTCGTTAGCCTAGCCCGGCCAGCCAAAAGGCGCTATAATCCCAGCACGGGAAATAGCAGTTTTCGGCTGGCCGGACCAAACTAGCGCGTTTCAGCCCACTTGTTGTCGCGGGTGCTGGCCCCCAACGCCAATTTCGGGGCCGAGAGCTGCAACTGACAGCGGTAGGCGCCCTGGTCCGTATCGGATTCGAGAAAAATTTCCTGGTACGAGACGCAGAACGTATCCTCGAACGTCAGCTCTTCGCGCACGAGCTGCTGGTTGGTTTGCAGGAACACGAGCGAGCCGCTCATTTTTTTCTGCGCATCAAAAGCCCAGGCCAGCAGCACATCGGTATGTGGCACGTCGAGCTGCAGGTTGATGGTGCCACTGCGCACGCCGGCATTGGGCTGGCCGCGTTGCAGAGTGGACTGGCTGAATTCGTAGGAGCACTGGACCACCGGCAGCTCGTGGCCGGGTAGCAGCAATAGGCAGCGGAATGATGACATAGCGGGGGCGGTAGCCTACAGGGGCCACTTATTGTCGAGCTTCACCGTACCGCTGCTGAGCTTATTGGCCGACAGGGTCAGCGTCATCGTCATGCCCTGGGCCGAAGCCGAGCCGTCGAATTGCTTGCTGAGGGAAATGCAGTAGGCGTCCTCGAACTTGATGGTGCTACGCGGCACTACCTGGCCACCGAAAGCGCTGCTGGCCGAAAAAACTTCCAACTGACCGCTCATGCGCTTGGTATCGTCGAGGGCCCAATGCTGCAATACCTCGTCCGGCTCCGAATCGAGCTCGACCGTGAGCTGGCCCCCGTGTACCTGGGCATCGGGCCGGCCCACGCCATCGGTGTTCTGCTGCACGCCCCAGCTGAAATGGCGGACAGTGTAAGGTTTGCCGGCAATTACCAGCGCTGCGCTAAATGACATAAGCAGGGAAGAAAATGGGGAACAGGAAAGAACCGGCCGCAAGATAGGGAATCCGGGTTGATGCCCGCCGCCCGGCCCCTCAAACCGGCCCCGCGCTTTCCGGCCCTGGCCTTACCTTCGCAGCCTATGGCCGCTTCCTACTACCAACTCCCGCTCGACCTGCAGGGCATTCTCGAACGTCGCCAACTGCCGCGCTGCTCCGTGCAGGAATCCATTGCCCAGCATCTGTACCTGATGCTGACGACCCACTTTGGCGAGTCGCGTTTCGAGCCGGAGTTTGGCTGCCAGGTGTGGGAGCAGGACTTTGAAGCGATGACGACCATGCGATGGAAAGACAGCGTGCAGCACTCCGTCGAGCAGGCCATCCGCGATTTCGAGCCTCGCTTAGTGCGCGCCCGGGCCCAGATTGGCGTGCTGGACTTCGAGCTGAAAAATGTGCATCAGCGCATCCGCAAGCGTCTCGAAGTCACCATCAATGGGGCCCTGTACCGTACCGACGAGCCCTTTGCTTTCCAGGCCAGCTTGTTTGTAGCGCCGCTATCAATCGATTAATTTTTTATTTCGCTCCTTTCCATCCCTTTCCACCCTTTTCCTGTGCTGCCTCCCTCCAATTCCTCGGCCTCCCGTTCTTCCGCTGCCCCCGACTTCAGCAAAGCCAGCATCAAGAGCCGCCTCGCGCGCCAGGCGGCCGAGCTCTGGGGCTACAGCGAGGGCGACCTCGACGGCTTCGACCCCCTGGTTCACCTGCTGCTCGAAGCCTGTGCCGTTGAGTTCGAGAAAATTGGCCAGGAGCTGCATGGCACGCAATATCGCTTGGTCGAGCGCCTGGCCACGCTGCTGAACCCCGACGTAGTTGACGCCCCGCGACCAGCGCACGCCGTAGCCCAGGCCCGCGGCCGCGAACCGGTTGTGCTGCTGCCCAACGACGCCCAATTCGTTTTTGCCCCCCCCATGGTGGGCCGGCAGGCAGCCGGCCCGGAGCTGCATTTTTCGCCTCTGCAGGCCACTCGCCTGGTGAGCGGCACCGTGCGCTGCCTCGCCACCGATGCCACCGTGTGGCAGATTGAAGCCAGCGGCCTCAAGCGTGTAGTAGCCCAGGTCGGCACCCCTACTCCGGCCGAGCATCGCCGTCTCTGGATTGGCCTGGAGCTGCCGGCCGAGGGGGTGCAGTTTAGCGACCTCACGTTTTATTTCGACTGGCTCAACGAGCCGCGCCGGGCCGCGTACGCGGCCTTTTTGCCCGGCGAGCAATGGCTGCTGGGGCGGACTGAAGTGTACCCGCGCCAGGGCCTGCCCGAGCCCCCGCCCACCACCGGCACTTCGGGCGAGTCGCTCAATGGAGAATATGATTTTCTGAATCGCATTGAGCAGCAGGTGCGCGAGCTGTACGCGCCGGTATTCGTGCAGCTGGCGGGGTCGGCCGGGGCGCTGGCTACCTACGTGCCGCGCCCTTACCCCGACGAGCTAGCGGTCGTCTTCGACCCGGTCACCGAGCTGCAGGCCCTGAGCCAGCCGCTGACTTGGCTGGAAGTACGCTTTCCCCACGCCTTGCCGCCCGAAGCCTTCGACCAGCTGGTATGCGCCCTCAACTGCTTCCCGGTGCTCAACCGGCGCTTGCACCGAACGCTGTTTCGCCTGCAGCCCGCCCTCAATTTGTTCCCACTGGTTAGCGAGGAGCCTTTTCTGGCCGTGCGCGACGTGTACAGCCTCAGCAATGTGGCATTCCGCCCCACCACCCTCACCGACATCAGCGACGGGGCCACCGATACTTACACCCTCCGCTCCCAAGGCGTGGGGCGCTTCGATACCCGCACCGGCCGCGAGGCCCTGCGCGAGCTATTGGCCCTGCTCCGCGATGAAAGCCGGGCTTTCACCGCCGCCGGGGCTGATTTCGTGGGCTCCACCCTGCGCGAGCTGGACCAGAACATGGCCCGCCTCGAAGAGCGCCTCGACCGGACCCGCGCCGCCGAACAAGCCACTCCCTACCTGCTGCTGCGGCCCCAGAATGTGAACGACAGCGTGTACATCGAATACTGGTCGAGCAACGGGGAGGCGGCCAACCGGCTGGCCGCCGGCAGCCAGCTCCGCATTCAGGACGGGCATTTTCTCGACGAGGTGCGCTTGCTCAGCACCACCAGCGGGGGGCGCGAGCGGCCCCGGCCCGAAGAGCGCACCCACGCCCTTCGCCGCAACCTGCTCACCCGCACCCGTCTGGTCACGCTGGCCGACATCAAAGCCGCCTGCTGGGCCGAGCTTGGTACGCACCTGGCGGCGGTGCAGGTCGAGAAAGCCTTCCAGACCGGAGCCACGCCTGCGGCCGGTTTCGTGCGCTGCATCCGCATCACCCTCACGCCGGCCGAGCCCAACCGCCTCAGCCCGCCGGAGTGGCAGCGCGCCTGCCAGTCCCTGCACACGGCGCTGGCCAGCCAGTCGGCCATGAATATGCCCTACGAAGTGCTGGTGCAGCAAAAAGCAACCACGTAGGAGCCCTGACCTGGAAACCAGCGCGGGCTATTTCTGCCCGCATCCGCCGCGACTTAAAGCGGCGGCGCGGGAATGCCTTCCCGCTGCATCCAGGCCCGCATTGCCAGACGAGCCGGCAGTTCTTCCTTGGTCCAGGCCTTGCCCACCACATCGGGCTGGGCCCCGAGGGCATCAAGTTTAACGCGCCAAGCGTGGCCCTCAGCGGTCTGCTCCCATTTCTCCCGGATGGCGGCGTAGCGCCGAGCCCCTGAGGAGGGCACGGGAAACTTCACGCCCTTGGCAATGAGCCAATGCTTTACCTTGATTTGCCAAGCCACACCTTGTGCATTTCCAATGTCTTTCTCTTGGGTATTAAGCGCAATACTGCCGTTATCCTTACGCCAGTCCGCCCCGCGCTCCAGCAGGTAATATACCATTTCAAAGTAGTTGAGCCGGGCCAGCACCACGGCGGCCGTTGCCCCCGAACTATCCGTGGCATCAATGTCCGCCTCGCGGTCAAGTAGCAGCTTCATTCGCTGGTATTGGTGAGCGTACATGGCATTGTGCAAGGCCGGTTCGTGGCGCTCGTCTTTTGCATTAGGGTCGGCTCCCAAGTCGAGCAGCGCTACGAGCAATTCGTCTTTAGGTCCCCCAGCGGCGATGTTAATCAGATGGGTGACATCGATACCACCTTTTTCATTGGGCAGGCGCAACGGGCGGTTGGGGTCGGCCCCGTGGGCCACCAGCGCCTTCATCGCCTTGACATGGTGGTGGGCATAGGCCCAGAACAGAAACGTGACGCCCTGCTGCCCTTCCTGGTTGGGGTCCAGACCCGGATGCTGGGCAAAGACTTTGCCCAGAGCAGCTACGTCATCGGCCCGGATGGCGCGGGCCACCTCCAGGGCCGGGGCGGCGGGGAAGTATTCCTCCGGTGTGTGCTTATAGATGGGGTTGGTAACTGCTTGCATACAGCCGAATAGATAAAAAGGGGAAAGAAGAAACAAAGCCACCGCCCCGCGTAAATGCAGAGTCATGCGCCGCAGAAGTACCTGCTGCCTCACAAGGCCAGGTATTGGGTGAGGGTGGCCGTATCCATGTCTTTTTCGGCCTCAATATGGTCCACCATCTGCGGGCTGACGCCGTGGCCGTCCAGCCCCATATTTTTGGCCGCCGTGAGCGGGTTTCCCTTCACCAGTTCGCCCCATTCGTGTTTCCATTTTGCAGCGGGCGCCACAAGATGGGGCACCCCCAGTGCTTGGGGCAGGATGACCCCACGAGTAACTAAAGAAGCCTTTTGCGCATTATTGAGCGGGTCAGAAGTGGAGCGATAAGCATCAATTAAAGCACCTTGCTCCCGCATGGCTGCCCGCGACACTTCGTATGGGGCACGCTTAACGGTGTTGGCATGTAAGCCCGCCGCATTAAAGGTGTAGCCTTTGATACCTGTCACCACGGTAGCGGCGCTGGCTAGCCCACCCCCGAGGGAGTGGCCGGTCGTTTCAATATCAAGCGGGTCAACCGAGTTTGCAACGCTGGTTGCTAAGCTCATAGCCCGGTCATACTGCGCATCTTTCAGCCCGATGCCCTGCCGGAAATTGGTCTTCCAATCCGGCCCGTTCTCGGTGCCAGCGTAGGCAATTACCAGTTTCGGCGGCCGCTCGAATGAGGATTCGTAGAGCGCCGCTTTAAAACCGGACTTAGGGTCGAGTAGCATTTCCGACGATACCCCTCTTTTGGCTAGTTCTTCGCCAGCGAGCATGTGCCAGCCTTCCGGCTCCAGTGTGCGCAGCGTTGTGGGGTTGCTCAGGGCATCCAGCCCATATTTTTCGCTGTCGTACACGTGGGCGCTCAACTTGGCTCGTTCCACGGCCACGTTGTTGCGCTGCAAGCGCGCCAATGCCGTTTGGGCCGGCACGTCAGGCGCAGTGGCCAGCTTGCTTTGGGCGCTTCCCATCAGGCCCATTCGCTGGTCGTAGCGCTGTTGCTTGTTCAGCTCAGGCAGGGTGGCCAGTGCCGCCGGCAGTGGGGCCGATGGCAACGCCGTAGCATAGTCGCGGGGAGTAGCCGACGCCAGCGGCCGGGCCGGGCCACCAGGCGTGAGCACCAGCTTGGACGCGGCAATCACCACTTGGCACACATACGCCCCGGCCACCGCGTCGCCGGCTGCAAAAGTTTCGTGGTAGCCCACGCACTCGCCGGCCTCCCAGGCCAGGGTTTCGCGGGCCGTGTGGCCGTCGGTTTCAAAAAACGTGACGTGGCCAGCCAGCGGCTTGTGCGCCGTGGTGCCCCAGTCGAGCAGCAGCTCATCGTCAGGCACGTCCAGCATGAGGTGTACCAGGCCATGGCGCACTCTAGCCGTCACCCGGCCCCGCTCATTGGTGGCTTGGCTAAAGTCGAAGAAGCAGCTACGAACCGGATAGGTCTGACCGCTAACTTCCAGCTCGGCATGGAAAGATGCCATGGGAAAATGCTTTAGGAATAGAGTAATTCACCGGGATGAAACTGCAGAAAGTTTCGGGAGAAAGCTGGTAGCTCAGGCTTCTTCAGTAGCCGCCGCTACCGTGGTTGGTGCTTCAGACACCAGAGTCTCCACCGTTTCCAGGGCCGGTTCCGCAGCCGTTTGCGTGGTAGTCCACGCTACGGTGTCGCTGTCTTCCAGCTTGTCGAGCGCCAGCACAGTGCCGGGCCGGGCCTCCCCGCTGATGATGAGCCGCGAAATGGGCCGTCGCAGTTGCTGCCGAATCACCCCCGTGATGGGACGCGCCCCATACTTGGGCGTGAAGCCCGACAAAGCCAAATACTGCCGCGCCTCGGCGCTGAGCGTGAGGGTAATGCCCTGCCGCCGCAGCTGCTCGGTGAGGGGGCGCAGGTGAATGTCAAAGATACGGCCCACGTTCTCTTCCGAGATGGGAGCAAAAGGCACTATTTCGGTGAGGCGGGCTAAGAACTCGGGCCTGAAGTGGCGCGTCATCGCCTCCATCAAGTCGGTGGGCACGGGGGCTTTGCCGGCCGCGAAGGCCGCGGCAATCTGCTCGGAGCCGATGTTGGACGTGAACAGAATCACGGCGTTGGAAAAGTCGCCTTCGCGGCCCAGCCGGTCGCTGAGCCGGCCCTCGTCCAGAATCTGCAAAAAGATGTCGAATACCGACGGGTGGGCCTTCTCAATCTCGTCGAACAGCACCACCGAATAAGGCTTTTCGCGGATTTTGTTCACCAACAGGCCGCCCTCCTCGTAGCCCACGTAGCCGGGAGGCGCGCCATAAAGCAGCGCGGCCGAGTGCTCCTCCTTAAACTCCGACATGTCGAAGCGGATGAGGAAGGATTCATCGTTGAACAGAAAGTCGGCCAGGGCCTTCGCCAGCTCGGTTTTGCCCGTGCCGGTGGGTCCCAGCAAGAAAAACGAGCCGATGGGCTGTCCGGCCTTGGTCAGCCCCGAGCGCGACTCCAGAATGGCCGCGCACATAGCCGTCACGGCATATTCCTGGCCCACTACGCGCTTCTGCAGAATCTGGTCCATGCGCAGCAGCTTCTCGCGCTCGTTGCTCTGCAACTTGCCCAGCGGAATGCCGGTTTTGCCCGAAACGATGGCCGCGATGTCGTGCTTTTCCACGCTGGTTTTCTTGACGTCGGCCAGCGCCAGCACCGCCCCCAGAATCTCACGCAGGTAGGTTTCCAACTCGGCGCTGGTTTCCAGCGTTTCAGGCTGCTGCTCGTTTTCCAGTTGGTTCAGCCAGAGCTGACTCACTTGGTTCTGCACCTGGTACAGAAACCAGCGTAGCTCGCGCAGGTAGTCGGCTTCGGCCATTTCTGCGTGCCCGGCGGCCAGGGCCTCAAACTCAGTTTGCAGCTGCGTTAGCCCGGCCACGGCCTGCTCGTCGAGCATGCGGATGGCGGCCATCGTGCGGTCCACCAGGTCGATGGCCGAATCGGGCAGTTGCCGGTCCTTCAGGTAGCGCTTGGCCAAGCGCACAGCCTCGCCAATGGTGCCTTCGCCAATGGTCAGGTCGTGGTGGGTGGCGTAGATGGGCAGCACCCGCTCCAGCATGCGCTCGGCCACCACCATCGTGGGCTCCTCCACCCGCACGATGTCGAAGCGGCGGTTAAATGCTTCGTCCTTCTCGATGTACTGCCGGTACTCGTCGCTGGTCGTAGCCCCGATTACCGTTAGCTCGCCCCGCGCCAGCTCGGGCTTCAGCAGCTGCGCGATGCCGCTGCCGGCGCTGCCCTTAGGGTCGAGCAGCACGTGGATTTCGTCGATAAATAAAATGGCGCGCGTGTACTGCTTAATTTCAGTCAGCACTTTCTTGATGCGGTCCTCCACCTCACCTTTATAGGACGCGCCCGCCACCAGCGTGCCCAAATCCAGCTCAAACAGCGTCACCTCGCGCAGGTGTACCGGCACCAGCCCCTGGGCAATCTGCTGGGCAAAGCCCTCCACCAGCGCCGACTTACCCACGCCCGGCTCGCCAATGAGCAGCACGTTAGGCTTGGTGCGCCGGCCCAGAATCTCGGCCATCAGCCGGATTTCCCGGTCGCGCCCCACAATCGGGTCCAGCCTGCCCTCGCGGGCCTGGGCAGTTTTGTCGGTACAGTAGGTGGCCAGCGCGCCCGCTTTGCCGCCGGCCAGGGCACTGCCGGTAGTGCCCGCCTGATTGGTTCCAACGGCTTCGTCCACCGCTGGCGCTGGCATCTCAGCCTGCGCGGCATCCATTACCTCTTTCTGCGTCAATGGCAATGATTTCAGCTGTTCGGCCGTGAAAGCCAGGCCCGGCCGCAGCAGCGCTGCCAGCGTGCTTAGTGGGTCGGTCTGGTCGCGCGACAATTGCAGGGCCACCAAGTCGGCCATTTCCAGCACCTGTTGCACGCCGGGGTCGGGCGTGGGCATTTCCGGAGGACGGGCAGCTTTGGGCTGGTCCTCAAGTCGCACTTCGGCCCACTCGCGCAGGTAGTGAATATCCTTATCAAGCACGGCCACCAGCCACGAGGCCAGCCCGATTTCATTGTGCAGCAGGGCCGTAAGCAGGTGCGGAGCCGCGTAGTACTGCTGGCGGTATTCGTGGGCAACTGCCTGCGCAATATGCAGGCTGCGCTTCAGATTGTCGGAGTAGGCCATGAGGGTAACTGATATTAAAGTGGAAAGGGAAATGCCGGGCGGACCGGGAGAACGCAAAGCTAGAGCCAGCCGCCGAAACCACCGCCCACCTAGCAGCCTGCGCCTGCAAAGCTGGTGATTTGCGGATACTTTGCGCCCCGCAGTGGTGTTCAATGTCCAACCGGTTAAAAGATTTGTCTTACATTTACCTAACTTTTCCGCGTGCCCAGTCGTTTATGGGGCAAGCAAGGTCCTCAAATGAATGCCTTCATTGGCTGGCTGAAACGCACTTTCCAGCGTCCGGCAGCCCTACCACCCCTCCCCCCTATGTATTCCTACGGAATTGGCGGCCAAGAGCGTAAGCTCGACAACTCTTCCGAGGCCATCTCGGAAATCCCTCTCAACCGCACGTTGCTCGTGCAGAAGTTGACGACCAACACGCCCCTGCGGCCCGTGGTTGTTGAGGGCCTGAAGACGCCGGAAGCTGTTTTCGCCCATTTCAAGCCCGAAGTGGACGTGCAGTTCGAAGATGCCCAGGGCAGTTCGGTGTCGGAGAAGCTGCATTTTGCTTCGCTCGGTGATTTTGGCAAGAAAGGCATTATCAGCCAAAGTAACTTCCTGCAAAATCTCGCTTCCGAAACCGACGATTTGCAAAAGCTGCTTCGTCAGCTTAAATCAAATAAAATTCTGAAAACCGCGTTGGAAAACCCCGAAACTAAAACGGCGTTTCTGGCGGCCATTCAGGCCATGATGGACGAGTTGCAATAATATTGCGCTATATTTCACTTCCTTTCTACTTTTACAGCGTATTCTACTATGGCCCTCGAACAACAAGACGCCACTGCTGATTTCCGTTCCCGCGAGGGAGCTGCCCCCAGCCTCGAACAAAGTACCAACGCCCTGCTGAAAGTTGGTGGATTCGACCTGCTGGAGACCACCATCGACGGTGCATCCAATTTGAACCCGGAAAAGAAAGCTCGTAAAAAAATCTTTCTTTCCGAAGAAAGCAAAAAGCAGGACCGCCGGCAACTCAAAAAGCGCTTGGCCCTGTGGCATTCGCTGCTGAGTGAAGCCGGGACCGTGAGCGATGCCGTAGAAAAAGGTTCGCATCACGTTGAAGGCAACGAGCAGCTACTCAAAGCTAATCTGAAAATGGCGGTGGAAACTACCAACGAGTTGGAGCAGGCTTACCGCTCAGTATCGTTGTTTTTCCGCAACACCGACCAGGACGAGGTGAAAAATATTTCCATCCTCAACGCTGATAAAGACCAGCTGCAGGATTTAGACAATACCACCTTTATCGACGCGGTATCCAACGAGCTCGAACAGAATTACGACCGCCTCGACCTGCGCGATAACTACTCGCTGCTGGTCGTACCTGGCTACCTGGGTTCAAATAAGGTAGTCGATAAGTGGGCCAAAATCGCTCACAAAAACAAAGTAATGCTCATCACTGATTTCGAGCATTATGATACGCCCGAAGACGTTATCGAATTGTTTGAGGAAGCCAACCTGACCGGAGGCGATGCCTATAAATCAAACGTTGTAATGGCCGCTAACTGGCTGGTTGGCCGCGGTAAGATTGAGGAAATCGGCGAGGAGGAAGACATGTTTGTGCCGCCATCATCAGCTTTGGCCGGTCGCATCTATTCCACGCTGGCCTCGCAGGTAACGGCTGGTCGCAAGCACGGCACGCTGAACGAAGTGGACGGCGTGAAATTCCCGTTGCGCAAAAGTGAAATTTCGAATATGGAAAAAATCGGCCTCGTGCCGATGGTCAATGAATATGGTCGTGTAATGGCTTTTTCGGCCAAAACGCTGTTCAATGGCGACAATATCGGTCTGCAAACCTACTCGGTCGTGCGCGTGTTCGATTACGTGACCAAAGTACTGATTGACTTCCTCAACCGCCGCGCCTTCGAAAACTGGGACCATAACATGCGGATGGACATTCAGAATCAGATTGTGCGCTTCCTTGATGGTATAGCCGGGCCGGGCAAGTTGATTGAGAAATTCTCCATCAAAAAATTCGAGCGCGACCCTGACCAGAAGGACCGTATCAACCTCGACATTCACATGGTACCTTACTTCCCGGCTAAAACCTTCCTGGTTTCGCTCGATGGCACCAAAGGTGACGACCCGGACAACCCCGGCCGTGACTGGAGCGCTGAGTACGCGCAGCAATAGTTTCGGCCTTGCACGAAAAAATAATGGCTTATGGAGGATGGTGTTATCGGTAAATTAATATCGATATGCTTTCATTTGTAATTCTCATCCCTTAATTTTACCTTGAGTTTCTCAAGTTTTTTTCTTCCATTTTTTCCACAAACCCCCTTTCCCCATTATGGCATCATTTAGTGCTGTTTTCGACGCTGCTGGCAGCGAAGAGTGCGAAGTAGTTAGCTGCGGCTACTCCTTCAACCAGACCACCGACGACAAGGGTCGTCCTTCATCCGTAGTACAAGGCGGCACCATCAAGGTGACGATTGTATCGACTGATAGCGTAAAGCTCATCAGCTGGATGCTTGACCCTTACAAACGGGCCGATGGTAAAATCGTGTTCAAGCGCGGTGACCAGGATTCGAAAATGAAGGAGATTTCCTTCAAAGAAGCCTACTGCGTGGGCTACGCCGAGAGCTTCGACGCTCGCGGCAGCGAAACGCAGGCTTCGATGGTGTTGAGCTTGGTCATCTCGGCCAACAAAATCGATGTCAACGGCGCTTCGCTCGATAACCGGTGGACTGCATAGTCTACGCTGAGAGCTTCGACGCCCACGGTGATGAGATGTAGGCTTCGATAATGCTGGGTCTTGTTATCTCGGCCAAGAAAATCGATGTCAGTTGCGCTTCGCATGACCACAAGTGGGTATAGACTCCTGCGGCTAGCTAAGAAAAACCCGCCGGTAATACCGGCGGGTTTTTTTATTTTTAAATCAAATCAATTGCTCCATTAAATTTATTTATCCGGCTTGGGTAACTGTCGCTGTTCTCCCAGGGGTGGAAGGAATTTCCACGACGGGTGCGATAGCCGGAATGGTTGAACTGGTCGGCAATGGCGCGTAGCGTGGCTCCAGTGGCCCGCAGCAACGCGGCCAGTTGGGCATCTTGGCGGTTGTTGAAATTGACTTGCTTATTGGCCAAAAAATCGCGCAGGAACAGATGGTGCGTGCGCAAACGCGGTTGCAGACCGCTCAGCAGGCGGGGCAAATGCAAACTGTCGCCGCTATCGGCCAAGTCGGCCTGCACATGGCTGATGATGCCCTTAGCGGTGTCCATAGCCAGGCTACAGAGACAATTGAGCGCTGAAGAACGCCACCCAGCAGGTTTTTTCTTTACCGATGCCAGAGCTGCCGGGCCGGCTTGGGGCGGCGGGGCCGGTCGAACACCACGATGTAGAGCACGCCGAGCAGCGGCACCAACAGCAGGGCGCTGAGCAGGCGCAGGTGCCAGTAGTGGGCCATGCTCAGGTGCCCGGCCTGG
>JANXMN010000527.1 GCA_025354605.1 Hymenobacter sp. | reverse complement strand
GGCCGGCTCGATGTCGTGCTCAACAACGCTGGCTATTCCCTGGTTGGCACCATTGAGGAAGCCGGTCTGGACGACATCCGGGCGATGTACGAAACGAATGTTTTCGGGGCCGTTTCTGTCATTCAAGCCGCCTCACCCCTGCTGCGGGCGCAGGGCAGCGGCCACATTCTGGGCACTTCGAGCAACCTGGGCCACGTCACCCTGCCGGTCATTGGCTACTACTGCTCTTCTAAGTGGGCGTTCGAAGCAATTCACGAAAGCCTGGCCGCCGAAGTGGCCCCGTTTGGCATCAAGGTCACCATCATCGAGCCCGGGGCCTACGCCACCGAGTTCGGCAGCCCGGACTCGTTGCGCTTTGCGGCCGGTCTGGAAGCATACAACGACTTCAAAAATGAGTTTTTCGCGAGCTTGCGAAGCGCGGAACGCGGCGACCCCGCCGCGACGCCAGCGGCCCTCTTTGCTGCGGTTGACGCCGCGCAGCCGCCGTTGCGGCTGTTCCTGGGCCGCCACAACCTACCCGAGGTCCGTGCGGCCTACGCCGAGCGTTTGGCTACCTGGGAAGCCTGGGCCCCGGTATCGGAGGCGGCGCAGGGCCAGGTAGCCGGCGCTTCCCACTAGCCGGCCAGTTAACGGTGTGACGCCTGGGCTTGTTTGCCCGTATTCGTATCTTCTTTGCCAAAGCAGCCCGTCGGGAGAGGTTTCTTCCGGCGGACTGTTATGGTGCCACCCTAAAACTATCAGCCCTTCCCGTGCATAAGTTCGACTCCATCGCCGTGGCGCATCAGGCGTTGGGCCTGCCCAAGCCCCTGCACCCGCTCATCAGCGTGGTGGATGCCACGGCCACGCCGATTGGGGCCGGACCGTCGTCGGGTGCCCACCTGCTGAGCTTCTACAAAATAGCCTATAAAACGGGCGGCGCCGGGAGCGTCAAGTACGGGCCGGGCCGCTACGATATTACGGAAGGCAGCCTGCTCTGCGCGGCCCCCAACCAACTTATGGGCGGCGAAGGTGAGGACGTCTGCGACCAGGGCGGCTACGTGCTGCTGCTGCACCCCGACTTGCTGGTGGGCTACCCGCTGGCCCAAAGAATCAAGCAGTATACCTTCTTTTCGTACGACGCAAGCGAGGCCCTCCACCTCTCGGACGGCGAAAAGACCACCGGGGTGGCCATGTTTCGCAGCATCGCGGAGGAGCTGCGCGCCCGCCTCGATGACTTCAGCCAGGACGTGCTGCTGGCGCAGCTAGAGCTGCTGCTGAGCTACACGCAGCGGTTTTACCAGCGGCAGTTCCTCACCCGCCGCACGCTCAACCGGGGGCTGCTGGCGCAAGTGGAAACCGTGCTGAACGACTACTTCGGCGGGCAGCAAGGACTGCGCCAGGGCCTGCCCACGGTGCAGTACCTGGCGGCGCAGGTGCACCTGACCCCGAGCTACCTGAGCGACATGCTGCGGTCCCTCACCGGACTGAGCGCGCAGCAGCACATCCACCAACGGCTCATCGAGCAAGCGAAGGAGCGCCTCTCGATTACCGAGCTGTCCGTGAGCGAAATTGCCTACGAGCTGGGCTTCGAGCACTCGCAGTCCTTCAGCAAGCTGTTCAAGGCCAAAACGAGCTTTTCACCCCTGGCCTTCCGGCGTTCGTTTGCGGGCGGCTTACCGCGACACTCTGCGGAAGCAGGGTAAAACATAAAGCACTCCACACTGCTAATAAGCCTATTGCAGAGCTAATGAATGCGGCCGATGCACGGGTGCATGTGCTTTGATGGGGCACCTAGAAACCTCCCGGATTCTCTAAGAGGGTGTAGGATAACTTAATCGTCAGGTTTGGATATTGTTCGTTTGGCGAGCCGTCGGAGCATTAAGTTGCTCAGGCAGACCTTAATCCAGGCTTCGCTATTGCGCGGGTTGGTTTCGTAGTCACGTCCGGCGACGCGGCGGTACTTGCCCAGCCAGGCAAACGTGCGTTCCACCACCCAGCGGCGCGGCAG
>JANXMN010000333.1 GCA_025354605.1 Hymenobacter sp. | reverse complement strand
GCAGGGAATGAACCGGCAATATCCAGTAATTTGAGGCATGAATAACTGCCTGCACTGCGGCGCTGCCACCGCCAATCCCAAATATTGCTCCCGGTCGCACGCGGCAATCCATACCAACCAGCAGGCTCCCAAGCGGCAACTGACGCGAAAATGCCAGGAATGCGACATGCTAATTCCGGCGAGCCGGCAGTTTTGCGCGGTGCACGGCAAGCGCAAGGCCGACTACGGCCAGATGACCGTAGCGCAGCTCAAAGCCAAGGATGCCATCAAGCATCCCAGCTACTACCGCGGCTACCTCAACGCCATTACCCGCCTGCTCAATGCGCACCGGCCGCGCGTGTGCCAGGCCTGCCGATATCACAAGCACGTGGAGTATTGCCACCGGCAGCCCATCAAGTCCTTTCCCGATTCCGCAACAGTGCAGGAAGTCTCCGGCCCGGCGAATATTCTGGTCCTCTGCCCCAATTGTCATTGGGAATACGACCACGGCCAGTTAGCAGAAAGCCCCGCGCTACGGCACCGTTGAAAGGCGGGTAGTGCGGGGCTAACGTAGTGAACCTGACAGGAATCCAACCTGTACTCTAGCCCTTAGGAGAGGCTTGCTTTATGCAGTTAAGCTACAGGTCCGGGTGGCACGAGTGCGACACAAAGATAACGCAAGCCGGCCAATGCGCTGCTGCCACCCTACGACTTATACAGCAGCGCGATGCCGAACGACAGCGCCGTAAGAATCAGCCCGACCATGAAGATGGTGTAGCTGGTGCGCAGCAGCTTGTATTTGCGCGAAAGCACCTCGCCGAGGTAGTACACGTCGGTCAGCATGTTGGTATAGATGGCATCCTTGCTGCGCATCATCTCGTGCATGCCGCCCTGGAAGTTGTCGAGGCTGAGCTTGGTGAACTGCCCGAAAAACAGCAGGTTCACGCGGCGGTTGGTGGCGATTTCGGGGCTGCGCTTCAGCCAGTCGAAGCTCGTCACGTCGGGCTGGGCCGAGAGAATGGCCGTCGTCACCGAGCTCAGGGCCGTGGCCAGCAGAATGCTCACCGGAATGGCCAGCACGGGGTTGCCGTTCATGAACGGCCCCAGGGCCCCGGCCTTGCCCATCTTGGCCCCCAGGTAGGTAATGATGACCGAAATCAGCACGGCGTTGAGCTGAATCATCATGCTGGCCTTCTTGTCGGCCATGGCCGAGAGCTTCACGTGGTTGCCGTACATGGTCCGAAACATCGTTTCGATGCCGCGCTTGGGTTCGGCGAATGTGGCCCCCTTCTCCTGGATTTTCTTCTTCTCCTTCTTTTCTTTTTTCTTCAGGAAATCGCGCTGTTCCTCCGCGTTCTTTTTTAGGTCCTTGCGGTAGCGCTCCTTGCCGGCTTCGGACAGGTACTTGTGGGCCAGCATGAAGTTGAGCTGGAGCTCGGCCCATTCCTGCGTCGAGTAGGAGTTGTTGAGCACCAGCTCCCACTCGGTGCGCAGCAGCTCGGCCCGCGAGCGGTAGTCCTTGCGGGCCAGGTTGCTCATGTCGGCATCCACGAGCAGCTTTTGCAGCTCGGTTTCGGGCACCACGTCGCGGTGTGTGGCCTTGATAAGCGTCTCGATGAGCTGGATGCGGGGGGCGGCCATGCCCTGCTGGCCCAGCCAGGCGGCGGCGCGCTCCATGCTGCGGTACTCGTGGCCGTCGTACACGTCGAGGTAGCCGGTGTCGTGAAACCAGGCGGCCAGCAGCAGGTTCTCGGTGTCGTCCTCGCTCAGCTCGGCGGCGGGAGCCAGGGTGCGGCACTCCTTCACCACCGTTTCGGTATGGAAGAGCGAGTGGTAGGTGAGTTTGGGCGAGAGGCCGGCGAATTCGGCGCTTACGTGCTCCTGCGCCGCTTTTACCAGGTCCGAAGCCTTGGCCTTGGCGGGCTTGTCGGGGTCGTCGGCCTTCTCGTTTTTGCCCTTCTTCTCCGCTTTGGTTGGCTTGGCCGCTTCATCAGCAACTGCGGCGACGGGGGCTTCAGCGGCAGCGGGTTCGGCCGGAGCCGCTTCGGTTCCGACTGGGGCAGTAGCCGGCACGGCCGCCGCGACGGGGGCGGGCGTTTCGACCGGAGATGCCGGGCTGGCCGCGGAGGCCGGCGCGTCGGGCGCGGCCGGTTCGGGAGTAAGGTCTTGCATAAGGGGGAGCGAAGCTACGCCGGTTCGGGCGATGGACGGGCCGGCTTTGAACGCGAGTACGGGGGTGTAAGTTAGGAAACGGCGCTAACCGCACTGCCGTGCTTTGCGTAACGGCCCTCACCGGCCGCAACGGCGGCCGTTGTAAATTTACCCGAATCCGCCGCGGCGGGCTGCTGCCCTGCCCATTCGTTTTTTCTATGCCCCGATTTTTTCGTTGTTATTCCGCACTGCTGCTGCTGGGGGCAGTGCTGGCTTTTCCCGCTCGCATCCTCGCCCAGGGCGAATCCAGTCAGAACCCGCACGTATCGCGCCCTAACTACCGCCGCGGCGGCCTGGGCTGGGAGAAAAAGCTGCCGCCCGACAGCACCCGCATCCGCTACACCGTTTTCCTGATTGGCGACGTGGGCAACCCCATTCCCAAAGACAAAGGCGGGGAGCCCTCGCTGAATTTTCTGCGGAAGAAAATCATGGAAGCCGGGGCCAAAAGCACCACCATCTTCCTCGGCGACAACGTGTACGAGTTCGGCTTGTCGGAAGTAGGGGCTTACGACCGCAAGGAAGGCGAGCGCCGCCTGCGCGACCAGATGGACATTCTGCGGGGCTATGCCGGCGAGAAATACATGATTCCGGGCAACCACGACTGGAAGCAGGGCCTGAAGGGCGGCTTCGAGCAGGTGCTGCGCGAGCAGCGCTTCGCCGAAGACTACATGGCCCACGACTCGGCCGACTTCTCCTACACCGGCGACTTCATCACGCCCAACAACGGCTGCCCTGGCCCCTACGAAATCCGTTTGCAGGACGACCTGGTGCTCATCACCATCAACTCGCAGTGGTTTCTCACCCAGCGCAGCGAGCGGCCCTACGGCGCGGGCGGGGGCTGCGGCGTCGAAGACGAAACCGAGTTTATGGCCCAGCTCGAGGATATTATTGCCCGCAACAAGGACAAGAACATCATGGTAGTGGGCCACCACCCGCTCTACTCCGATGGCATTCACGGCGGCTACTTCACGCTTGGCGACCATATTTTTCCGCTCAGCATCGTGTACAAGTACGCGTTTTTGCCGCTGCCCGTCCTCGGGTCCATCTACCCGTTCGCGCGCAAGTACGGCGGCATCAGCCAGGATTTGGCCTACCCCGCCTACCGGGCTTACAAGAAGGGCCTGACCGATATTTTCGCCAAGTATCCCAACATCATCTACGCCGCCGGCCACGAGCACAACCTGCAGTACTTCAAGGAAGGCACCACGCACTTTATTGTGAGCGGCTCGGGCTGCAAAACCCAGCACGTGAAGCCCGGCGACGCCGGCGGAGCGCTGTTTTCGGACAAGGAAAAAGGCTGGGCCCGCGTGAACTACTACAACGACGGCGAGGTCTGGACCGAATACTACGTGCCGGTGGGCAACGGCGATAAAGCCCGCCTCGTGTTCCGCGCCCCGCTCTACGCCAAAACCACCGACGGCGTAGCCGCCACCGTAGCCGCGCCGGCCGCGCCCGTGACGCCCGAGGGCAAAAAGAAGAAGAAGCAAAAGGATGCCGTAGTGGTGCCCCCGCTGCCCACGCAACGCCCCGATTTTCGCGACAGCAGCGTGACGGTGGCCATCAACCCCGCCTATAACCAGCACGGCAAGTTTCATAACTGGCTGCTGGGCGAGCACTACCGCCAGGAGTGGGCCACTCCCGTTAAGTTTCCCGTGCTCGACCTGGCCCACGACAAGGACGGCCTGGTACCCTATAAAACCGGCGGCGGCAAGCAAACCGCTTCGCTGAAAGTGCGCAACGAAGAAGGCCATAACTTCTCGCTGCGCGGCATCGATAAGGACCCCGCCGCCGTGCTGCCCGAGGCCATGCGCGCGGGCTTCGCCAAAGACATTCTGCAAGACCAGATTTCGGCCCAGCATCCGTATGCTTCGTTTGCCTTGCCGCCGCTGGGTACGGCGGCGGGCATTCTGCACACCAACCCCACCCGCGTCTATATTCCGCAGGACCCCCTGCTGGGGCAGTACTACAGCACGTTTGCCAACACGCCCGCCGCCCTCGAGGAAGATGCCAAAGACGACCAGAGCAACGTAGCCAGCCTGAACTACGCCAAGAACCTGGTGAGCACCGACAAGATGCTGGAGCGCCTGCTCGACGACAACGACAACAAAATAGACCAGCCGGCTTTTGCCCGCTCGCGCCTCTTCGATATGTGGATTGGGGACTGGGACCGGCACGAAGACCAGTGGCGCTGGGCCGAGGTGAAAGACAAAAAGGGCAACCGCACGTACACGGCCGTGCCCGAAGACCGCGACATTGCCTTCTTCAAGGGCGACGGGGTGCTGCCCTTCCTGATAAGTCGCAAGTTCGCGGTGCGCAATTTCCAGAACTTCGGCTACGATTTTGGCGACTACAAGGGCCTGAACCTAACCGCCCTGAGCAACGACCGCACCTTTATGGGGGGCGTCACGCGCGAGGAGTGGGTGGCCCAGGCGCAGTACATGAAGGACCACCTCACCGATGCCATCATTGAAAAAGCCTTCCGCGACAACTGGCCCGCCGCCATTTACGAGCTGCACGGCAAGGAAATCATCGCCAAGCTGAAGAGTCGCCGCGACCTGCTGCCCGCCCTGGCCGCCAAGTACGCCAACGTGGTGGCCAACATCGTGGAAGTGCGCGGGACGCACAAAAACGAGAAGTTCACGGTGGAGCGCCTCACGAATGGCAACACCCACCTCACGGTGCAGAAAATCAACAAGAAAGGCAAGCTGGAGCAGACCGTGTACGACCGCACCCTGGAGTACGGCATCACCGACGAGCTGCGCCTCTACGGCATCAGCGGGCAGGATGTGTACGATTTGAAGGGCAAGGCCGGCAAGGGCATCAAAATCCGGCTGGTGGCGGGCACCGGCCGCGATTCCATCATCGACAACAGCAACATCACCGGGATGCGCCGTAAGGTGCAGGTGTACGATGCCGACACGGGCAACGTCATCAAGGCCGGCCCCGATGCCCGCCTGCGCCTGGAGCCCGGCGTGGACGTGAGCCGCTACGACCACCCCAAGCGCTTCGACCTGAAGGACTACCGCCTGAACTACACCGGCCCGGCCCTGTTTTTTGGCTACAACATCGACGACGGCATTCTGCTGGGCGGCGGGGTGACGCATCGCCGCTACGGCTTCCGGCGCGACCCGTTTTCGTCGGAGCAGAGCATCACGGCCAACTTCGCGCCGGCCCGCAACGGGGCCTACAACATCAAGTACGTGGGGCAGTTCACCCGCGTGTTTGGCAAGTACGACTTGCACGTGGCCGCCCAGTATTTCGGCCCGCAGCTGCTGTACAACTTCTTTGGCATCGGCAACAACACCGCCAACCAGGCCACCGAGGATGACAACCTGGGGGCCAAGACCAACCGCACGGTGAACACCGCCTACCGGGTGCGCTTCAACAGTCTCACGGTGGCCCCCACGCTCGAACGCAGCCTGTTCAGCTTTCTCAAGCTGGGCGTGGGGCCGCGCTACGAGCAGTTTCGCGTCGAGCAGGACCCCATTGGCTCGGTCATTAAGGACAGCCTGACCAACAAGAGCGGGGCCGTGACTTACGAAAACCGCCACTTCGGCATCCGGGCCAGCGACTTCCAGACCAACCAGTACGTGGGCGGCCTCGTGTACCTGAACCTCGACGCCAGCTCGTCGCCCAAAAACCCGCGCATCGGCATCCGCTGGTACAACGAGTTCCAGTACAACTACCAGCTCAACGGCGAAAAGCTGCGGTACGGCCGCCTCAGCTCCGAAGTCCGCGCCTACCTCACGCCCAACTTCCCGTTCCAGATTACCTACGCCGGCCGCATCGGCGTGACGCACAACATGGGCGACTACCGCTTCTACCAGGCCAATACCCTGGGCGGCACCACCAACCTGCGCGGCTACCGGCGCACGCGCTACGCCGGCCGCAGCAGCTTCTACGCCAACTTGGAGGCCCGCCTGCAGCTGCTCAGCTTCAATGCCTACCTCTTCCCCGGCAAGCTGGGCCTGCTGGGCCTGGCCGACGGGGCGCGGGTGTATTCCGACAACGACACCCGCACGGGCCTTAACGCGCTACACTCGGCCTTTGGGGGCGGCGTGTACGTCGACATTCTGAAGCAGGCCGTGGTCAACGTCACCTACTCGGTAGGCGAGGAGAAGCTGGTCTTTGTTGGGTTCGACTTCCTGTTTTAAGGGGTTCCAGAGCGGTTTTCAGGTTGGCCGGCGGAGTACCCTGAATTTTTAATTCGGCCCGTCAGCTCAATTTAAGTAATTCTGTTAAGCAGATGGCGCGGGGCTGTGCCCCTTGCCGTTTACTACCCGGCCTGTGGCCGGGCTGCGCCACTAGGGCCGCCGCTTGATTGTTCGCTGATGACTGTTCTGTGGACCAGAGGCCCACTGGTAGTTGGCCCGGGTACGACCCTACCGGATACGACCCCGCGCCATCCGGACGAACACAAATAGCTTCTAAGCAAATAGGACTTACGCAAACGTCCGTTTTTTTAGCCCTGGAGGGGCGACCCGTCGGTAGTCATTTGCTGCAATCAACCGATAAAGCCCCGGAGGGGCGACCCAAATGGCAGCAACGATAATGGGTCGCCCCTCCGGTAGCGCTTCCGCATCAAAACCCGGCGGCTGGATTTTAATGCGGAAGCCCTGCCCCTCCGGGGCTAAAAAAAC
>JANXMN010000523.1 GCA_025354605.1 Hymenobacter sp. | reverse complement strand
GGCGTTACCACTCCTGGGCGGTGCGGCCCGAGTCGATGCCCGCCACGCTGGAGGTGACGGCCTGCGATGCCCACGGCGAGGTGCTGGCCTTCCGGCACCGCACCTACGACGTGCGCGGCGTGCAGTTTCACCCCGAGAGCATCCTCACCGAGCACGGCGCGCAGATGCTGGAAAACTGGCTGGCGTAATTTGTTTGGTTGTTAAAAGGTCGTCATGCTGAGCGAAGTCGAAGCATCTCTACTTCGTAAGTAACTCAATTAATTCAACGAAGCGGTAGCGATGCTTCGGCTTCGCTCAGCATGACGTTCTATCATGGACACAGCTACTATAGATAACCAAACGTTTTGAAAAACATACTCACCAAGCTTTTCGACCACCAGCCGCTGACCCACACCGAGGCGCACGCTGCCATGCGCCAGCTCGGGGAAGGGCGCGCTAATGCGGCCGAAACAGCGGCCTTCCTGGCCGTGTACCGGATGCGGCCCATCACGGTGGCCGAGCTGGCTGGCTTTCGGCAGGCCCTGCTCGATTTGAGCCGCGACCCCGAGCTGGGCACGCACGACGTGGTCGACATCGTGGGCACCGGGGGCGACGGCAAAAACACGCTTAATATCTCCACCTTGGCCTGTTTTATCGTGGCGGGAGCAGGCACGAAGGTGGCCAAGCACGGCAACTTCGGCGTGTCGTCGGTGTCGGGCGCGTCGAATGTGCTGGCGCATTTCGGCTACGATTTTGAGGCTGACTCCGGGCAGCTGCGGCGGCAGCTCGACCAAGCGGGCATCTGCTTTCTGCACGCGCCGGCTTTTCATCCGGCCATGCGGCACGCCGGTCCGATTCGGCGCGAGCTGGGGCTGCGCACGTTTTTCAACATCCTTGGCCCACTGGTGAACCCGGCCCGGCCGCAGGCCCAGCTGCTGGGCGTGTTCAACCTGGAGCTGCAGCGCGTGTACCACTACCTGATGCAGGAAACCGGCGCGCGCTACGCCGTGGTGCACGCCCTTGATGGCTACGACGAGCTGGCCCTCACCGGCCCGGCCAAGCTGGTTTCGTCGTTTGCCGGCGAGCAGCTGGTGACGGCCGAGCGCCTCGGTCTGCCCCCGCTCACGGCCGCCGACCTCGCCGGCGGCGCCACCGTCGAAGCCGCCGCTGAGCTGTTCAAGCAGGTGCTCGACGGCCACGGCACCGCTGCCCAGCGGCACGTAACGACCGCCAACGCGGCCCTCGCCCTGCAATGCGCCCGCCCCGGCCTGAGCTGGGACGAGGCCCTGGGCTTAAGCCGCGAATCGCTCGATTCGGGCGCGGCCAAAACTGCTTTTGAAACCATGCTTGCAATCAATTAAGAATGAAGAATGAATAATTGCAGCAAGCTGGTCTGGCGCAATTACTTCCAATACCTCATTCTTCGTTCCTCATTCCTCATTCGAAAATGCCCACCATCCTCGATACCATCGTTGCTCAGAAGCGCATAGAAGTTGCCAGCCGCCGCGAGCTGGTACCCGTGAAGCTGCTCGAAACCAGCCTCTATTTTCAGGCCCAGCCGCTGTCGCTGCGCAAGTACCTGCTGCGCGAAAACGGCAGCGGCCTCATTGCCGAGTTCAAGCGCAAGTCGCCTTCCCAGGGCTGGATAAACCAGTACGCGCCGGTGGAGCGCACCACGCTCGGCTACATGCAGGCCGGGGCGGTGGCGCTGTCCATTCTCACCGATGCTGAGTTTTTCGGCGGGAATAATCAGGATTTGACCACGGCGCGGCGCTTCAATTTCTGCCCCATCCTGCGCAAGGATTTTGTGGTGGACGAGTATCAGGTTCTCGAAGCCAAAAGCATCGGGGCCGATGCCGTGCTCCTGATTGCGGCCGTCCTCACGCGCGCCGAAATCGACTCGCTGGGCCGGCTGGCCCGCTCGCTGGGCCTGGAGGTGCTGCTCGAAGTGCACGATGCCGACGAGCTGGCCCGCTCGGCCAATGCTGAGGCCGTGGACCTCATTGGGGTAAACAATCGCAACCTGCACGACTTTAGCCTGAGCCTTGATACGTCGCTGGCGCTGGCCGAAGCCATCCCGGCCGGGTTCGTAAAAGTGTCGGAAAGCGGCATCTCCACGGCGGCGGCAATTGGGCAGCTGCGGGAGGTAGGCTACTGGGGCTTTTTGCTGGGCGAGGCCTTCATGCGCCACGCCCGGCCCGAGCGCGCCTGCGCTGCGCTGGTGCAGGAGCTGGCCGCCCTGCCCAAACCCTCGCTCGTCGCATAATCAATACTCTCTGAAAACGCCCCGCCCCAACCTGTCTGCCTTGGCCGTGGCCGCCGGCGTGCCCGGCGTTTCGGTCGCTCCGTTAGTGCCTGCCGCGCCCCCCCGCCTGTTGGTGAAGGTGTGCGGCATGCGCGACGCGGCGGCGCTGGCGGCGGTAGCGGCCCAGGGGCCCGATTTCCTGGGGTTCATCTTTGCGCCGAAGTCGCCACGCTTCGTGGGCACGGCGCTGGACCCGGCGCTAGTGCGGGCGCTGCCGTCGGCCATCTGGAAGGTGGGCGTGTTTGTGAATGAGACCACGGAAAATATTATCGCCACGGCTCATCGCTTCGGGCTGGCGGCAGTGCAGCTGCATGGGCAGGAAACCCCGGCCCAGTGCGAGGCGCTGGGCGAAGCCGGCCTGCTGGTGCTGAAGGCTTTTTCGGTGGGGGAGGCGGTAGATTTTTCGGCCCTGCTGCCCTACGTGCCCCATTGCGACTACTTCTTGTTCGATACCAAAGGGGCCGCGCCCGGCGGCAACGGGGCCCTCTTCGACTGGCAGCTGTTAGCGACATACAATCTGCCGGTGCCCTACTTCCTGGCCGGCGGGCTGGCCCTGGCACACGCCGCCGAGCTGGCGGCCCTGCGCCTGCCGGGCCTGGCCGGCGTCGATTTGAACAGTGGCTTCGAGACGGCGCCCGGTGTGAAGGATGCCGGCAAAGTGGGGCAGATGCTGGCGGCTTTGCGTTTGAATAAGGATGATAAACCAAGCCTATAGAACGTCATGCTTCATCTGGCGTCTGCAAAGCCGAAGCATCTCTACCGCTTCGTTGAATCGATTGAATTACTACTTCAGTAGAGATGCTTCGACTACGTTCAGCATGACGGTCTGATTGCTCAATAACGAATACTACCTACTAACATGACAGCCTCCTATCAACAACCCACGGCACGCGGCTACTACGGCCAGTTTGGCGGTGCTTTCGTGCCCGAAATGCTCTTCCCCAACGTGGAGGAGCTGCGCACCCGCTACCTCGAAATTATGGCCGACCCCGAGTTTCAGCGGGAGCTGCAGCAGCTGCTGCGCGACTACGTGGGGCGGCCCACGCCGTTGTTTGAGGCCAAGCGACTGTCGGCGCGCTACGGCACCCGCGTGTTCCTCAAGCGCGAGGACCTGTGCCACACCGGGGCGCACAAAATCAACAACACCGTGGGCCAGATTCTGCTGGCCAAGCGGCTGGGCAAAACGCGCATCATTGCTGAGACTGGCGCCGGGCAGCACGGCGTGGCCACGGCCACCGTGTGCGCCCTGATGGGCCTGCCCTGCGTGGTGTACATGGGCGCGGTCGATATCGAGCGCCAGGCTCCCAACGTGGCCCGCATGCGTCTGCTCGGGGCCGAGGTGCGCCGCGCCGAAAGCGGCAGCCAGACCCTGAAGGATGCCACCAACGAGGCCATCCGCGACTGGATTGCCAACCCTGTCGACACGCACTACATCATCGGCTCGGTGGTGGGGCCCCACCCGTACCCCGATTTGGTGGCCCGCCTGCAGGCCGTTATCAGCGAAGAAATGCGCAAGCAGCTGCTGGAAAAAACCGGCACTGAGCTGCCCGATTTCGTGGTGGCCTGCGTGGGCGGCGGCTCCAACGCGGCCGGCGCTTTCTACCATTTTCT
>JANXMN010000494.1 GCA_025354605.1 Hymenobacter sp. | reverse complement strand
GTCGGCAGTTTTGAGGCTGGCTTTGAAGGCCACAACCGCCGCGCGCAGCTGCGCCTTGCTGCACCAGAGCAGCGCCAGTAGCGGCGAGGCATCCCAGGCATCGGCGGCGGCCAGGCCCAGGGTGGCCAGCTCGAACTCGCCCTGGGGGATGCCGGGCGAGGTTTTAGGCCCTTTGGGCGCAATGGGGGTAGTCTCAGGGGTAGAAGCCCCGGTAGCAGCAGGTGTCATAAGCGTGGTGGGTTGGGTGAAGTGGAAAACGTGAGCCCCAAGGTATTGATTTTCCTGAATTTCCCAACGGCCGCTGGTTTCCGGCCATGTTTTATTCTGCCTTCGGCGGAAACAGCTGTTTCCGCCCTCCCCAAATCCAAAACTGGGCATAAACAGTTGTTTTTGCCCAGTTTTGGATTTGGGGAGGCCGGATACAACTGTTTCCGCCCAGTTTGGGATTTCGGGAGGTCGGAAACAGTTGTTTCTGGGCTTTTTTGAATTTGAAATAGACACGAAGCATCAAAGCTGGCGCGCGTCTCCAACGCAAAGTGTTGTACAACATCCGAACGGCGCGCACCGAACGTCTGGAGACACGCTAACTGGTCTTTTTTTCATTTCCTGCCAGCCCCTATCTTTACCACTTCAACAATTACCAGCGTTTGCGCTATTGTTGTTCCGTTGCCTCTACCAAATGACGAATCCGGAAGGTCAGATTTCTATCCAGAAGGCGGCCCTTACGGCAGGCTTGGCCTTGTTGGCGCTGGTTCTGGTGGCCCCTTTTGCAGAACTGTACGTCTACCCTACGCTTGTCGTCCCCGGGAATGCCACCGCCACCGCTACCAATATTGGTGCGCACAAAGGTCTTTTTGTGGCTGGCCTGTTCGCGTATCTCCTCTCCTTCCTGCTCGATATGGTGGAGGCGTGGGCCTTGTACTACGTGTTGAAACCAGTGAACGCCCGCCTCTCCCTGGTGATGGCGGCTTTCCGGCTCGTCTATTCCCTGGTGCTCTTGGTGGCCTTGCTGCACCTGGTCACGGCGTTTCGGTTGCTCGAGCCCTCCGATTATCTCACCGGTTTTACGGGCGCGCAGGTACGGCAGCAAGCAATGCTGGAATTGTATACGTTTAGAATGATTGAGCATTTTGGCATCGCCTTTTTCGCGGTTCACTTGGTGCTCCTGGGGGTGCTCACCTTCCGCTCAATGTACATCCCCTGGCCCTTGGGGGTGCTGTTGCTGGTCACTGGGGCAGGCTATCTGGTCACCAGCCTCAAGCCATTTCTTTTTCCGGACATCCCGACTGGCTTTATCTCTTTCACCTTTTACGGGGAGCTTGTATTTATGCTCTGGCTGCTGTTTCGGGGACCTCGAATAAAACTTACTCCTTAACGTACTGTATTTTTCGTTTTCTAACAAACCGCTCCATACAGCAAAACGCCCCCGCCGCTACACTCGCGACGGGGGCGTTTTCAGTTTCTTTAGCTGCCGCAGTTCCTTCAGCGGCTATTGCTTCAGCTCGTCGGCAATCACGGCCACGGCTTCGGCCAGGGCGGCATCCTTGCGCAGGGGCTTGAGGAAGCGGGCGGTGCGCTTGGCGGCCGTCGAGTCGGCGGCGGCGGGGCGCAGGTCGGCGGGCAGCTGGGCCACTTCGAGGCCGGGCAGGGCGTTCTGGGCAGTGGTTTGCTGCTTGTTGGCCGCCCGCAGTTGCAGCTGCTGGGCGCGGTAGGCAGCCAGGCTCAGCGAGAGGTTGGTTTGCTTGCGCTGCTCGGTGGCCCGCTGCGCCGCCTCGGTGATGAGGCGGAAGCCGGGGCTGGCCGCCACCCGGGCGGCGCTGGCGGTGCGCAGCCCGTCGAGGCTGGCGGGCAGGGTGTTGGCGGGCTGGAAGGTGGCCGGCGCAATCTCATCCCAGGGCAGCGGGTACTCCGATTCCTGCTCGCCCTTGGCGTAGGTGCTCAGGGCATCGGGCAGGGCAATGTCGGGCACCACGCCCTTGAACTGGGTCGAGCCCCCGCTCACCCGGTAAAACTTCTGAATGGTGAGCTTGAGCGAGCCCAGCGGCTTGAGGGCCTGCACATCGGGCGAGTTCACGGCGTTGTCGAGGTCGAATACCTGCTGCACGGTGCCCTTGCCGTAGGTGGTGCTGCCCATAATCACGGCGCGGTGGTAGTCCTGCAGGGCAGCGGCCAGAATCTCCGAAGCCGAGGCGCTGTACTTATTCACCAGCACCACCAGCGGGCCGCCATACTGCACGGTGGGGTCGGCATCGGCCAGGGGCTTGGCCTCGCCCCGGCCGGCTTTCACCTGCACCATGGGGCCGGCGGGCACAAACAGGCCACCCATGTCCACGGCGTCGCGCAGCGAGCCGCCGCCATTGTAGCGCAGGTCGAGCACCACGCCCGACACGTTTTCCTTGCTGAGCTTGGCCAGCTCCTGCTTCACGTCGGCGGCCGAGCTGCGGCCGCCCTTGCCGTTGAAGTCGGCGTAGAACGTGGGCAGGCGCAGGTAGCCGTAGCTGCGACCGGCCTGCTTAATCAGGGCCGACTGAGCGTAGGATTCCTCAATCACGACCACGTCGCGGATGATGGGGATGACGGCCGTGGCCCCGTCGGGCCGGCGCACCGTGAGGCGTACCTCCGTGCCCTTGGGTCCGCGAATCAGCTTCACGGCCTTGTCGAAGCGCATGCCTTCGATGCTCACGGGCTCGGCCGCGCCCTGGGCCACGCGCAGAATCACGTCGCCCACCTTCAGCTCGCCCTGCCGGAACGAGGCCGAGCCGGGCACGATGTCGACCACCTTGAGGTGGCCCTCATCTTCCTGCAATTGCGCGCCGGTGCCTTCGAGCCGGCCGCTCATGCTGATGTCAAAATTGTCGCGGGTGATGGGCGCGAAGTAGTCGGTGTGGGGGTCGTATGTGTTGGCGATGGCCTCGGCGAAGTTGGCCAGCCGGTCGTTGGCATCGGTTTGCAACAGGTCGGCAAAGGCCGCGTCGTAGTACTTGAGCACGCGCTTGCGGGCCTCGGCTTCGAGCTGGGCGGGGGTGCGGGGCGGGGCC
>JANXMN010000440.1 GCA_025354605.1 Hymenobacter sp. | reverse complement strand
GCGGGGCTTGCCCCCGCCCGTCGTTGCCCGGAATTAGGTGAAATCGTGCAACGACGGGCGAGGGCAAGCCCCGCACCCTACTTCGGTTTTTCGCAAACCACCTCGCGATAAGTATGACAAGAAAGCCCCGACACTGCCGAGTGCCGGGGCTTGCTAATTAACAATGTTTTCTGCATTGAGTAGAAGGATTAGCTATGCTGTCCTTCGGGTGCCGCGTTTTGCTGCGCTCCACTCGCAATGACGGCTCAGATTACTCCTTTAACCCCGTCGGCACGCCCTGCGGATACGCGGCAGCAATGTCTTTCTGCAGCTCCGATATGCGGTTGCCCGGGTCGGGATGGGTGCTCATGAACTCAGGGGTGCTGCTGCGGCCCTCCTGGCTCTTCAGCATCTCCATCACCTTAATCATGGCGTGCGGGTCGTAGCCCGCTGCTGGCGTAAACATCACGGCTAACTTATCAGCCTCCAACTCGTCGTTACGGCTGAAGCGCAGCGACACTACTTTGGCAATAGCCGCCGCAATAGCCGCTTTAGCGATTGAGCTGCCGGGGCTGTTGGGGTCGTAGGAGGCAATGCTGGCCGCGCCGGCCAGGCCCTGGGTCAGGTTCGACTTGGCCACCTGCTCGGCCGAATGGCGTGCTACCACATGGCCCACCTCGTGGGCCAGCACACCGGCCAGCTGGCCTTCCGAAGTCAGGTTTTTCAGCAGCCCCTGGGTGATAAATACCTGCCCGCCGGGCAGCGCAAAGGCATTTATCGTCTGGTCATCAGCCAGCAGATGAAACTGAAAGCGGTAGGGCGTTTGCCCGGCCTTAGAGGTGGAAATAATTTTCTGGCCCACGGCCTGCACGGCCGCCGTGGCCCGGGCATCGGCGCTTTCGCCCCCGTACTGGGCCTCCATCTCGGGGGCCGCCTGTACGCCGAGGGCAATTTCCTGGTCGGCACTCATATTCACGTGCTGAGTTTCGCCCGTTACCTCATTCTTGGAGGTATGAAAAAAGTAGCCGAACAACGACACCGCCGCCACGATAAGACCAATGATGAAGCGAAGATTTAAACGCATGGCAAGCAAAACGAAATGGTGAAAAATAAAAAGCGCGGCTAACGGGCTCCCCGTTGGCCGCGCTTTTAACGCACCCCCGCCGTTGAGGTTATGCTAATCGCCGGCATTTCCCACACCGGCGGCCGTCAAGGCAGCCGTGGCGGCGTCCAGGCGCAGCCAGCGCGAGTGGAACCCAGCCTCGGCCGGGCCGTGCAGATACAGGACGCTGCCGCCCTTAATGGCCCGCACGATGGCCGGGGCCACGTCGACGGGCAGGGCCGGGCAGCCCTGGCTGCGGCCCAGCCGGCCGTGGGCTTTCACAAATTCTTCGCACACGTAGGGCGCGCCGTGCACCACCACGGCCCGGCTTTCGGCATTGGTATTGAAGCCCGGGTCGAGCCCAAACAGCTTCAACGACTCGCCATGCTTGCCCGCGTAGGTAGCCCCGGCCGTCCGGTAGAAGCCCAGGCTGCTCATCTCCGAGCCGGCCTGATTCGAAAAGGCAACCGGCCGGTCCCCCCCGCTGGCTTTGCCATGCGCCACCAGCGTATGAAACAGCAGCCGGGCCGCCCGCACGTCAATCACCCACAGGCGCTTCTGCTGGCTGGGCCGGCTGAAATCGACCAGTGTGAGGACCGTTGGGGCCGTAGCCCGGGCACTGGCCGCCCGCACATTGTAGTAGCCCAGCAGCCCTTCGCGAAACACCGTCCACGACAAGCCCGTGGTGCCCAGCCCGAGCCGCCCAAACAGCAGTGCCGCTTCCTGTTCGAAAGCCGCCTGCCCCAGCGCGCGGGCAGCAGTGGCGGGCAGATTCTGGGCGGCCAGCGGGTTGCTTATCCCGATAATTACACCAACGACCAGAGCAGCTACAATCCTTTTGAACATTATAATAATATAAAGCAGCGGGCGAATTTCATTTTTATATTCTTGGCCCCATACAAAGCCTGCCCAAAAATAGTGCTTAAATTTGCCCGCGTTGTGATTCCGCCTTCCTTGCGCTTCGATTTTTATCCATTTCCGCATGTTTCATCCACCATTCCGGCACCTGTCTTTCGTCCTATTGGGGTTGGGTGCACTGCTGAGCGGCTGCGGGCACGCGCTTCCCCAGGTGCCCGGCTTTGATGCGCCCGCCTGGCGGGCCGACCCTTACGCCTGCCGCAACCAGCGCCGGGCTCTGCTGCCTCCCCTGCTCAAAGCCCGCGAGCACCTCTACGAAGCGCGGGCCGACGATGTAAACGCCCTGCTTGGCCCGCCCGATGAGGAAGAGTTGCGCGCCAACACCGAGAAGGTGTACTACTACTATCTGGAGCCCGGCACCCAGTGCGGCGAACGGCACCCCCGCTCCGCCGCCCCCAGCCTCAGCCTGCGCTTCGGCCCCCTGGGCACCGTCACCGAAGTTCTCGCCGACCCGCTTACACCCGCGCGGTAGTAGTCGGATTCTGACTTGATTTTTAGTTAGGTTGAAGTCATGCGCGGTTGCCCAGCCGCAAACCAGCAGCACTTTATGCTCTCGCAACGGGACGCGGGTGGTTAGCTGGCCAGATACACTAGCCTTGTTCTTGAACAACCCTGGACGCAAAAACGGCCCGCCAGATAATGGCAGGCCGTTTTTTGCTGGCACAAAGGTGAAGCGGATTATCCCAGGCCATTGCCCGTAGTGGTTGCCGGAGCTTGGTAGTTGTTATGCAGCTGGCTAAGCTGCGAAGGAGTGAGAATGCGGCTGCATTCCTGCTCAAACTGCGCTTCGAGCTCGGCGACTTTGGCGGCCCGGGTAGCCTCGTCGCTCCGGTAGGTCAGGTTGAGGCTGGTCAGCTCGGTGAGACGCGTGCGGTTCAAAGGCAGCAGCTTCAAAAACTGCCCCTCATTCAGGTGCAGGCGATTGGTCATTTCCCGGGTCAGCGCCAAAGCTTCCTCAGCCGGGGATTGTTGCACCGTGGGGTGTTCGGTCAAACGGTCGGCCATCTGAGCGCGCACCGATGCTGTGGCGCAGGCCACGATAAGTGCGGCTGTCAAGGTAATCGACTTAAGCATATAGCAATTTTTTAGTTGAATAGGTCAATTTGGTGTGTTCGCCTAACCCATTGGTTGGGCCTGAAAGTTTCGCGACTTCCTTTTTTTTTACACTTAATTTCAAATTGATTTACATCGGTTCCCTACACCATAAAAAAAAGCGGCTCCCCATCGGAGCCGCTTTTCGGGCCAATTGCAAGCGCAGATGTCTCAACGCTCCATTTCTGGCAAGCTTTGATGCTCATCGCTTTTGAAATACTGCATGGCAATGAGCGAGGTCACTACTCCCGTCATTGTCCCCATTAAAATGATGCCCAGGCCACCAATCAGCACGCCCATATCGGCTCCAAATAGGTCGCGGGCCTCAATCTGGCGTACTGCTTCTTTGCTAATGCCGCCCAGCAGCCAGAAAAATGCCCCTAATAATACTGAGGCCGTCAGCGCCGTAATAATGCCGGTGCTGAAGCCCTGGAAATAAGTTAGGTTCGGGCCATAAGCCTGCTTCAGGCGGCGGATGGCCAGCACAACCCCCGCGGCAAGCAGCAGCACGTCGAGCGCGCCCGCCTCCAGCTTGCCCAAAAATCCCACCATTGCCGCCACACCCGTGTATACCACGAGTACCAGGGCCGTCAGGAAGCCCATTCGCATGCCATTATTCTCCGCAGTCAGCTTTTGCTCAGTCATGGTTGTACAACAGTTAAGGTGAAATAAGAGCGGCTTGGCAGCCACCAGAACGAGGTTTGGGGAACGTTGGGCGGCCAGCAGAAGTTGCTGGTAGTTCCACTCCTCCGTGTGCGCCCCCCCCCGTCCGGCAGCGGTATCTAGCGCTAGTTAGCATTTTTTCGGTAAAAGCCGGCCTTCTTAACTTTTGAATTCCGGCCCGCCGCCGGTTGCGTAAATTTGCCGCTGATTCCGCCGTTCGGCGGACCCCTCGCGCGCTCAACCATTTTCACTTGAATGATATCCACCTCCAACGTTAGCCTGCGCTACGGCAAGCGCATTTTGTTCGAAGACGTTAGCGTCAAATTCCTGCCCGGTAACTGCTACGGCCTCATCGGGGCCAACGGGGCCGGCAAATCCACGTTCCTGAAAATCCTCTCCGGCGAGCTGGAGCCCAACACCGGCTCGGTGGAAATGCCCGCCGGCCAGCGCTTGGCTGTGCTCAAGCAGAACCAGTTTGCCTACGACGACCAACCCGTGCTGCAAACCGTGATTCAGGGCCACCAGCGGCTGTATGCGGTGATGACGGAGAAGGATGCGCTTTATGCCAAAGCCGATTTCACGGATGCGGATGGTGAGCGCGCCGCCGTGCTTGAAGGCGAATTTGCCGACCTCGAAGGCTGGAATGCTGAGTACGAAGCCGCTGAGTTGCTTTCGGGCCTCGGCATTGTTGAAAGCAAGCATTACGCCCTGATGGCTGACCTCGGCGCCAGCGAAAAGGTGCGCGTGCTGCTCGCCCAAGCCTTGTTTGGCAACCCCGACGTGCTGCTGCTCGACGAACCGACCAACAACCTTGATGCCGAGAGCGTACTCTGGCTGGAGAACTTCCTCGACTCGTTTCAGA
>JANXMN010000394.1 GCA_025354605.1 Hymenobacter sp. | reverse complement strand
CGGCGGCACGGCCAGGCTCCTCCGCGAAAACGGCATCGAGGTTCAGTCGGTCAACAAGCTCATGGAGGGCCGGCCGCACTGCATCGACATGATCAAGAACGGCGAGATTCAGCTCGTGATCAACACGCCGCGGGGCATGATTCCGCGCCAGGATGAAAATGCCATCCGCGCCGCCGCCTGGTCCAACAACGTTTGCATCATGACTTCCATCACCGGCGTGCGCGCTTCCATCAACGGCATCAGGGCCATGAAGGACAAGCTGGTGGGCGTGCGCCCGCTGCAGCAATATCGGGGCAACGTCATCGAAGTGCCCTGATCCCCCGCCGGTCATGAAACCGCCCGCCACGCTCGTTGCCCTCCTGCACGGTCCCGACCAGCCCGGCTTGGTGGCGAGGACCTCGGGCTGGATTTATGCTCGCCAAGGAAACATTCTGCATGCCGACCAGCATCGCGACATGGAGGCCGGCGAATTTTTCCAGCGCATCGAGTGGGTGCCCGCCGGTCCCGGGGCAGCCAACGAAGCCACCGAGCTGATTGCCGATGCCGGCCAGCGGAAAGCTCAGGCCAATTTTATCGACGGTGGGCGACTTGCCGGGGCGGTAGTGCAGGTTGCCGGCCTCGGCCTTCACCAGCGGCAGGTCGAGCTGCACGCCGCCGCTCACGTCGATGCCGATGTCGCCGATGGTGTTGAACTTGATGCTGGTCAGGTTGAGGGTGGCAATGCCGGCAAAGCTCACGCTGTAGTCGACCGGTACTTCGGCCGAGAACTTACCGGCCGAAGTCACCACGAAGCTCTTGATGGTCAGGTCCTTTTTCAGCAGTTCCAGGCTGGTAACGGCCCCGCCCGAGAGGATGAAGGACCCGCCGCCGGGCTCCTGCCCGAAGCTGATAGGCGCGCCCGCCACCGGCTTGAACTTCGCCACCTTGAACACGTCGAGCCCGCCGCTGGGCAGCGCGAACGAGCCGCCGTAGAGCTGTCCCGCTCCCACCTTCAGCTGGCTGAAGCTGATTTCGGAAGGCGCGGAGCCGGGCACTGCCAGCTTCAGCGTGCCGCCCAGGCTGAAGCCTTGCTCGGAGAGGGAGCCCGACGAGAGCGTGAGCCCCCACGGCCCCAGGGCCACGCTGGGCGCGGGACTGAAATTGAGGTCGGCCTGTTTGATTTCGCCTTTGGGCGATAGCCAGAGCGCGGGCAGGCCCACTTTGGCCGAGCCCAGGCCGGGCACGCCGCTCAGCTGAAGGTCGCCGCTCAGGTGCAGGCCGTCGGCCGCCACGCCGCTCTTGGTCAGGTCGATGGTAGCCTTGAAGCCGTAGAGCGTGAGGGTGGCCGAGCTGGTCGCGCCGCGCAGGTAGAGGGCGGGCAGGGCCTTGAGCGGGACCGAGCTGAGAGCCGGGAAGTCGGGCACTGGGCCGGTGCCGGCGGCCGCGCTCAGGTAGTGCAGCGCGCCGCCCTCGGGGAAAGCCCAGCCGAGGCCGGCCCCCAGCGTGCCGAAGCTGATTTCGGGCTGGCCCACCACCTGGCCGGCGGCGGGGTTGCCGGCCAGCATCTGCACCTTGAGGCCGGCGCTGGCTTTGAGGTGCACGGGCAGGAATTTGAAGGCCGTGAGGGCCAGGTCGGGCGTTTCGGTCTGCACGAACGACTGGCCTTTGGGGCGCAGCACGCCCGTCTTGTCGACCCGCACCGCTACTTTGGTGAAGGCCAGCGAGGCCCCGGCGGCCGGGGCGAACAGGTCGTTGCCGGGCAGGCTCACGAAGGTGCCGGTGAGGGTGGTATCGGCGGCCATTTTCAGGCCGCCCTCCTTGATTTCGATGGGAAAGCCCAGCAGCTTGTCGATGGCGAAGCCCGCGCCGGTGAGGGCAAAATCGACGGTAGCCGGGGTGCCGGCCTTGAAGCCCTGGGCTTTGCTCTGACCGATGAGGCCGGATTTGGTGGCCTCCAGCGTCCACGAGCCCGCGGGCACGCCTACCAACTCATAGGTGCCGGCGGGGTTGGTGGTGGCCTCCAGCTCGGGGCGGCCCTGCACGCGCACTTTCGCGCCGGCCACGGCCGCGCCGCCGCTCTGCACGGTGCCGCTCACGCGGGTGCCGGGGGCCAGGGTCACGCTCAGGCGGGTGGTGTCGCCGTTCAGGGTCACGCTCACGTCGGTCAGGCTGGGCACGTAGGCCACGGGGCCGGTGGCCGGACCGGCCACGCGCACGGTTACCGGCCCGCCGGGAGCTTTGCCGAAGTAGGCCCGGCCGGCGGCGCTGGTCGTCGAGCTCAGGGCCGGCGAGGCATCGGGGAAGCTCACCCCGGCATCTTTCAGGGGCTTTTTCGAGGCCGAATCGAGGACGGTGACGAGCAGGCGGCCCACCGATTTGGTGAGGGTAATCAGGCCCAAATCCTGGCCTGCCCCCAGCGGCGCGGTGTCCCCGACACCCGCGTATTGCAGTAAGCTCGCGTAGTTGGCCGCGTTGCTGCCGGTGCTGCCGGCCACGCTCACGCCGGGCGTGGGGTTGAATACTGCGGCGGCCGCGTCCGGCGCACTGCTGCCGATTGTGCCGCCCGCGCCCGCCAAGCCAGTGGCGCTGCTGGCGATGCTGGCGCCCTTGCTCTTGTTTTTGCCGCCACCGCTGACTCCCCCACCGCCGCCGCTGGCGGGGCTGGCCTGCATGCTGGGGAAGCTGCCAATGGTATTGCTCAGACTGGTAGCCGCCGCCGTCATGCCCTCAACCGTGCCCAGGTTGATGGTGGTGGGGCTGCCCAGCTTGCTTTTTTTGCCGGGCTTGGTTTTGCCGTCGCCTTCCACGAACACGGGCACGCGGCGGGCCTGGTAGCCCAGCTTGCTCACCAGCAGCGTATCCGGGCCCGACTGGTGCAGGGTGAGGAAGCGGCCGAGGTTGTCGGCGGTGAAGGGCGCGCCGCCCGATTGCCACTGGAGGGCGGCCGCGGCCACTCCCCCACCCTCGTCGCTCATCACGCGACCGGCCAGCGGGTACTGGGTGGCATCAATGAGAATCGGGTCGCGCTTGATGACGCCGGCCGGGCCGGTTTTGTTCACTTTGATGTGGGCTTCCTCGTAGTTGGAGGCCACGCCGGTGCCGGTTACCAGCAGCGTCCAGTCGTAAGCATCCGGACCCACCATGGCAATACTAAACTGGCCCTTGGCATCGGTTTCGGTGCTAAGCTGGGCTTTGGGCTTATCCACCGGGCCGCGGTACAGGCGCACGGTCGCGCCCTGAACCGGGCTGTTGTCCTGCTTGCGCAGCACCCGGCCCTGCACTACCGGCGGCCCCAGCTTCAGGGTGTAGGTTTTGGTCACGGTCAGCACGCCGTCGCTGGCGGGGCCGGCGGGCGGCTGCACTTTCAGGGTGGTCATGTAGGGCAGGTAGCCCTCGCCGGTGATGCGCACCAGGTACTCGTCGTCGGCCTCCACGTTGGGCAGCAGGCGCGTGAAGTCGTGAGCTACGCTGGGCTGGTCGGTCACGGTGGTCAGGTTCACGAAGAAATCCTCGGTCGGCCGCGTCCCTTCGGGCAGCTGGCCTTCGGGGCGGGCATAGGCGTTGGTGTTGTACCAGCTGGTCGGGCGCAGCAGCTCCACGCGCACGCCCTTCTCGATGGGGTTCTTGCCGTCGGTCAGCTTCACCTGCAGGCGGTAGGTGTTGGCCAGGCAGGCCACGTCGCCGAGGTCATATTCGCGGTCTTTGGGCTCGGGCACCGCGTAGGCATTGGGCTCGGAGTAGAAGCGCGGGTTGTCGACTTCAACGCGCAGGGCCGTGATGGTTTTGGTTTTGGAACCCACTTTCATCGACAGGCCGCCGGCCTCGTCGTACATGGCCGGGTTCATGTAGCTGATGCTGAACTCGCCGTTGGCTTTGGTCTTGCCCACGCCCAGCACCACGTGCTGCGTGGCGTTCAGGATGTTATCGTTGTAGCCCGGCTGGTTGAAGGCAATGGGCTTGTAGTCGAACACCAGCCGCACCTTAGTGTGGGCCAAAGGGTAGCGCTGGCTGCCCAGCAGCGCCGCCAGCTTGGGCTGCGTCGTGGGCGCGCCCACCCCCAGCGGCCCCTGCACCTGGCCCGGCGTGCTGTAGCTAGTACCGCCGCCAAACGCAGCCCCCATGGTCGCGCCGCCGCCCAGCACCGAAGCCACGCCGGCCGCGCTGCCGCCCTGGTTCAGGGCATTCTGCGGGTTGGGAATGGTGGCCGACAACAGCCCGCCGCCCGCGCCATAAATGCCGCCCGCGCCACTGCCGGCGCTGCTGCCACTACCCGAGCCGCCGAAGGTACCAAAGCTGCTGCCCGAGCTGCTGCTCACGCTGCCATTGAAGCTGCCACCGATACTGCCGCCGCCCGTGCTGCCCGTGGCTCCGCTGCTGCCCGGGCTCGCCGAGCCGTGGCTGCCGGCTTTGGCGTGGGCGGCGGCGTTGGCCAGCGCACCGGCGGCCCCTGGCCCGGCACTGGCATCGGCCAGCGCGGCGGCCACGCCCCCATTCGTATTGTCGAACACCGGGGCCGCCTGCACCGTCGTCCACGGGGCCGGCTGCTTCTCCTCACTGGCCCGAAAGCCCCACAGTAAGCGCCCCTTGATGACGGTGAGCGGAATAAGGGCGGCCGGGTTGGTTTTGATGGTGGTTTTGGTCGTCTTGGCAGGGCCGGCCACGGGCGCGCCGGGGGCCGGCGTACCAGCGCCGTACACGAAGGTTTGGACCTCGCTGCGGCCGTTGTTGCGGAACACGGTGCGGGTGCCCGGGTCGCGGGCCGTCACGGCAAACGCGTAGCGGCGGCCCTGAATCAGGGCCGGCTCGCTGGGGCCGTAGAGCAGCACTGGCGCTCCCGTCACCGTGCGCTCGAACAGCGGCGGCACGGTACCGGCCAGGAAGGCATCGTTGGGGTTGCGGCGCGGGTCCGACAGCTCCACGATGCGCAGCTCGTACTCCGTGGTCACGGGCGCACCCGCCGGCCGGCTCCAGCTGAAAATCAGGTTCTGCGGGCTGTTGGGCCGGATGTTCTCGTCGGGCTGGGGCTTGATGACGTACGGGGGCTCCAGGCTGCGCAGGCTGAAGGGCCGCGAGCAGCCCACCGGCTCGGCCGCCGACAGCAGGCGGCCGGTGGCGTAATCGAGGGCCTGCACGCAGATGGTGTAGGTGCCCTCGGGCAGCCCGTTGCCGCGCACCACCTGCTGCGCCGAAATACCGGTATAGGTCAGCATGTTCTCATCGAAAAGCAGGCCCAGCTCGTCGGCATCGAGCCGGCGGGTTTGCAGCGCTTCGAGGGTGACGGGGCGGGGCGAGTGCGCGCCGGGCCGGGTGCGGGCACTCACGCCATTGTCGCCGCTAATGGAGCCGGCCAGCTGCAGGCTCACGGCCTGGCGGCCGGTGTTGCTCAGCGTCACGAGCAGGCGGTTGGGCTGGTCGACGTAGTCGGAAAGGTGCGTCGAGTACGGCGGCAGCGGCACCACCGTCACGCGCACCGATTGGGCGCGCGCGCCGAGGGCCGTTAGCAGCAGCGGCAGGAGCCACTTCAGCAGCGGGTGGAGGAAGGTTGGTTTCATGCAGAGGATGAGGTGGTGGTGAGTTGAAGGGAGTTATTGCGGAGGCGGAGGGTCAAATCAGTGCGTCATGACGTTCTCACGGGCCCTCCGTCAGAACGTGAAGCCGTAGCCGATTTCGGCGCGGGTTTCGGTGTAGCGGGGGCTGATGGGGGTGTCGCGGTTGGGCTGGTGGGCGGTGTAGACGGCATCGAGGCGGAAACTGTGGTGCGAGCCGGTGCGGTAGGTGGTGCGCAGGCCCGTGCCCACGATGCGGCCCGGCTCGCCGAAGCGGCGGTCCGAGAGCCAGGAGCCGCGCAGGCCCAGGCGCAGGGCATCGTGTTGCAGAAAGGGCCGGTCGGCCGACAGCTGCAGGCCCTGGTTGAGGTCGGTGCCCTGGGTCAGGTTCAGCTCGGTGTAGTTGTAGGTAGCCCCCAGCGTGAGGCGCGGGGCCACGAGTGTGAGCTGGTAGTTAAGGAAGGCATTCAGGGCCGTGAATTCGCCGAGCTTATCGAGCAGGTTGCTGCCCAAGGCGCGCAGGGTCGAGCGGTCCACGCTCAGCAGCACGGCGTGGCCGTAGTGCTCGCCCATCAGCACGTAGCGCGGGGCCAGCGAAAAGCTCTGGGTGGTCTGGGCCAGGCGAAACGAGTCGGCCACCTGCACGGCCCCGGCCTGCTGCTGGTCGGTGGTAAAGTTGCTGTAGTTAAAGTCGACGCCGAAGCGCTCGGTGAAGTCGGCCGAGGCCGAAACCGAACCGATGACGCGCTTGCTGGTGAGCTGCTTCTGCCCACGCAGGTTGTCCTGCTGCACACCGAAGCTGCCGCTCAGCCGCACCTTCTGCCTGAACAGCGAAAAGCTGGGCGCCAGGGTCAGGTTGGCCACGTCGTCCTGAAAAAAGTAGGCCCCCATGCTCTGGTAGCCGGGCGAGATGCGGCGGTAGCGCACCTTGAGGCCGCGCCCGTTTTTCGAGTAGCCGGCCCCGGCCTGCCAGGCCGTGTACAGCTCGGTCGAGCCGTTGAGGCTCACGAGGCGGCCCAGGGTTTTGTCGACGATGCCCGGCACCGTGCTCTCGCCCAGCAGTAGGCGGCTGCCCAGCCGGCGGGTGTAGAGGCTCACGGCCGCGTCGCCGTCGATAAACCAGTACTTGTTTTTGCCCAGGCCCAGGCGGGTGCCCACGCCCAGGGCCAGGTTTTCGGCGGGCTGCACCAGGCCGGCGTTGGGGCCGGCGGCCAGGCGGTCCTGGCGGCTCACGCTGGTGCTGTCGTCGCGGCCCTTCACCAGCGTGAAGTCGATGAAGGACTTATCGACAGTGCCCACGCCCAGCTTCAGCGCGTAGCCCCGGCGCGAAAACGCGAACGGAGCCGTCAGGCCGGTGGTGGCATCCACGGCGGTGGCGCGGGCGAAGCGGCCCACCATCACCCCGAAGTGAAACTTACCGGGGTTCAGCTCCAGGCCCGCGCCCAGCATGGTGTGGCCCGCCAGCGTAAACGGCGACCACGTGAGGTTGCGGTAGCCCAGGTGGGCGGTGGCCCACTTGTAAGTCGGGCTCAGCCCAAACTGGTTGAAGGGCTGCCGAATGGCCCGGTCCTGCTCGCTGAGCACGAACTCCAGCGGCACGGCCATGCCGTAGATGTTCAGCGTGGGCCGCCCGCTGAGCACGTAGCTGAAGGGCTTGCGCCGGGCCGTGATGCTGCCCGAGTAATCGTAGAGCACGGTGCGCAGGTCGAGCGAGCCGGTCAGCGTCACGGGCTTCTGCTGGCTGATATTGGCCAGGTCCTGGGCGCGGGCGGCGGGTGGGCCGGCCAGCGCCGCGGCTCCGAGCAGGGCCAGCAGCAGGTGAAAAATTCGTTTCATAGGTATTTGCAGAAAGAGGAAGGCAGCCGAGGAGAAGCGGCGGGTCAGCGGCTGATAATCAGGCCGTCGAACGATGCAAAGCAAGCATAGGCGAGCACCGGGCCGCGTTCGATTTTGCGGCATTCGCATTCGCATTTGTGCCGTGGCTTGTGCATTTGTTGCAAATGCGTGCGCATTTGCGCAAGCCGCTGGTTGCTCCGGCCCGCAGGGCGGCAGCCCGGGCAGCGGCAAGCCGTTGGCTGCCCGATTCTACCGTCCGGTTTGCCGGTCCGACCAGGACGAAGCATCCCGACCGAATCATTGCAGCAACTCGGACCGGGCGGCTCGCGGGGTGCTTCAGACAGCCTGCCGCCCACCGTTTACTGCCGCCTACCGAAAATGCGTGAAGCTGAAGCTGCCGCTGCTCACGGCCTGGGTGCCGGTGGCGGGCGTGTTGGGGATGGCCCCGGCCGTGAAGCTGAAGGTGCCGCTGAGCTTCTGACTGGCCTTGTCGTACTGCGTGACGGTGAGGGTGCCGTTGCTGGCGGCCGGCCCGTAGAGGGTGTTGAACGCGCGACCCTGGGCGGAATTACTGGCATTCAGGGTGATGACGCAGGCGGGCAGGTTGTCGAGCACCGAGCCGCGGCGCAGGTCGTACACGCCCACCCCTTTCGCGTTAATGCCCAGCAGGCTCAGCGACACGATGTTGTTGCTGTCGTCGGAACCGCCCGTGACGATGATTTTATCGCCGGTATCCACGATGGCCGACGAGCGGGCCGTGCTGGTGTAGGTAGTGCCGTTGCTGGTCCAGGTCACGGTGCCGTCGGCAGCGCTGGGGGTGGCGGTTTCGCTGTCCTTCTTGCAGGCGGTCAGGCTCAGCAAACTCAGGCCCAGCAGGGGCAGAAAAGTACGAATGGAGAAGATTGAAAGGGTTTTCATGACAAAAAACAGGGTTGGAGTAGCAGATTAAAAAAAACAAAGGGAAGCCGGCCCGCCCGGGAGGCGGCAATGGGCCGGATGGAGCCGGCAGCCGGAAATCAAAAAAAAGACAGCTAAACCGTGCCCAGCTAGGGCCGCTCGGCGCGGCTATCCGCGCCGGGTGCGGCCGGCGCCTCCCCAAGCTGGCCGGAGGCCGCCGACGTGTGGGCCGAAGCCGGAGCCGACGGAACCTTTGCCGGGCGGGCGGCGGGTGCCGTTCGGGCGTCGAGGTGGCCGATGCCGCGCGCGGCCGGCTGCCCAAACAGCGTGGGGTGCAGGTATTTTCCCTGGTTGGCAGGTTCTTTGGCCTGCTCCACGGGAATGCGGTTGGCGTCGGCCCATTTGTCGTGCCGGATGCCGGTTACCTGCCAGCTCACTTCCGCGCCCGGCTGGCCGGCGATTCGGAACTTGTTGCCGGCTACCTTTTCCTTCACATAGGGCGTGAAGGCCGCCCCAATGGGCGTGAGCTGGTAGCGGAAGTCGCGGTTGAGGGCCTCGAACCAGTCGGGCAGCTGCACCGTGGCCTCGCCAGCCGCGTCGAGCATGATGTTGCCGTTGTAGACGTTCATCATGTCGGGGCTTTCCACGAAGCTGTGGTAGAGGTACTGGTTGGCGGGGTCGAGCGGATGGTCAATCTGAAACGAGCCGCCCGATTTCGACAGGTTGCCGATGACCTGCACCGGCCCTTCGAACTTGGCCGCCCGGGCCCCGGACAGCGCCAAGGACTGAATCGCGCCAAAGTTGGGGTCGGTGCCCGTGGAGAAGGCGAAAAGCGCCTGCGAGCTTTTCGTATTGATGGACGTGTGGCCGTCATAAATCTGGGTGTATTCGCCCGTGCTCGCGGTTTCCACCGCGATGTACTCCGACCGCACCGACACCTTGTGGTCGCCGGCCGGGTCGGTGAGCAGCAGCCCCACCGTCGAGCCCCCGTTGAAGGCTGTCGGGTGGGTAATTTTTAGCGCGGCCCCGGTGCCCAGGCTGTTTATTTCGAGGGCCGTGGCCGCGTTGGCCGTATTGCTCTGGTTGAAGTAGGCCGTGCGCCCGACGCTGCTGTTCTGCACCTCCAGCGCGTTGGCCGTGCTGCCGCTGCCGTTCTGGTTGAAGTAGCCGGCCCGGCCGGTGCCGCTGGCCACCCCGTAGAGGGCTGCGGCCCCGCCCGTGGCCGAGCCAAACACGCCAATGCCGTTGGTACCCGAAGCCACGCCAATCAGGGCGTAGCCGTTGCTGCCGGTGGCTTCGCCGCGCACGCCGTAGCCGGTGCCGGTGGTGCCGAGCACGCCCACACCCGCCCCGGCGCTGGTGCCTTCCACGCCGGCCACGCCGCCCACGTTGCCGGCCCCGGTGTAGCCGAACACGCCGCTGCCGGTGTCGCTGCGGCCAAACACGCCGTAGCCCGCGGTGCCCACGCCCCCGGTGCCGTTGCCGTTGCCCGAGGCCACGCCCCGCACGCCGTAGCCGTTCTGGGTGAGGCCCACCACGCCAATAGCGCTGGCACTGGTGCTGGTATTGCTGCCCGTAACGGCTCCCAGGGCCAGCAAAAACGACGACGACTCGCCGTAGACGGCGGCCGTGCTGCCGGCCTGGCCCCGCACCCCGTAGCCGCTGCTGCTGCTGCCGTACACGCCCACGCCGCTGCTACTGCTCCCTTGCACGCCGTAGCTGCTGGTGCTGATGCCGTACGTGCCGACGCCGCTGGCGCTGGTCCCCGTCACCCCGTAGCTGTCGGTGCCAAGGCCGGCCACGCCGTAGCCGCCGCTGGCCGAGGCCACGCCCCGCACGCCGTAGCCGCTGGTGGTGGTGCCCAGCACGCCCACGGCTTGGCCGCCGCCGTTGCCCACGCCCAGCACGCCGGCCGTGGTGTTGGCATTGGCCTGGCTGCTGCCGTACACGCCGTTGCCGGTCTGGCTGCTGCCAATCACGCCGTAGCTGTCGGTGGCCGTGCCGCTCACGCCGTAGCCGCCGCTGGCCGAGGCGATGCCCCGCACCCCGTAGCCGCCGGCCGTGAGGCCCATTACGCCGCTGCCCGTGCCGCTGCCGCTCTGGTCCTGGCCCAGCACGCCGGCCGCGTTGCCGCTAGCCCCATTGGTAATGATGCCTTCCACGCCAATACCGTCGGCGGCGGCCGCCTGCTTCACCCCGCGAATGGCGGCCTGGGCCGAGGTAGCCGTGTTGACGGCCCGCAGCGCCGGCCGGTCGCCGGGCGTAGTCACAAATACGGCAGTCGAGTCGTTCGTCGCCGTGTAGTTGACAATCGCGGTCAGGCGGCCGGTTTGCAGCCCACTTTTGGTGGAAAGAATATTGGTGCCGGAGCCCGAATTGGCGAATACGCCGCTGCCGGAGCTGGCGGTGCCCACCACCCCGTCGCCGGCCCCGGAATTGAACCCCTGAACGGCCGGAGAGCTCCCGGCAGCAGTAGCCAGTATGCCGGCCCCGCCCCCGGTATTGTCTACCTGAAACGCCCGCCCGCCCGTGGCGGCGGTGCCGGCGTAGGGCAGTGTGAGGCCGCCGGGGGCCGAGTCAATCAGTACCCAGCCGCCGGTGCCGACGTAGTACCAGAACCCGGTTTGCGCCCCGCCGCTGGTGGTGCCGTCGGTTTGGTACACCATCAGGCCCTGCGGCGGACTGGTGATGCCCGTGCGCTGAGCGGCCGTGAGGCGTGGAATGAGCAGGCCCTTATCGGTGGCCTTTATCTCGAGCGCGGCTTTGGCATCGGGCGTGGCCGTACCGATGCCCACCTGGGCCCGCGCGACGGCCGAAATCAGCAGCAGAAGCAGCAGGAGCAAGGCTTGAAGTATCGCTTTCATAGGGCTGTTTCAGAGAAAATTAAATTTCACGGAGGAGCATTAGCCGCCACTCCGCTTGGGCGGTTAGCGGCTGGCCTTCGCCGAAGGGGCGGGCAGGGCGGGCCGCAGCACCTGCTCCAGCGCACTGAGGCGGGCGTCGAGCGCAACCTGGGCGGTTTGCTGAGCCTGGAGCTGCTGGCGGAGCTGGGCGTTTTCGGCTTTCAGGGCATCATTTTGCTTGGCCAGCTCCTGCACGCCGGCCAGGGCCACCCCGGCGGGGTCGACGGTACTGATGCTGGTATCGTTCAGGCCCAGGTGGAAGAGGCGGTAGAAATCCTGAGCCATCGGGCCGAGGTGGGTTTCGCCGTTGGTGCCCTTGTAGGCCCAGCGGCTGAGGGGCAGCTGGCGGATAAGGCCCAGCACCTGGGAGCCTTCCACGGGCTGGATGTTCTCCTTAAGATTGATGTCGGATACGTTGGTCCAGACGCCGCCCCGGGTGAGGTAGGCCCCGTTGCCGTTTACGTTCATGCTGGGGTCGCCCACTTGCAGGGCATAGTTGATGCTGCCGGCTGTGCTGCGCCCGAACACCCACTGCTGCATGTTGAAGTTGCCAAAGGCCATCGTGCTGCTGCTGCCCACGATGGCGTTGTAGCCGATGGCGATGGCGTTGCCCACGTTGTCGTTGGCGATGTCGGCCCCGCTGCCGAGCAAGGTATTTTGGCTGCTGCCTACGGCCGTGGACCCGGCGTTGTAGCCGAAGGCCGTGTTATTATTGGCGTAGTTGCTGCTGCTGCCGGCCAGCCGGCCCACGAAGGTATTGTGGTCGCCGTTGGTATTAGCCAGGCCGGCCAGGTTGCCCACAAAGGTGTTGTCGCTGCCAATGTTGCTGGCAAAGCCGGCCTCAAAACCGTCGAAGTGGTTGCCGGTGCCGGTGGTGTTGGCCTTGCCGGCCTGGTAGCCCACGAAGTGGTTGCGGCTGGCCGTGGTGTTGGCGCTGCCGGCGAGGTAGCCGCTGAAGTAGTTGTTGAAGCCCGAGGTATTGGCCAGCCCGGCCTGGTAACCCACAAACTGGTTGTTGGTGCCGGTGTTGGCGAAGCCCGCCTGGTAGCCGAGGGCCACGAGGTAGTCCTGGGTGTTTTTTTGGCCGGCCTGGTAACCCACCAGCGTCACCTGGTCGGCGGCGGGGGCGGGGAAGTAGCCGGGGCCTTTGCCGGCCTGGTAGCCCACCTTCACGTTGGAGCTGCCGGGGGCTTCGCGGCCCGCTTCCTGGCCCAGGTACACGTTGCCGGTCTGGTTGTCGGCCTGCCCGCCGGCATCATAGCCCACGTAGGTATTGGAGCTGCCCGTATCGTTGGCATTGCCCGCGCTGCCGCCGAGGAAGGTGTTTTTTTGGCCGCTGGTGTTGCTCACGCCCGCCGTCATGCCCACAAATACGTTGTTGCCGCCGGTGGTGCTCTGGCGGCCGGCCTGGGCTCCGAGTATTACGTTGCTGCTGCCGGTGGTCACCGAAAGCCCGGCCCGCTCGCCCACGATGGTGTTGTCGCCCCCGGTGGTGACGCCGCCGCCCGCGTCGGAGCCCACCAGGGTGTTGTGGCTGCCCGTGGTGTTGGCGTCGCCCACATGGTAGCCCACGAAGGTGTTGCTGCTGCCCGTGGTGTTGACCGCGCCCGCCTGGTTGCCTTCAAGCGTGTTCTGGGAGCCGGTGGTGTTGGCCCGGCCGGCTTGGTAGCCCACGAAGTGGTTGTCACTGGCGGTGCTGTTCAACCCCGACTCGTAGCCCAGGAACGTGTTGGAGCCGCCGGTGAGGTTGTTGTTGCCGGCAAAATAGCCCATGAACACGTTGCGCGCGCCGGTGGTGTTGTCCACGCCCGCGTTGGCCCCCACAATGGTGTTGCCGCTGGCGGTGTTGCTGTTGCCGGTCTGGTAGCCCACAAACACGTTGTCGCCCCCGGTGGTGGTGGCGCTGCCCGCCTGCTCGCCCACAAAGGTGTTGGCGTCGCCGGTGGTGAGGGCGCTGCCCGCGAAGCGGCCCACGGCCACGGTGCCGTCGGCGGTGGTGGCGTTCTGGCCGGCCACGTCGCCCACGAACACGTTGCCGGTGCCGGTGGTGAGCTTGTTGGCCGCCGAGTCGCCGATGGCCACGTTGGCGTAGGCAGCGGTGCTGCCGGCCAGCGCGCCGTGGCCCACGGCGATGTTGCTTTCGCCGGTGGTGTTGCGCCGGCCGGCATTGGCCCCCAGAAAGATGTTGCCCCGGCCCGTAGTGTTGGCGTAGCCGGCCCGGAAGCCCACCATCAGGTTGCGGTAGCCGGTGGTGGTGCTGCGCCCGGCGTTGTAGCCGCTGAAGTGGTTTTCGTCGCCGGTGGTGTTGGCTTGCCCGGCCCGGTAGCCTTCAAAGTGGTTGCCCGAAGCCGTAGTGTTGGCTATACCCGCCTGGAAGCCCACGAAATAGTTTTGGCCGCCGGTGGTGTTAGTAAAGCCAGCCCGCATTCCGCTGAAGTAGTTTTCTTCCCCGGTGGTGGTGTTCCGGCCGGCTTGAAAACCGGTGAACTGGTTGAAGTTGCCCGTGGCCTTCAGCCCGGCCTGGTAGCCCACAAACTGGTTGTTGAAGGAAGTGCCGGGCAGCTTCTTGCCCGCCTGGTAGCCAATGAGCAGTTGGTTATCGGGGAACGAAGGCGAGCCAATTGGCGCGCCGCCCAGCCAGAAGGCCCCGTTGGTGTGCAGGCGGGCTTGCTCTTGGCCGTTGATGCCCAGCCGAATGGGTTGCACATCTGTCGTGCCCAGGTAGTTGGCCGTCGAGTCGGTGGCGGTGTTGCCGCTCAGGCTCCAGTCGGTACCGGCGGGCGCGACGCCGGTGTTCAGCCGCGTCCAGGCCGGCGCGGCCGGGGTGCCGGCATTGTACTAAACGACTATGGACTGAAAGTCCATAGGTTTGCTTTGCGAATGAAATTCGCTGGTTTCGGCTAAAGCCGACTGAAAGACAACCACTATAAGTGGGCTATTCCAGAATAAAATTCTCGTCCCCATTGGGTTGGTCTTT
>JANXMN010000392.1 GCA_025354605.1 Hymenobacter sp. | reverse complement strand
CGGAGAAGGGGCTAGGGGATGAGGCGCACGCGGAGGGCATTTCCGCACCGTTCTTTGCACCGCCATCCCATCCCCCAATGCACCCAACCCGCGCCACCCGCCCGCATTCCGCCGCCAAATTCTTCCTGCTGGCCCTGCTTATCATCGTGCTCGACCAGCTCTCGAAGTGGGCCGTGCACACCTACATGCAGCCCGGTTCGGCCGGCGAAATCCCCGTGCTTGGCCAGTTTGCCAAGCTGAATTACACGCTGAACCCCGGCATGGCCTTCGGTGCGCAGCTGCCCGCGCCCTACGGCAAGCTGGTGCTCACAGCCTTCCGCAGCCTCGCGGTGGTGGGGTTGGTGTACTACATCATCCGCCTATGCCGGCAGCGCGTGGCGGCCGGCTACATCGCCTGCATGGCCCTGATTCTAGGCGGCGCGCTCGGCAACCTCATCGACTCGATTTTCTACGGAATTATCTACAATAATGCCCCTGTCGCCTCGCCCACGCGCTGGTTCTATGGCCAGGTCATCGACATGATTTACGTGCCGCTGTACGTGGGGTATTTCCCCAAATCCTGGCCCCTCATCGGCGGCTCCTACAGCGGCGGCTTCCCCATCTTCAACATCGCCGATTCGTCCATCTTCATCGGCGTGGTGCTGATTCTGCTCAACCAGAGCCGCTTTTTCAACGAATCGCAGCCCGCCGCCGCTTCCAATGAGCCCCAGCCGCTAGTAGCTGCCGATGCCGAGAATCTGGGGTAGCAGGGGAGGGGCCGGGCGGCAGAACGGGAATCGTAGAACATAACACTCCAGAACGGTCATGCTGAGCGCAGTCGAAGCATCTCTACCGCATTAGTAAATGATGCCGTTATGAATGAACCTGAAATGACAGCAGTTGAAGAAGTTAGAGACGTATTCTCAATTCTTCACGATGGCACTATTTCATCTTGGAACGGTGACCTTACTTCTTTGACGTTGACGGTTGAATGTCAGTATTTGGCTGAACTCATTGACCCGTCATTTGACCGGTTTTATGTCGAATTGTGCGAAGTCAAAGAGTTGTTCCTATTAACCTGGCCGAATCCTGCTGATTTGCCTGGGCAGAAACTAGAGCAGCTGAAAGACATTTTCGCAGCAGAACTTGAAATCCTTTCCGCAGAAATAAAGGAAGGCAAAATCGTTGTGGTATGCAATCAGCACGATACAAAATTTGATTACTGCGGCGGGAGCTTAGTAATTGACTGCGCCACGGTAAAAGTCTACGACCAAGGCAAAACGGTTTTAACACCTGAAAGGCTTGGTGAAATCTGCAAAAGCTATTGGGATAGATGGAGTGATAAGTGGGGTTTAGACAAATCGAGCGATAAAGCTTGACGTTCTTGCGTACCAAAACAACCCCAAACCGCCACCCATAATCCACCCGTGCCCAACCCGCTGCTCACCGTTTCCAACCTCACCATTGACTTCTCCAGCCACCGCGGCGACGTGCGGGCCGTCGACAACGTGTCGTTTGAGCTGAACCGGGGCGAAACGCTGGCCATTGTGGGGGAGTCGGGCTCGGGCAAATCCGTGACCTCGCTGGCGCTGCTGGGGCTGATTGCTATGCCGCCCGGCCGCATTGCCAGCGGCCAGGCCATCTTCCAGTCCGAAAAGCTGGGCCAGACCGACCTGCTGAAGCTCTCCGAAACCGAGCTGCGCCAGGTGCGCGGCAACGACATCGGCATGATTTTCCAGGAGCCGATGACCTCGCTGAACCCCGTGTACACCTGCGGCAGCCAGGTGGTGGAAGCCCTGCGCCTCCACACCGACCTCGACGGGCCCGCCGCCAAGGCCCGCACCATCGAGCTGTTCACCGAGGCGCAGCTGCCGCGCCCCGAAGCCATTTTCGGCAGCTACCCGCATGAAATCTCGGGCGGCCAGAAGCAGCGCGTCATGATTGCCATGGCCATGGCCTGCCGCCCGGCCCTGCTCATCGCCGACGAGCCCACCACGGCCCTCGACGTGACCGTGCAGGCCCGCATGCTGCGCCTCATCGACGACCTGCGTCGCGAGCGCAACACGGCGGTACTATTCATCACCCACGACCTCGGCGTGGTGGCCGAAATCGCCGACCGCATTCTGGTGATGTACCGGGGCCGCGTGGTGGAGCAGGGGAGGGTACTGGATATTTTTTCTAATCCGCAACATCCGTACACAAAAGGCCTGTTGGCGTGTCGGCCGCGCCTCTCGGTGGGCAAAAAACGGCTGCCCGTAGTAGCCGATTTCATGGGCGAAGATGCCAGCGGCCAGCTCTTCGCCCAGCCCGCGCCGGTGCTTGCCTTGGAGAATGAGGCGCTTATGGATTCATCGCCTGGAATAGAGGCTCAGCAGTTACGGGATAATTCCGGAACCACCAAAACGTTTCCCGTGGAACATGGAGGTTTGGACGTTCCACGGGCAGGAGATGCGCCGGAAGCCGGGACCCCGCAAGCGTTCACCGCCCCCCCTGACCCCCTCTCCAAAAAAGGGGGGACACCGGGAATACTCTTAGCGAATTCGGCCGACCAATCGACTTCACGAACCGGTGTCCCCTCTTTTTTGGAGAGGGGGTCAGAGGGGGGAGTTGCGGCCGCGCCGTTGTTGGAAGTAAAAAACCTCCAGGTCTACTTCCCCCAGCGCAAGGGCTTCTTCCGCCGCGCCACCGATTACGTGCGGGCGGTCGATGATGTCAGCTTCACGCTCTACCCCGGCGAAACCATCGGCCTCGTGGGCGAGTCGGGCTGCGGCAAAACAACCCTCGGCCGCGCCCTGCTCCGCCTCACCGAGCCCACCGCCGGCAGCATCCTGTTTGAAGGCACTGATTTGGCGAAGCTATCGAGCGGCGACCTCCGCCGCCGCCGCCGCGAGTTCCAGCTGGTTTTCCAGGACCCTTACGCCGCCCTCAACCCCATGCTAACCGTGGGCGAAGCCATTTGGGAGCCCATGCGCGTGCACAACGTGGGCGGTACCCGCCCGCAGCAAAAGGCGAAAGCCCTGGAGCTGCTGCGCACCGTGGGCCTGCGCGACGAGCACTTCCAGCGCTACCCGCACGAGTTCAGCGGCGGGCAGCGGCAGCGCATTTGCATTGCCCGGGCGCTGGCCCTGCAGCCCAAATTGATTGTCTGCGACGAGTCGGTTTCGGCCCTCGACGTCTCGGTGCAGGCGCAGGTGCTCAACCTGCTCAACGACCTCAAGCGCGAGTTCGACATCACCTATCTGTTCATCACCCACGACCTGTCGGTGGCCCGGTTTATGAGCGACCGGCTGCTGGTCATGCACCAGGGGCGCATCGTGGAGAGCGGCCCGGCCGCCGCTATCTACGCCGCCCCGCAGCACAAGTACACCCAGAGCTTGCTGGCCGCCATCCCCAAGGATAGCTTGGCCGACATCAAGGCGGCCGTGGCCAGTAGGGCGTAAGCTGTAGCATGGACTCTGTGAGTCCGCGCGTGTGAACGATGCCCAAACGATTACCCATCGGCACAAGGGCGCGAACGACAGAATTCACGCTACTCTGGGCCTGCCTCAATACCTTGCGCTACCAGATGCCGCTGACGAAGCCCCAACTGCTGGACGCCACTGCGTCAATCTCAACCATTCGCGGACTCCCAGCGTCCACGCTATAACCTCCCGGCTCGGCCCGCGTTACACTAAACGGCGCGGCTCAGCCAGCCATTCATTTTTCCGCTCTCGCCGCCTGCGACCAATCAATTTTTCGGCGGCCCACTTTTTACATGAATACCCCCGAAAACTCCCGGGCTCCCCGCGCCAAGCGCGAAAAGCCCGAGCCCACGGCCATCACCCAGGACCAGGTCCTGCGCGTCTTCGCCGAAAACCCCACCAAGGTGCTGGCCTACCGCCAACTCTCGCGCCGCCTCGGCGTTACCACCAAGGGCCAGCGCGAGGAAATCTTCGCCCACATCAAGGTGCTTCGCAAGAACGGCCTGATTACGCTGCTCCAGAACGACGAGTACCGCCTCGCCGACACGGATGCTGTGGCGGCAGCTTTGATGCCGTCCAGCGCCCGAAAATCGCCCAAAAAAGTGCCCTTGCCCGTCGCGCCGCCCCGTAACCGGTCGGTGCAGGCCGAGTTCGGCCAGGACCCCATCGTGCACCGCCGCCGCGCCGCCGGCTTCGATTACGTCGACGGCGACGACCGCCCCGAGCGCGCCCCGTCGAACACCGTCATTGGCACCGTCGATTTGGCCACGCCCAACTTCGCTTTCGTGGTGCCCGAGGGCGTGGATGGCGACGATATTCGCGTGTTCACCGACCAGCTCAAGTTTGCGCTGCAGGGCGACGTGGTGCGGGTGCGCCTGCGCAGCGGCTCCCGCGATGGCCGGCCGATGGGCGACGTGGTGGAAGTGCTCAAGCGCGTGCGCCCCGAAATCGTGGGCCGCATTCAGATTCAGGGTACGCTCGGCTTCGTGAAACCGGATAACCGCAAGGTGTATTTCGACGTGTTTGTGCCGCCGCATCTGCTGCACGAGTCGCGCAACGGCGACAAGGTGCTGGTCCGAATTAACGAGTTTCCGGAGGACAGCAGCCGGCAGCCGGTGGGCGAGGTCATCCGCAATTTCGGCGCGGCCGGCGGCAACGAGGCCGAGATAAATGCCATCATGGCCGAGTTCGGCTTGCCGTTTGAATTTCCCGAGGAAGTGCAGGAGGAATCAGAAGGCATCAGCGAGGTCATTGCCCAGGATGAAATTGCCCGTCGCCGCGACTTCCGCAACATCACCACTTTCACTATCGACCCGGCCGATGCCAAGGATTTCGATGACGCCCTCAGCATTCGCCAGCTCGGCAACGGGCACTGGGAAGTCGGCGTGCACATCGCCGACGTGACCCACTACGTGCGCCCCGGCACCGAGCTCGAGCGCGAGGGCAAGCACCGCGCCACCTCGGTTTACCTCGTCGACCGCGTGATTCCGATGCTGCCCGAGCGCCTCAGCAACGGCCTCTGCTCGCTGCGGCCCAACGAAGACAAGCTGACCTTTTCGGCCGTATTCGAGCTCGACGAAGCCGGCAAGCTCTACGAGTCGTGGTTCGGCAAAACCATCATTCACTCCGACCGTCGTTTCAGCTACGAGGATGCGCAGGAGCGCATCGAAAGCAAGGAGGGCGACTACGCCACCGAGATAAACGTGCTCAACGACATGGCGCATAAGCTCTGTGCGCTGCGCTTTAAGCAGGGGGCCATCACCTTCGAAACCCAGGAGGTGAAGTTCCGGCTCGACGCCAACGGCAAGCCCCTTGGCGTGTACGTGAAGGAGCGCAAGGATGCCCACAAGATGATTGAGGAGTTCATGCTGCTGGCCAACCGCAAGGTGGCCGAGTTCGTGTTCAACCTCAAAAAGACCAAGCCGCGCTTCACCATGGTGTACCGCACCCACGACGCGCCCGAGCCCGAACGCCTGCAAACCTTCGCCCTCTTCGCCCAGAAATTCGGCTACAAGCTCAAGCTCGAAAACCCGAAGAAAATCAGCACCGAGCTCAACAACCTCAGCTCGGAGGTGATGGGCAAGCCCGAACAGAACGTGCTCCAGGGCCTGGCCATTCGCACCATGAGCAAGGCCATCTACACCACCGAGCCGCTCGGCCACTTTGGCCTGGCCTTCGAGCACTACTCGCACTTCACCTCGCCCATCCGCCGCTACCCGGACATGATGGCCCACCGCCTGCTCGAGCACTACCTGCTCGGCGGCAAGAACGTGCCCGTCGAGCCCGTGGAAGAAGAGTGCAAACACTCCTCGGCCCGCGAAAAGCTGGCGGCCAACGCCGAGCGCGCCAGCATCAAATTCAAGCAAGTAGAGTTCATGGCCAATGAAATCGGCAACACTTTCAAGGGCGTCGTGTCGGGCCTCACCGAGCGCGGCATGTACATCGAAATCGAGGAGAACAAGTGCGAGGGCATGGTGCGCCTGAGCGACATTCCCGGCGACGAGTTCGAACTTGACAAGGACAACTACCGCATCGTGGGCCGCCGCACCAGGCGCATCATCCAGTTCGGCGACGAGATGATGGTGGTCGTGAAATCCGCCAACCTGCTCGACCGCACCATCGACTTCGAGTTGGTCGATAACCGTCCTGACTTCGTGAAAAAGCGCGAAGCCGAGGAGCGTAAAACCCGTGGCGGTGGTGCCCCCCGCGGCTACCGCGACCACGATAGCAAAGGCGGCAGCAAGGGCGGTGGCGGCTTCAAGGGCAAGCGCCGGTAGGTCCCGCCCTGTCATTGCGAGGAGGCTCGACGAAGCAATCCGTCCTCTCTGAGCGACCAACCTTGAGATGTGATTCTCTTAAACCAGCGACGGCTTCTATTATGAGCGAGATACCAGAAGGATGGACCGATGATATGACAGTTCCACTTCCTCCAAATCATACAGTAGAAGGCATTACCGATTTCGTGATTCGGCAGACGCTTCAAGGCACTTCCGATGATGAAAACGAGAGCGGGTTGATTTCTGCATTCGGTTTTTCTTCAGACGATGCAGCACTGATACGAGACCGTGTGTTCGGTGGAATTGTGCGAGCTGCAACGCACAATGAGGCCAACCGACCTGATTCGGAGAAAGACCCTTTTGCTCACACCAGCTTTGAGCTGGCCTTGCAAAACCCGGCCATAATTGCGGGCATCTATCCTCAGTTCGCGTAGAAGCCGAAGCGGCATTGATGTGAAATCTGGTAGTTTTTCAAGCAAAACCAAGCCCCGGTTTTAACCAGAATCGGGGCTTGGCGCTTTATCAGGTGTCTGGCTTTGAGAGGACGGATTGCCGCGTTCCGCTGCGTTCCACTCGCAATGACAGCCGCCCCCGTTCTTTGCACCACCTATGACCCCAGCCGACTTCCCCGCTAGCATCACTGCCGCTCTCGCCCAGCTCGATTATGGGCAGGCCCCGGAAACCCTTTACGCCCCCATCCGCTACATCATGGGCCTGGGCGGCAAGCGCATCCGCCCGCTGCTCACGCTGCTCGGGGCCCACCTCTTCACCGACGAGTTCAGCGGCATCCTTAAGCCCGCTCTGGCCACCGAAGTCTTCCACAACTTTACCCTGCTCCATGACGACCTCATGGACCAAGCTCCGCTGCGTCGGGGCCAGGCCACCGTGCACGAGAAGTGGAATCCCAACGTTGCCATCCTCTCCGGCGATGTGATGCTCGTGCGCGCCTACGAGCTGTTCCTGGAAGTGCAGCCAGAGCTACTTCCACGCATCCTGGCCCGCTTCAGCCAGACGGCCGCCGAGGTCTGCGAAGGCCAGCAGTGGGACATGAATTTCGAGACCGAGCCCCAGGTCAGCATCCCCCAGTACCTGGACATGATTCGCCTAAAAACAGCCGTCCTCCTCGGCTTCTGCCTGGAGCTGGGCGCCCGCCTCGCCGGCGCCTCCGAAGCCGATGCTGAGCACCTGCGCCAGTTCGGCACCGACATTGGCCTGGCCTTTCAGCTGCGCGACGACCTGCTCGACGTGTACGGCGACACCGTCACTTTCGGCAAGCGCGTGGGCGGCGACATTATTTCCGACAAGAAAACCTTCCTCTTGCTCTCCGCCCAGGCGCAGGCCAGTGCCGCCCAGCAAGTCATTTTGGCTCGGCACATCGGCCAGCCCGTGCCCGATGCCGATGCCAAAGTCCAGGCCGTGCGCGCCATCTACGATGAGCTCGAAATTCGCCCCCAGACGGAGGCGCTCATCAACTCCTACTTCCAGGATGCGCTGCAGCATCTGGAGCGCGTAGCGGCCCCCGCCGGGCGCAAGGAGCCCCTGCACCACCTTGCCCTCCAGCTAATGGACCGCGAAAGCTAGTTTCTGGTTTCCGGTTGCTGGTTTCTGGTTGGCGGCCAGCCTTGCCAGCAGCAACAACCAGAAACCAGCAACCAGAAACCAGAAACCCCCATATCCCGTGTTTAATCCCATCCTGATACTCGTCGGCCTCACGGTCCTCGTTTCCGCCTACGCTTGGTCGAACCACGACCTCCTGGAGTCCTGGATACTCCGCCCGTACATCATGGCCCGCGACAACCGCCAGTGGTATCGCTTCCTCACGTCCGGCTTCCTCCATGCCGACTGGGCCCACTTGCTCTTCAACATGATAGCCTTCTACTCCTTTGGCGGCCTCGTGCTGAGCGTGCTGGCCAACGGCACCGCCGCGCCCGGCATGGACGGCTTCGGGGCTACGGGTGGTATCTGGCGTTTCCTGCTGCTCTACCTGGGCGGCATCGTGGTGTCGGATATTCCTACCTACTTCCGCCACCGCGACGACCGCAGCTATGGCAGCCTCGGTGCTTCGGGCGGCGTGGCCTCGGTGCTCTTCGCCGGCGTCATCTATTCGCCGCTGAATAAAATCTACATGATGTTTATCCCGGTGGGCATTCCCGGCTTCATTTTCGGCTTTCTCTACCTGGCCTATTCCTACTACCAGGGCCGCCGCCGGGGCGACAATATCAACCACGATGCCCACTTCTACGGGGCCATCTACGGCGTGGTGTTCACGCTGCTGTTCATGCCGGCCGCCGGCATGGAGTTCATTCGCCAAATCCAGCTATTTATTCAATCAATCATTTGATTTTCAGTCAAATGACTCTAATATCTACCCTTTTGCCATATCTATATCGCGCAGGTTAGCGTACAGGCCCCTATACTCACCTAAACCAACCTGAAATGCAGCTGCTCTCTTCCCTTCATAACCGTATTCCTTCGCAGGCCGTGGTGCTCGGCCTGCTCACCACTTCACTGCTGGTCTCGTGTAGCCGTCCCTCTCTTTACAAGGACAACGGTGCAATGAGCATTGGTGCTTTACTGTATTATATAATAGCGGTGTTTGCCATTATTGATATCTTCAAACAGCCGTGGGGTATGTTGAGAAAACTCATTTGGACGATTGTAGTATTGGTTCCTTTAGGGTTAATTCTCTACTATCTGGTTTCTGGTAGAACGAGCCAAAAAGCAGTTTAGCATTTCGGTCCAAAAAAAACACCCTTGTTCACACGTGAACCAGGGTGTTTTTTTTGGACCGAAATGCTAATTCAGGAGCCGCTTCTTCTCCAGCCGGGCTACCCCGCGCAGCAGTTCAGCGCTGTTCGTAATCTGGGTCATCCGCCAGTGGTCGCCCTGGCGGCGCATCTTCACCTCTACTATCATGGTGGTGTCGTAGCGGGGCTGCGATACTTCCAGTCCCACGAAGGCATTATCACCTTCCTCGCGGGTGTACTTCACGCCCTTAAACTCGCTGTCAGGGCTCACTACTTTGCTGGCCAGCCCAGTCAGCGAGATGTTCACGAGGCGCTTCGGCGCGGCGGCAGCGGCAGCTTCCAGCGAACCAGTTTCGACGTAGCGTTGCACTTCGTTGTGGGCCGCTTTAGCCAACGCGGGCTTCAGCAGGCGCATGGCCCCACCCATGACGAGCCCACCCCCAGGCATCAGCGAAGTGAGGGTTGCGCTCTGCTGGGTTACGTCATCCACTAAGTGGCCGGTTACGCTGCTCACGTCGACGTACTTTTCAAAAGCTGTCATGTCGTGGGCCTGCACGGCGGCGGCGGCCGATACCAGTGCCCCACTCGGGCCATTCTTCAGATTGCGGTAGTAGAAGTAGCCGCCGCCTAGCACCGCGAGGAGAAGCACAAACAGAAGGAGTTTTTTCATAGAAGTTGGACAATGGGTTGAGGTGTAAAATTACCCCTTTCCCCTTCGTTTCAAGCGCCTGCTACCGGCACTTCACTTGCCTATGAGCCGAGATGGGTAGCCCCCGCTTTATCCGGGCCGTACACCCTGCCATTTAATCCCCAGTTTGAGCTGTTAGCAATGAATATCTCCCTTTCTTCCCTTTTCCGTTGGCCCGAGGTGCACGGGCACCGGGGCTGCCGGGGCCTGCTGCCCGAGAATACCTTGCCGGCCTTCCTGCACGCCCTGGCCCTTGGCGTTGATGTTCTCGAACTTGATGTCGTTATCTCAGCTGACCTCCAGGTAGTGGTATCGCATGAGCCCTGGCTGAACCCGCTCATTTGTCGGGGGCCAGCCGGCGAAGCGCTGTCCCTTACTACTGCTTCGCGATTCAACCTCTACCACATGCCTTATGCGCTCATCAGGCAATGCGATTGCGGTCAGGTCCGACATCCGGATTTTCCGCAGCAGCTTTCGCAAGCTGCCGTGAAGCCCTTGCTGGGTGAAGTGTTGGCTGCTGTCGAAGCTGCCAGCTTTGAAATGGGACGCACTCCGGTCAATTATTCTATTGAGGTAAAAAGCCTGCCTGATGGTGACAACCTTTACCATCCTATGCCCGAGGATTTCTTACCCCTGGTGCTGGCCGAAATAAATGCGGCAGCGGTAGCGGCGCGTTCCACGCTGCTTTGCTTCGACCCGCGTATTCTGCGGCTGGCTACTCATCTGCAGCCCGCGCTTGCTACCTGCTTGCTAATAGAGCAGGAGCAGGCCTGGCTACCCAGCCTGCAGCAGTTGGGCTTTACGCCGACAACGTTCGGCCCCAACCACCTTACTGTATCAGCCGTCGCCGTTGAGGCCTTACGCGCTATCTATCCCAACCTGAAGCTCGTTCCTTGGACTGTAAACGAAACTTCTGATGTGCAACGCCTGCTGCGCCTCGGCGTGGATGGAATTACAACGGATTACCCCGACCGGCTTCTGGAGTATTTGCGGCAACTTGCTTAGTACAAAGCTTGGTTCTGTCTCTTAGGGGGTAGCTTATTGAGTCAATTCCATTGTAACACTGTCTGTAATGGTGTTCTGTAATGTAACCCATATCTGTAAATATGATACACTCTTTACAGATACATTTTACAGCGCCATTGGTTGTAATCATAGTTTACACTGCTAGCGCATGTAATAAATATCTCTTGACAAACTTGTTTCATAAATACATCTTGGACATATTTGCATCAGCGTAACGCTAAAATATTCCCTATGCCACATCAGGGCGAAATCCTTCAGGAAGCCATTAAAAACAGCGGTATTTCCATTACGCGCATCGTCGATGAGCTAGGAATTACGCGTCCTACCATCTACCGTAAATTCAAGGAGGAAACAGTTGATTACAACTTTGTAAAGAAAATAGGCGTAATCATCAATCACGACTTTTCTAACGACTTTACATCACTGCAACAATCTACTTTGTCATTTGTAACAACCTCCGCTCGTGTAACGCCCTCCCAACACGTTACAAATCGTGTTACATCCGAACGTATTACACCTTCTGTGGCTGATGCTGACCCTTCTCGGCAGCTTTTAGTGCTTCAAACAAAGTACATAGCCTTACTTGAGGCATACAACGAACTTCTCTTGAAGGTGTATGGTCCACGGTGACATAATTGTTCCACGTGAAACATTTTTGTTTTGCTTGTACACGTCGAGAGGGAAGCCCGTGGACACTATACCCAAGCAAGGCACTGGGAACGAACCAGAATCGAGTGAAGCTACAGGGGAAGCTACAAATACAGAAGCAAAGCCTGAACCAGGGACACACTCGCAAGAAGTTCTTAACCTGGTTCAATAAGATTAGATAAAATCAGCAAACAGCGAAACTCTGGAAACCAAAACCCGGGCGCTACCTGCCCATATTTGCTTAAGGCACGAAATACAAAGGAGGAGCGGGGTGGCAATTCTAGATTGTGCCACGGAACCCTAAAAACGTAGTAGCCGGGCAGAATGGGCACAAGGGGACAACCATCCACGGATAAACAATCCGGACCAGCCTAAGAATTCCTGGAATGTGGAAGCCTTGGGCGCGGTTTAAGAATTAGTGGATGATGGGAAAGATTCGCCCCCTACCATCAATAGGTTGCCTGTACACTAAATCCACAGATGCTCTGGGTACAGAGCCCTGGCTCTGAAAGAAGCCGGATTAAACTGACAGGCTATAAGAAGACCACTTCTTTTACTACCGCTTCTCCCACTTCAGCATTGATGAGTTCAGCAACCCTTGTTTTGGCCATCAGCAACTCATGCTTCAAAGGGGCCGAGGTAAGGCGAACGAAGAGCCGGCCTTTATTGACATAAACCTCCTGAGTCTTGAGCGCAACTGCTTTTCCCATCACCCGCTCCCAGCTGGAAACCACCGTCACTTCATTGAGCTTGCCCTGCAGACGGTAAGCGCGAACCAATGCCTCAAGACCTTCTTTCAAGGCAATCACATCGCCGGAACGGCTGGAGGCGGAAGGTTTTTTCACGGCGAGAGGGAAGAGGGAGCCAGAAAAGAATGAGGCTCGGAACACCTAACAAAGGTAGGGGAGGGCTTGGCCAAAAGGGGTAGCGCATCAGCTATAAATGCTGCCACGAAAGCTAAACGGCGGCCACTGTCCCCGTCTCAACCCGGAAGCGACGGATGGGAATGGTGACGCGGGAAAGCGCCTGGTCGGTGCGCTCCAAATTGGTGTCGGTGAGGAAAACTTGCCCGAAGGTTTCGTTGGCTACCAGCTCCAGCAAGCGGGCAATGCGTTTGTCGTCGAGGCGGTCGAAAATGTCATCGAGTAGGAGCAAAGGCTTATGCAGTTGCTTCAACGCCAGTAGCTCGAACTGCGCCAGCTTGAGGGCAATGGCAAAGGATTTCTGCTGGCCCTGGGAGCCGTGCGATTTCACCGGCATACCATCCATCAAAAACACGAAGTCGTCGCGGTGGGAACCGGTGGTGCTGCGTTGCATCATGAAGTCGCGCCGCTCGTTCAAGCGCAACATTTGAGCGAAGTCGGAATCCAGCAATTGACTCTTGTAGGTGAGCGTGACTTGCTCGCGCCCATCGGCCAGCTGCTGGTAGTGCTGCTGAAAGATGGGCGAATACTCCGCCAGGAAAGCCTCCCGAAGTTGGGTGAGCTGCTGCCCAATGGGGGCGAGCTGCTCATCGAGGGCCAGCAAGTACTCGCGGTCGAAGCCGTGGGAGCCGACCCCCTGCTTGAGCACAGCATTGCGCTGGCGCAGGAGGGCGTTATAGGAAATCAGGAGCTCCAGAAAATCATGGTCGAGCTGGGCCATGAGGCTGTCGAAATACTTGCGGCGCTCCTCACTGCCCTGCCGAATGAGGTCGGTATCGTAGGGAGAAATGAGGACGGCGGGGTAGCGGCCGATGTGGTCGGCCATGCGCTCATAGGCCTGCTTGTCGTGGGTAACGGTCTTTTTTTGCCCCTGCCTAAGACTTACCTGAATAACTTCCTGACTAGCAGGCAAATCATTGTTAAAAACTCCTTTAACTACAAAGAAATCAGCTCCTTGCTTAATGCACAGGGCATCGGAGGCAGTGATGGCACTTTTAGTGAGGGAAAGGTAGTGAATGGCATCCAGCAGGTTAGTTTTGCCGCTGCCGTTGTCGCCGATGAAGCAATTGAGGCCAGGCGAAAGACGAAGAGCCGCGTCGTCATAGTTTTTAAAAAAAAGCAGCTGCAGGGAGTCAAGAGTCATAAGGTGCGGATTTGCCAGCAGTTTTACGTAATTTCGCCCTCCCAACGCGAAATATTTCTTTTCTTTAAACGTGCTATGGCGGATACGAAAGTAAAAGCTGCTTCTACAAAAACAGCCGCTGCAAAGGCATCTGCCCCTAAGCTGGCGAAGGCCGCTGCGGCCCCGGCTGCGAATGGTAAGGCCAAATCGGCTGCCAAAAGAAAGGGTGCAGACAACGGGGTGGTTACCGTGGCCCAGCCTGATTCGCTGCTGCCCGGCACCGACCGCCCGACGGCCAACGCCTCCGGTAAGCCCGCTCCGGCCCAGCCTCAGCTAAAATACAGCAAGGAAGCCTATCTCAGCTGGTACGAGCAAATGCAGCTCATGCGCAAGTTTGAGGAGAAAGCCGGGCAACTCTACGGGCAGCAAAAAATCAAAGGCTTCTGCCACTTATACATTGGGCAGGAGGCCTGCGTAGCGGGGCAGGTGTCGGCGCTGGAGAAGGGTGATAAGTACATCACCGCCTACCGCGACCACGCCCACCCGCTGGCCCTGGGCACCTCGCCCAATGCCGTGATGGCCGAGCTGTACGCCAAAGCCACCGGCTGCTCAAAAGGCAAGGGTGGCTCGATGCACATGTTTGATAAGGAAGTCGGCTTCATGGGCGGCCACGGCATCGTGGGTGGCCAGGTGCCGATGGGAGCGGGCATTGCTTTCGCCGAGAAGTATAACAAGACTGGCAAACTCTGCATCTGCTCGATGGGCGATGGAGCGGTACGCCAGGGTGCGCTGCACGAAGCCTTCAACATGGCCATGCTGTGGAAGCTGCCGGTGATTTTCGTGATTGAGAACAACGGCTACGCCATGGGCACCTCAGTAGCCCGAACGTCGAACGTGACGGACCTCTACAAAATCGGCTTGAGCTATGACATGCCGTCGGAGCCAGTGAATGGCATGCGCGTGGAAGACGTGCACGAGGCCGTGGCCCGCGCCGCCGAGCGCGCCCGTGCCGGCGAAGGCCCCACGCTGCTCGAATTCAAGACCTACCGCTACAAGGGCCACTCGATGAGCGACCCGGCCAAGTACCGCACCAAGGAAGAGCTGGAAGACTACCGTCACCGCGATGCCATCGAGGGGGTGCGGCACACCATCCTCACGAACAGCTTTGCTACCGAAGAAAGCTTGGCCGCGATTGATGAGCGCATCAAGGCCGCTGTGCAGGCATCGGTTGATTTCGCCGAGAACTCGCCTTACCCCACACCCAACGAGCTGTACAAGGATGTGTACGTGCAGGCCGACTATCCCTACATTCACGACTAACCTAAACCGGGCCACTGGCCCACCCGCAGCCCAATGGCGGCTGCTGAAATACCCTCCGTAATGTCGAAAATTCCCTACTCTGGCAAAAGCCAGCAGGCCCTGCAGGGCAAGCAAGTAACCCAGCCCGTACCGGTTGACCCGCTGGCTCCGGCCGAAAACCTGCCCGCTGAAAACCCGCTGCTCGAAGACCCGGATGCCTTGGCCGCCCGCTTGGTTGAAACCGAAGATTTCGTGCGCAGCAACCGCAACCTGCTGCTCGGTATTCTGGCCGTGGTGGTGTTGGCGGTAGTCGGCGGCTTCGGCTTCTACACCTGGCGCAACCAGCAGGACTCAAAAGCGCAGAGCAGCATGTTCCGCGCCGTAAACAACTGGGAGGCCGACTCGTTGAGCAAGGCCCTGAAAGGCGACGGCAAGGCTCCCGGCCTGGTAACCGTGGCCAACGAATACGGTAACTCAAAAGCCGGCAACTTAGCCAACTTCTACGCCGGCGTAGCCTCGCTGAAGAAAGGCGACTACAAAGCCGCGCTCGACTACCTCGAGGATTTTAGCTCGGAAGACTATTTGGTGCAGAGCCGCGCCTACTCGTTGATGGGCGATGCGCAGCTGGAACTCAACAAAACCAAGGAAGCAGCCGACCTCTACGCCAAGGCCGCCGACCACAACGCCAACGAATACTTCTCGCCCGCTTACCTGCTGAAGGAAGGCACCGCCCGCGAGCTGGCTAAGGACAACGAAGGCGCGGTTAAAGCTTACGACCGTATCATCAACGAGTACCCCACGGCGCAAGAGGTAGCCGAGGCACGCCAGTACAAGGCCAAGCTCGAAAACTAAATCGGCGCATCAACCAACCCTGTCATCCTGAGCCTAGCGAAGGACCTTATTGCCCGCGAGCGGCTTTCGTTCGACTGTGATAAGGTCCTTCGCTAAGCTCAGGATGATGGCGTTTAACAACCTATCGACATGGCAACTTCATTGCAAAACCTGAGCGAATACGACGCCTCGACTTTTATCGACATCAGCGAGAAGAAATTCGGCTTGGTGGTGGCCGAGTGGAACCGCGACATCACCGACGTACTGAGCGCCGGGGCCTACGAAACGCTGCTCAAGCACGGTGCGGTGGCCGACAATATCTTCCGCAATACCGTGCCCGGCAGCTTCGAGTTGACGCTGGGGGCGCAGTTTCTGGCCCAGCACGACGAGATTGATGCCGTTATCTGCCTGGGCGTGGTAATTCAGGGAGAAACCAAACACGACGACTACATCTGCCACGCCGTGGCGCAGGGCATCACGCAGGTGGGGCTAAAATTTAACAAGCCGGTCATCTTCGGGCTCGTCACTACCAATACGCTGGAGCAAGCCTGGGACCGGGCTGGGGGCCAGCATGGCAACAAAGGGGTAGAAGCCGCCGTGGCGGCCATTCAGATGCTGGGCTTTTAGCGTTCCGGGGAAAAGCGCCGGCTAGGGCGTAGATTTGCACCCGCAAAACCTACAGATAGCAGCTAAGTCAAAGGCGTTTGAAGCATTTTAAATGCTGCCAAACATTTTAGCAGCCGATGGCGTTGGGGCCGCATTACGCACTTGCATTCCTTCTTATTTCCTTTTTACCTACTCAATGAACGACGACAACATTCGCTATTCGCGGGAAGACTTGAATGAGTTCGACCAGATTATTCAGGAGAAGCTGACGGCGGCCCGCAAGGAGTTGTCGTTCATCAAGGAGACCCTGAACCGTAGCAACGACTCTGGTACCGACACCACGGCCTCCTCGGCCAAAGTGCTCGAAGACGGAGCCGACACCGCTGAGAAAGAGAGCATGAACCAGTTGGCCTCGCGCCAAATGAAGTTTATCCAGCAGCTCGAAAATGCTCAGATTCGCATCAAGAACGGCACTTACGGTGTTTGCATCGGCACGGGTAAGCTCATTCCGAAGGAGCGCCTGCGGGCCGTCCCTCACACCCAGCATTCCATCGAAGCCAAAATGGCCCGTCGCGATTAATCCCGCGCCGAGTCAGCTATCGGTACCGGGCCACCGGTGGTCAGAATCATTTTGGAACGACTTGCGTTCCACGCTTCTGACCACGGACGGCCCGGTACCGATTCGTTTTTATAAACCAGTACCGTAGCGATACGGCACGCAACTATTTCTCCCCATGGGTAAGAAACACTTTTCAGAAGACAAAGCGGACCGTCGCGGCGGCCGCAACACCGGCGGACCGGGAAGCTTCGGCAACAGCGCCGCTCGCCCTAGCAGCGAGCGCGGCGGCTCCGACCGCGAGCGGGGCCCGCGCAATGGCGCCCGCCCGGCGTATGGCAACGGCCGCCCGGCCAGCAACGGTGCCTTCGGCCGCCCCTCGAACGGCGCGTTTGGCCGGCCGGCCGGCGGCAGCGGGTTCGGGGGCAAAAAGTTTGGCGAAGGTGGCGAGAAGCGCCCCTACGGCGGCAGTAAAAGCTTCGGTGGTAGCGCGGCTGGGGGCGGTAGGCCCTTCGGCAACGACCGGCCCTGGGAGCGGCGTGATGACAGCCAAAGGTCCGCGTCAGCTCAGCCCCGCGGGGGCAAGGAGCAACGCACCGGCACCAGCTACGGCCGTAGCGCCGAGCGCCCCGAGCGCCCCATCTTTGGCGACCGCGACCGCAGTGAGCGTGGCCCAGCCGCCGATACCCGGCCCATCCGTGAGTACCAGCCCAAGGAAAACTGGTCGGGCCAGCCTTACCGCCGCGATGGCGAAAAGGCCGTGCCGCGCGGCCAGCCCGGCGAGCGCAACCGCAAATTTCTGAAAGCCAACCCGAACGAATCGGCTGAGGAGCGCGCCCCACGACCCGGCGGCAGCTTCGGCCGCAGCACCCCCCGCGAAACCGAAGGCTTCGAGCGCGGGGCGGAGCGGAGTGAGGAGCGCGGCCCGAACCGGCCCATCCGGGCGGCCCGGCCGTTTGAGGCCAACCCGCCGCAACCCCGCGAGGAACGAGGCGAACGTGACGAGCGCCGGACTTTTAATAATACTGAGCGCGCCGAAGCCGGCAATGCCGACTACCGCGCCGACCAGGCGGCTTTTGGCCGGAAGTTTACGCCCGGGGCTTTTGGCCGCCGCGATGGCGCGCCGACCGGTCGCAGCACCGGCGAGCGCCCCGGCAGCTACGAAAAGCGCGCGTCCGGCGAAAAATGGACCCCGGCCCCCGGCAGCTTTGCCGAGCGCCGCGAGGCCCTGAAAGAGCAGGAGCGCGGCGTGCGCCGCTCGGGCACCGGCTATGGGGCCAGCGCCGACAAGCCCCGCCCGGCCCGGCCCGTGCTCGACAACCGCGCCGACAAGCCGAAGTACGGCGAGCGGCCCGGCGAAGCGCCCGACTACAAAAACCTGAAGCACTACGAGCAGGACAAAACCCGCGGCAACAAACGCCGCCGCGAAGAGCTCGAAGAATTTGGAACCGATGAAACCCGCCTAAACCGCTACATCGCTAACGCCGGCATTTGCTCGCGCCGCGAGGCCGATACCCTGATTGCGGCCGGCGAAATCAAAGTGAACGGCGAAGTGGTGACGGAGATGGGCTACAAAGTGCAGCCCGAGGACACGGTGCAGTACGGCAAAACCAACCTCAACCGCGAGAAGTCGGTGTACGTGCTGCTGAACAAGCCCAAGGACTTCATCACGACCACGGAAGACCCCGAAGGCCGCCGCACGGTGATGGACCTGGTGGCCAGCGCGTCGAAAGAGCGGATTTTCCCGGTGGGACGGCTCGACCGGAACACCACCGGCCTGCTGCTCTTCACCAACGACGGCGAGGTGGCGCAGAAGCTGTCGCACCCTTCGCACAAAAACAAGAAAATATACCAGGTTGAACTGAGCCAACCGCTATCGGAAGATGACCTGCGCTTGATTGCCCAAGGCGTAGAACTGGAAGACGGTAAAGCCATTGTGGACGATGTGGCCGTAGTGGCCGGCAACCCGCATTTCGTGGGTATTGAGATTCACATTGGTCGCAACCGCATCGTGC
>JANXMN010000389.1 GCA_025354605.1 Hymenobacter sp. | reverse complement strand
CGAACATACCCTCCGTAATCACCAGAATACCACCGCCGCTTTCGTCGGTCAGGCGCTTGGCACGCTCCAGCTGCTTTTCGAGGCTGGCCATGTCATTATGGTTAAATACGAAGCGCTTGCCCTGGTGCAGGCGCACGCCATCGATGATGCAGGCGTGCGACTCGGCGTCGTACACAATCACGTCGTGGCGGTTCACCAGCGCGTCGATGATGCTCACCACGCCCTGGTAGCCGAAGTTCAGGAGCAGGGCACTGGGTTTCTGCACGAAGTCGGCGAGCTCGTTTTCGAGGCGCTCGTGGTTGGTCGAGTTGCCGCTCATGATGCGCGCGCCCATCGGGTAGGCCATGCCGTAGTCGGTGGCTCCGTCGATGTCGGCCTGCCGGACTTCGGGGTGGTTGGCCAGGCCCAGGTAGTTGTTCAGGCTCCAGGTCAGCACTTCTTTGCCCCGGAACATCATGCGCGGCTTTATTTCGCCCTCAAGCTTGGGGAACGTGAAATAGCCGTGGGCGTAATGCGAGTGCGAGCCAAGTGGGCCGCGGTTCGCCGAAATCCGGTCGAAAATATCCACTGAAGAAACGGGAATTGAGGTGATGGGGAACGAGGCAAATCAGCCGGCAGGGCTTCTGAATCAATAAGCCGCAACAAGCCTAATCACAAAGGTAAGCCGGGGCTATCGATGTGCATAATTTGGGCTTAATAACCAGATTGGCCCGGCCGGGTTTGCGGCGGGGCTGTGGTTTCGCAGTTTCTTTGTGCTTTCACAACGATGTCTGGCAAAATATATAGTAAGTCATTCTGCGCATCCGGCTCCGTCCCACCCCCTCCCACCCATGAAAAAAATCACCAAGCTGCTCGTCGCCAATCGGGGCGAAATTGCCCTGCGCGTCCTGCGCTCCGCCAAGGAAATGGGCATTGCTACCGTGGCCATTTATTCAGAAGCCGACCGCAACGCCCTGCACGTGCGCTACGCCGACGAGGCGGTGTGCGTCGGCCCGCCGGCCTCGAAGGACAGCTACCTGCGCGGCGATAAAATCATTGAAGTCTGCCGGCAGCTCGGCGTCGATGCCATTCACCCCGGCTACGGCTTTCTGAGCGAGAATGCCGGCTTTGCCCGCGCCGTGCGCGAGGCCGGGCTGATTTTCGTGGGCCCCAGCCCAGAGGCGATGGAAATAATGGGCGACAAACTCTCAGCCAAGCAGGCGGTGAAGGCCTATAATATTCCGCTGGTACCCGGCACCGATGAGGCTATTTCCGACGTGCCCGCCGCCAAACGCATTGCCGAGGAAGTGGGCTTCCCCATCCTGATTAAGGCATCGGCCGGCGGCGGCGGCAAGGGCATGCGCATCGTAAACGGGACCGATGAGTTCGAGGAGCAGATGCAGCTGGCCATCAACGAGGCCGTTTCGGCGTTCGGCGACGGGGCCGTGTTCATCGAGAAGTTCGTGACCGGCCCGCGCCACATCGAAATCCAGGTGCTGGGCGATGAGCACGGCAATATCGTGCACCTCTTCGAGCGCGAGTGCAGCATCCAGCGCCGCCACCAGAAAGTAATTGAGGAGGCCCCCTCTTCAGTGCTCACGCCCGAGCTGCGCGCCGAGATGGGCCGCTGCGCCGTCGATGTGGCCCGTGCCTGCAATTACGCCGGGGCCGGCACCGTGGAGTTCCTGCTCGACGATAAGCGCAACTTCTACTTCCTCGAAATGAATACCCGCCTGCAGGTGGAGCACCCCGTTACGGAGCAAATCACCGGCCTCGACCTGGTGAAGGAGCAAATCAGGGTCGCCCAGGGCGAGCCCCTCTCCTTCCGCCAAGAAGACCTCAGCATTACCGGCCACGCCCTGGAGCTGCGCGTGTATGCCGAAGACCCACAGAATAACTTCCTGCCCGACATCGGCACCCTCACCACCTACGTGCGGCCACAGGGCCCCGGCGTGCGGGTCGACGACGGCTTCGAGCAGGGCCTGGACATCCCGATTTACTACGACCCAATGATTGCCAAGCTCGTCACCTTCGGGGCCGACCGCGCCGAGGCCATTGCCCGCATGCTGCGCGCCATCGACGAGTATAAAATCACCGGCATCGAAACCACGCTGCCCTTCGGCCGCTACGTGCTCACGCACCCCGCCTTCGTGAGCGGCGACTTCGACACCAACTTCATCAAGGACCACTTCTCCCCCACCAGTCTCGTCCCTGCTACCCCGGATGAGGCCACGGCCCAAGTAGCCGCCGCCCTCGGAGCCATGCTGCTCGAAACCCGGAAACCCAAAGCCCCGGCCGTAGCGGGTGAGGCGTCTGGGGCTGAAGTTTCGGGCTGGCGGCGCAATCGGTTGGGAGTGCGGTAAGGGCATCAAAAAGAAAAAGCCCGGCTCGGAGCCGGGCTTTTTCTTTTTGATGCCCTTACTTTTTTGTTGAACTGTCGCCTCGCATGGTAGCCAGAAAGTAGTTGCACGCTTCGTCTTCACTAACAAAAGTCTTCAAACCGCTTTTTTGCCCCCTTTCACTGTAGTAAACCTCCCAGCCAGTGGATATTTTGCCAATACTAAACGACTATGGACTGAAAGTCCATAGGTTTGCTTTGCGAATGAAATTCGCTGGTTTCGGCTAAAGCCGACTGAAAGACAACCACTATAAGTGGGCTATTCCAGAATAAAATTCTCGTCCCCATTGGGTTGGTCTTT
>JANXMN010000373.1 GCA_025354605.1 Hymenobacter sp. | reverse complement strand
GCAGGAGCAGGTCGCCGCTTGCTGGCCCACTGTGGGGCTACTACGTCCACATCCTGAGCCGGGGAGAGGAGGCCAACAACTGCCGCACGCGCAGCTACCGCATCCGCCGCTGGGTCGTTGACCGCACCCACGCTTGGTTTAAGTAGCCACGCATAAGTAACGGTGAATACTTGCGGGGTATTTTTGGCCTATGTTAGCTCCTTTGCCCCTGACCGAATCGGAAATTGTGACCCTGGAAGCGGCGGCCGCGAACGGGCCGCACCCACGCATGCGCCGCCGTGCCCAAGCCGTGCTGGGCCACCACCGGGGCTTGTGCTTGGGCCAGTTGGCCACCTTGTACGCCGTGGGCTACAACGCCGTCAGCTGCTGGCTGCTGCGCTGGCAGCGCCACGGCGTGGCTGGCCTGGCCGAAGGTATGCGGGCCGGCCGGCCCCCAAAATTGCCCGAACCGGTCCAAAAAAAATAGCCGACGCGCTCGAACCCGCCACCCAGCAACTACGCACCTGGCTGCCGCGCATTCGCCAGGAGTGGTCCATCGCCGTGCACGTGAGCACCTTGCGCCGGTTCATGCGCCGCTGGGGCTACGCTTGGAAACGCTGCCGGCGCAGCCTGCGGGCCCAACGCGACCCCGACGCCTTTGCCGCTTGCCAGCAGCACTTGCGGGCCTTGCACCGCACCGAAGCCGCTGGCGGCGCGGCGGTGGTCTACCTGGACGAATGCCACTTCTCGCGCCAGGCCCCCGTGCCCTACGCCTGGCAGCGACGCGGCCAGCCGCCCGTCGAACTGCCCGCCGTGCGCGGCGGCGGGGGGTACTCCGTCCTCGGCTTTTGGCAACCCGGGGCCCCCAGCCAGCCCCTGGACGCCTACGTGCGCACCGGGGCCCTCACCGCCGACCTCTTTGTGCTGGCCGTCAATGAGTTCGCCGGGCAGCTTGCCGCGCCGGCCGTACTCGTGCTCGACAACGCGTCCATCCACACGGCCCACCTCGTGCGCGAGCGCCACGCCGCCTGGGCCGCCGCGGGGCTCACCCTGCTCTTTCTGCCGCCTTACAGCCCGGAACTCAATAAAATTGAAATGCTCTGGCACCGCTGTAAGCACTATTGGGTCCGCCCAGAAGATTACCACACCGACCTAACCCTGCTCGAACGCATCGAACACGTTTTAATGGAGGTCGGCCAAAAGTACACCGTTACTTTTGCGTGACTACTTAACTCCTTCAATTAGAAGATGCTGCGATGAAGGTGTTTCGGCTGCAGTTAGGATGACATTTTTTGTTCCTGATTCCTCAATTAAGCTGAAAGCATTATTTCAGCTTGGCGACGGGTACTTTGCTGGTCATCACGCCACCGGGTAGGGTTTGAGCGGTGGCGATGTTGTCGAGGCGGGCGGGCTTGGTGGCGTCGCTGCGGCCGGCGG
>JANXMN010000355.1 GCA_025354605.1 Hymenobacter sp. | reverse complement strand
CCCGCAAGTTTGGTGTTCTGCCAAACTTGCGGGACTTCCCTTTGTACTTCGCGAGGCCTTGGGTTTATCACTCTAGCATTTTCAGCAGCTCCTCCAACTCGCCGGGCCGCAGGTCGGCGCGGTCAGCTTTGTCGTAAATGGTGAGTAATAGAACTTGCTCTTCCACTACCTGCACCAGCGTAATGACGCGCGCTTCCCCCGACTTGCCGGTATTTTTGCTGCGAATTGCCAACCGCACCTTGTAGCAGTTCTGGCCCAAGCCATCGCCCTGACGGGGGGATTCGGCCAATTGATAGTTGAGCAGTCTTAAATCCGCCAAGATTGACGGATATTTTTTCAGTAGTCGCTTCAACCGCTTCACAAATAAATCGGTTGCTTCAACTCTGTAGCTCATCCAGCACGTTGGTTAAACTGCGAAATTGCTTTTGCCCCTTGCGGGCAGCTTTTACTTCCGTAAAAGCCTCCCGTAAATCGTCGGCCAACGTAGGCTGCGATGGCTTGGGTTTCGACAATTTGAGGCGTGGCTCCTGCATCAACTCAACCAGTTGCTGACGCTCCTGGGGCGAAAACTGGGCGCGCAGTATTTCGGCCAATTGCGGAATAGTAAGAGGAATTGTCAGATTCAGCGTGCTCATGTCTTAAAGTTAAAAACGAAGAGTCAATAACGCGTCAAAACGTTAAAAAGTGACGCATTACTTCAGCTTCTCTAGCGCCGCCCGCAGCCGCGGCAGTGCCGCCTGAATCGACTCCACCGTTTCGGCACCTACCGAGGCGCGGAACCAGGGCTCGGTGGCCGGCGAGCCGAAAGCGGAGAACGGTACCAGCGCCAGCTGCGCCTCGTCAATGAGGTAGGAGGTCAGCTCAGCAGTGGTGGCCAGCAGGGTACCATCGGGGGTGGTGCGGCCCAGCACGTCGATTTTAATGGTGAGATAGATGGCCCCGGCCGGCGCGACGGCATCGACGGGGTAACCCTGGGCTTTCATCGCCTGCAGGCCCGCGAACAGGCCTTCCAGCGAGCTGTCGAGGCGGGTTTTCATGTTGGCCAGGAAGGCATCCACGGCGGCCGCCTGGGGCAGGAAATGGGCGGTGGCTACCTGCTCGGCCTTGGGAGCCCAGGCCCCGACGTGGCCTAGGATGGACTTCATCTGGTTGATGATGGCGGGCGGACCGAAGGCATAGCCCACGCGCACCCCGGTCGCGGCGAAGCACTTCGACGTGCCGTCGATGTACACCACGTAGTCGCGCAGGGCCGGGCGCAGGCTCACGGGGTCGAAGTGCTGGGTGTCGCCGAAGGTGAGCAGCCAGTAAATCTGGTCGTAGAGAATGTAGAGCGGCTTTTCATCCGGGCCACGGCGCTGATTTTCGGCCAGCACCAGGTCGCAGATTTCCTCAAGGCCCTCCTTGGTGAAGACGGTACCCGTGGGGTTCAGCGGCGAGCACAAAGCCAGCAGGGTGGCCCCGGCTACGTGCGGGGCCAGGTCGGCGGCCGTGGGCATGAAGTTGGTTGAGGCGCGGGTGGGCACCGCTACCGGCGTGGCATCCACGAGGTGGCAGTAGTGGTTGTTGTTCCAGCTCGGCAGCGGGAAGATGACTCGGTCGCCGGCATCGACCAGGGCGCGGTAGGTGGCGTAAATGAGCGGCCGCGAGCCCCCGGCAATTAGGATGTCATCCGGCCCGTAGCGCAGGCTCTGGCGGGCCGCTAGAAACTGCGAGACAGCCTGGCGCAATTCGCCCATGCCGGCCGCCGGCGGGTAGTTGGTGAGGCCGGCCTGATAGGCCGCGATGATGCCGGCCGTAAGCCCAGCCGGAATCGGGAAAATCTTGGGGTCGAAGTCACCGATGGTCAGGTTGCAGATGTTGGCGCCCTGGCGCACCTGCTCGCTTACCTGGTTGCCGATTCGGATAATTTCGGAGCCGCGCAGTCCGGCGGCCATTTTAGATACTTGCATGGGAGGAAACAGGGTTGGGCATGCCATTCCGGCCCGCGAAGGTAATATCGGGGGCCGGCAACGGACCTGCTGGCGGGCCAATGAGCCCGCTGTCCGCTAACGGGCGACACCGCGCCAGGCGCTAATTCAGAAACGCCATATCCTGCGTGCTCAGCCGAACATCGGCCCCCTTCCGGTTTTCCTCGAAGTGCGCCAGCGACGAGGTGCCCGGAATCGGCAGCAGCCAGGGCGACTTGTGCAGCAGCCAGGCCAGGTTTATCTGGGCTTCCGACGCATTATGCTTTTTGGCGATTTCAGCAATCCGGGTGTCGGCCTTTGGCAGCGAGTGCACCAGCGAAAAGTAGGGAATGAGCGGAATGCCGTGGGCCTCGCACAAATCCAGCACTTCCTCGCCGCCCCGGCTTTCGCCGTAGGGCGTGGCCAGCGTGGTGCGCTGCCCGTGGCCGTACATGTTCTCGACGGTGGCAATGGCCCCCATCGCCAAACCTGTTTCCAGCTCGGCCCGGCTTACGTTGCTCAGCCCCAGGTGCAGGATTTTGCCTTCGCGCTGCAGCTCGAACAAAGCATCGAGCTGCTCCTCGAAGGGTACCGGGCCGTGCCCCATCAGCCGCAGGTGCACCAGCTGAATCTGCTCCTGGCGCAATGTGCGCAGGTTATTCTCGATGCTGGTACGCAGGTTTTCGGGGGTGTTGAAGGGCACCCAGCTCTTGTCGGGCTTGCGGGTAGCACCCACTTTCGTGCAAATCACCAGGTCGGCCGGGTAGGGGTGCAGGGCCTCGGCAATGAGGCGGTTGGTCACGTCCTCGCCGTAGTAGTCGGCCGTATCGAGGAAGTTCACCCCCGATTCAATGGCCTTTTTGAGGATGGCCAACGCCTGGGGCCGGTCGGCCGGCTCGCCCCAGATGTCGGGGCCGGTGAGGCGCATGGTGCCGTAGCCGAGGCGCGAAACGGTGAGTGGGTGGGCGGAGTTTTGGGCAATGGTGATGGTGGACATAGGGGCTGAGGGAGCTGGTTACCCTCAGGACGCTTTCAGGCCCCGGATGTTTGAAATCGGCAAGGCCCCCCCCGCTGCTGCCGATGCCCGCAATGGCCACGCCTCTACGCAAAACACCCCGCCCGCCCAAATCCGGGAGGGCGGGGCGTCGCAAGGGAGGAGCGTTACCCGCCCCGTATCGACCCTAGCGCGCCAGCACAAACCGCACCCGCTCCCGTTTCACGAAGTAGCCCGCCGCCGCGGAAGCCACCAGGTCGCCCACCGTGAGCACCTCAGCTGCCGTACGAGGACGCGCATCGGGGAAAAGAAGCGCTCGCGCAGTGGTTGCAGGCGCGCCAACGCCTGCTTTCAGCATCAGCCGGGCCCTCGCCAGATTGAACGGTGCCCAGCCCAGGGCGGCCACCCCATTGGCCAGCCAAGCCAGCAGAAACAGCGCCGCGTAGAGCGGCAGCAGCAAAATCAACGGATTGACAGTAGGTTCCGGGCCGATAAACCCCGTGAAATCGAACCGCGTCAGGTCGACTTGGTACTGCTTGCCAAAGTCCAGCAGCAGCGCCTCCGTATCCAGCCCAACCATGCCCAGGTCGTCCTCAATGGCCGTACGCAGTGTCAGCGGCTCGTCCACGCCCGACAGTTCCTGCACATAAGCCGGCACCGTTTGCACGGCCCGCCGCAAGTCGCCAAAGCGCAGGGTTATTTCTTCAGGCTCCATGTTGGTTCAGTAGAAAAGGAGGCCCCGAAGTTACACCACGCGCCGCACCACCACCGTGGCCGCGCCGCCGGCCCCGCCCTGAAACTGCGCCATCAGGTAGCGCGCCGTGGCCGGGCCGATGTCGGCCCGCGTCACCGTCGTGATGGCCCCGGCCGGGCAGGTGTGGGGCGTCGTGGCGGCCCCGTCTTTTTGGGCCATCCACAGCAGCAGCGGCACGGCCGAGCGGTTTTCCACGGTCAGGGTGTAGGTGGGGCCGTAGTTGGTGTTGGCCAAGCGCTGGGGCTGGCCCGTGCCCGCCGCCGTAAAGGGCAGCGTGCGCACGATGCGCGCCCTGGGCACCGCCCTCCTGCTGCTGGCCGCCACGCCCTGCCGCTTGTTGGCCGCCTGGAAGGCCTTGTACAGGTTCTCCCACTGAAAGTCGGGGTCCTTGTCGGTGCTTTGGCCCTTCAGCAGCGTTTTCAGCAGCAGCAGGGCCGCACTCAGCTGGCGCAGCAGGTCGGGCAGGGCCAGCGTGGCCAGGTGCGGGGCCGCTTTGGTGGTCGTCTGGGTATCGTCGGCGGCCTCGAATAGGTCGGCCGCATCGGCCGGGGCCTGAATAATGGCATCGGTGAGGCGGTAGTCCTTGCGCACCTGGGCGGGCAGGGCCTGCACCCGGGCCACCAGCTCGCGCACGTGGTTCACGTCCTCGGTGGCCTCGCCGAAGCGCACGTCGGTGTAGGAGAGCGTGAAGGCCTGCTTCAGCCCCAGCTGCTTGGTGGCCAGCGCATAGCTCACCGCCTTGGCCGACAGTATTTCGGTGGCGCGGGCCATCTTCTCGCGGGCCTCGTCCTTGGCCGACGTGCTGGCGGTGGTCGTGTTGTCCTGCTTTTCCTGCTTGTCCTCAATGGCCGTCACCAGCGTCGCCCGCTCGGTGTCGGCCGCTTGCAGGGGCGGGAAATCGGCCAGCTCCTTGGGGTAGTCGGCCACGGCCAGGCCCACGCGCTGGCCGCTGTTGAGAAGGGAAGTGTCTTGAGTATCCATACGGGAAGATTTGGGTGTAGAAATGAATGTGTTAAAAGGAGGGAGTTGTGTTCACAGTAGCGCTTCGTCCCTCCACGAAACGGCTAGCCTTCGCTGGTTATGGCTCATTCATAACCTCCCAAACTCTATTCACCCCAAAAAATTGTGTAGGTAGAAACCCGAGTGCCTTAGGTATGCCCAGAAGTGCCGTAGGTATGCCTAGAATTCTCGTAGGTATACCTCAAAGTGCCCCAGGTAAGGGCCAAAGTGCCTTAGGTATGGGCGCAAGTGCCGTAGGTATGCCCGGAAGTGCCCTAGGTATGGCTGAAAGCCAATTAGGTAGCAACAAAAGTGCCCTACGTATGCCCTAAAGTGCCC
>JANXMN010000335.1 GCA_025354605.1 Hymenobacter sp. | reverse complement strand
TGGAAGCGGCCGAACGGTGGCTGGCCCATCTGCGCGACCATGAACTGAGCTTGTTTTTTTCTTTGCGGAAAGCGGGGTAGGTGTGGTTTGGCTTCCGCAAAAAGCCCCGGCCACCGCTGGGCTGGTCGGAGCTTGGTTGTCAGCGACCAATCCGGTGCTGGTATTTCTCCAGCGTGTTCCATATTTTGTACATCGTGGCCTCGCCGGCCTTGGTAGAAAGGCTGGTGTTCAACAGCAAGAGGCGGCCAATGCCCGATTTGGGGTCAAAAAATAGCAGCGCCACCACGCCGGGGTCGCCGCCGGTATGGCCGATATAGCCGGTGTAGCCGAAGCCCATCAGAATGCCCACGTTGTAGGATTCGCTGTAGGGATTGCGCTCGTTACGCTCTTCAAAGTTGCTGGCCGCCAACTGAGGCCGGAATAACTCGCGGTAGCTGGCCGGCCGTAGCACGGTGCCCTGGCCCTGGTAGCCCCGAATCAGTTCACGTAAGTATTTGCTCAGGTCAGCGACGGATGTAATGAAGCCGCCGTCGGGGTACGTGGTCAGCCCGTAATAGGGCAGCGGTACGGTGGGCGACTTGTAGAGCCGCGAGTAGCGGGAGAAGGCGATGTCGGCGAAGCGCCACCCCGAATCCTTCATGCGCAACGGCCCGGTAATATACTGTGCGGTGAAGTCCGAAAACGGCTGTTTGCTGGCTAGTTCCACCACGTACGCCGCCAGGGCAGTGCCTACATTGGAATACTCGTAAAGCTCGCCGGGCCGGCGGGTAAGGAACCCCTTCGGCTGGTACCACTTGCCCGCTGGAGTCAGCACATTTTGCAGAAATACGGGCAGGGACACCGCCGAATCAGCGGGGATAAACGTCTGCTCGTCCTCAAATGCCAGCGGCATTCCCGCTACGTTCTGGCCGGGCTTGAGATAATAGTTTTTGCTCAGGTAGAAGTCGTTGTCGCGGATGCTGGACGTATGGGTTGCCAAATGCCGGAGCGTAATCGGCACCTCGGGAAAATTTGGATTAACGACTTTGAAGGGCAGGTATTTATTGATGGGGTCGTCCAAGTTTAGCTGACCTAGTTCCTGGGCCTTTAAAAGGGCCATTCCGACCACCGTTTTGGACACCGACGCGATGCTTTGTACCGTGTGGACGTCATACACTTTCCGGGCCTGCACATCGGCAAAGCCAAAGCCGTGCTGGTAAAGGATGCCCTGCCGGCTAACGATGGCCGCTCCAAACCCATTGAAATGGCCTTGGCTGCGCAACGCTTCCAAGTCCGCTGTCAACGAGTCCTGCGCGGCCCGGTGCTGGGCTGGCTGGGCTGCTCCCCGCGTGGCGATGCCACAAGCGAAACAGAGTGTCAAGGCAAAGATGATTCTGAACACAGGATAATTAGGGAGTATGGCAGCGCCACCGGCCAGCGCTGACAGCAAATAAAGGCCTTTTTCCTGAACTGACTGTCGCTAAAAGGGTGGCTCCTCGCGTCCGTTATCAAGGTCATGGCAGGCAGGGCGGGGCCGGGTGACTGGGTTGATGGGCGGCGCGGGGCCACCGGGTTCGGAGGTGGCAGCTGCCGGGGCGAGGTCGGCGGAACTGGCCAGGGTGGCGGCCTTGGCGGCTTTTGTAGCGGGCCGTTGGTGATGCAGCTGGGCCAGCACTTCGAGAAAGTGGGCCAGGACCCCGGCCTGGGTCTGGTGGGTGGTACTGAGCTGCATGGTTAAGCAGTATTCGTCGATGACCAGGACCAGCTTGGTGCTCACGGGCTCGAAGATGAACAGCGTGGAAGCGGCCGAGCGGTGGCTGGCCCACCTGCGCGACGAGCGTCTGGGCAAGTTGCCATTTTAGCTGAATAATGGGTTGTCAGGGTCTTG
>JANXMN010000315.1 GCA_025354605.1 Hymenobacter sp. | reverse complement strand
CGACGGGCGGGACAAGCCCTACCGGGTACGACCCCGCACCCTACTGCTATTTTCGCCAATCACTTCGCGACGAGTATAACTTCCCGGAAAGCTGCCGCAGAGATTCGCGAAGTAGAAACACAACGGTACGCAGCGCTGCACCGGGCACGGGCTACCTTTGCGGCTGATGAAAAACACTGATTCGGTGCACCCCAAGCCCATTACGGTGCCCGTGCGCACCAACGAGCCGACGCCCGGCACGCCCGCGCAGCAGGCATTCCGTCAGGCCATTCTCGACGTGGAGAACCTGCGCGAGCGCCTGCACGACCTGCGCGCCGAACAGGCCGAAGCCCGCCGGCGCTACTGGCAGCAGGTCGGGCCCGCCGCTGAGGCCGTGGTGCAGGTCCGCCACGCCCTCTACGCCCCACTCGAAGAAGCCCTGCTGCTGAGCAGCTTCAGCCGCCTGGAGGAAGCGCAGATTACCGCCTTCATCGTCGGCAATGCCCGCTCCCTGCAAGACCGGTTTGGCGAAGACGAGACGGACGTGCTGCGCAAATACGCGCCCGCCACCGCCGCCGTGCCCTCCCCCGCCGCCGCTGCCGATGATGCGAAAGCAGCCCCGCCGACCGAACCCGCCTACGTGCCCGACCCCAGCCTCCCCCCGCACGAGCAGGCCGCCGAGGCTGCGCGCTTCCGCCGCCAGGCCAAAGCCCGCCGCCAGCAGGAAACCGCCGCCCGCGCCGACCAGCAGCAGCTCGAAGCCAACGCCAAAACCATCTACCGCCAGCTGGCTCGCACCCACCACCCCGACCTGGAGCGCGACCCCGCCCGGCAGGCCGAGAAAACCGCGCACATGCAGCGCATCATCGCCGCCTACGAAGCCGATGACCTCTACACCCTGCTGCAACTAATGTCCGAATCGGCTCCCGCCGATGCTGCGGCTGATGATGTGCTGGCCCGCTACACCCGCGCCCTGCTGCAGCAGCAGGTCACTCTCAAGCAAGCCATGAACGAGCTGAAATACGGCCCCGACGGCTTCATCATCAGTTCCGGCAAGAAGCAGGAGCGCGAGCTGCGCCAGCTCCGGCGCGACCTGCGCGCCGAAGCCGACTACGTGGCCCACGTGCTGCGCCTGCTGCAGGAGCCCGCTGGCCTACGCGAAGTGCTGCGCGAGCTGGCCAGTGAAGGGCTGGAAACAGTTTAAGATTGAAAATAAGGTGGTTTGAAGGGAATTCAGAACACTCAAAAATGTTCAGCATGACGTTCTTTTTTCGGTTAAAGTACCCAAAGCTTCCAAAAGTCCGCCCCCGGCTACTCCGCGATAAACTCCACCGCCAGCCGCACCACCCCGGCATCGCGCAGAATGCGGTTGTGGCCCAGGCCGCTCGTGGCGTGTAGGCGGGCGCCGGGCCAGTCGGCAGCAATATTGCGGCCTTCAATGAAGGGAATTACTTCGTCCTGCTCGTCGTGCAGCACCAGCACCTGCGCGGCTCCGGTGCCCGGGCCGGCAGTGGCCACGGCGAAGGAGTCGGCCGGCCGGCCGGTTTCCTGCTCGATGTGGCGGGCGAAGCGCGTCACCAAATCGGCGGGCAGCTGCAGGAAATCGGCAAAGCGGCGGGCCACCACGCGCGGCCCCTCGGGCGGGCTGATGAGCACCAGCCGGGGTAGCGCCGTCCCGCCCGGCAGCCGCACCGGCAGGCCCGCCACCGAAGCCGCCCCGAACGAGTGCGCTACAATGGCACGCACCTGCCCCACCGTATCCACCACCGCCTGCACGGCCCCGCCAAAATCGGTGAGCGTCACGCGCTGCCCTTCCGAACTACCGTGGGCCGGGCCGTCGAGGGCCACCACGCGGTATCCCGCGACCAGCAATGGGGCCACCCAGGCCCGCCAGAAGCTGGCCCGGTGCTCCCAGCCGTGCACCAGCAGCACCGCTGGGGCAGCCGCGTCGCCCCACTCGTACACCGCCACGGCCCCGGTGGGCCCGGCCACGGTGCGGCGGCGGGCATCGGCCAGCGCTGGCGCTTCCCAAGCTTTTTGGGGCAGGGTGCGTGGCGTGGTGAATACCCGCCAGGCCCGCCGGAACCCCAGCCCCGGCGCCAGCGCCCACAGCAGCCGCAGCTGCCAGCGCAACAGCGTGAGTCCGGCCGGCGGGGCCGGATAACGAACTTTGGAGGCCGGCGGCGGGGTAGTTTCAGCCATAAACAACAGATGAGCGGGCGAATACGTGTTGGTCATAACGCTTCGGGCTAGTGTCCCGTCGGATACGGGGCCGGTGAGAGAATAGGTAAAAGCAAACGCGAAAAGCAGTTTAGCGCGCGGTGGCGCGGGGTTTGGATTCCGGCCACAGCTCCAGCCGCAGCTGCCCCACAATCACGTGGTAGGCGCTATCGTCGTGCACGCGGGCCACCTGCAGGGCTCCGGCCAGCACCGTGAGCACCTGCGTGGCCTTGGCCGTGGGGCTGCCCACGAAGCGTAGCTCGCCGGTGGCCCGGCCCACGGCCAGCACTTCGGCCAGCCACTCGGTCAGCTCCCGGTTGAAGGTGCGCAGCTCGGCCTGCATAGCAGCGGGCAGCGTGCGAAAATCGGCCGCCAGCGCCCCGAACTGGCACACTCGGCGGTCGTGGCCCAGGTGGTTGTCGTACACGGCCAACAGCGCTTCGAGCTGCTGGGCAGGCTGCAGGTCCGTCAGGCGGGGCAGGGCGCGCCACTTGCGCAGGCGGCGCAGCTGCCGGGCCACCAGGGCCGTGCCCAGGTCGTCCTTGCTCGGAAAGTGGTAGTGAATAGCCGCCGGCTTCACGCCCAGCTCGCGGGCCAGGTGCTGGTAGCTGAAGGCATTGAAGCCGCGTTCCAGCAGCAGGGTCTCGGCCAGGTCGAGAATGCGGGTGCGGGTGTCGGGAGGCAGCACAGCCGGGGCAGTTGGCTTCGTCATGATGACGCAAAACTACTACTTACTTACTAATTAGTAAGTTTTTTTATTTAACAACACAAAGCCCCTTCCGACGAGCAGAAGGGGCTTCGCATTTTGCAGAAAAGAAGGCTAAGGCGGGAAAACGGGGCTTACTGCAGGCTCACGCGCAGCACGCGGCGGCCGGCGCTGGTATCGAGCTGCACCAGGTACACGCCAGCGGCCTGGCCGCGCAGGTCGAAGCGCAGGGCCTGGCCCGCGTCGGCGGTGGGCAGGCGTAGCACCTCCGCCCCGAGCACGTTGCGCACGATTACCGGGCCGGTCAGCGTGAGGGTTTCGGGCAGCAGCAGGGCAAAGTCGCCGGTGCCGGGGTTGGGCACTACCACGGGCAACCCCAGCTCGATGCCGGCCACCAGGGCCAGCGGCGAGTAGGCCACCGCGCCGTCCAAATCGGTCTGACGGAGGCGGTAGTAACTGCGGCCGGCCAGCGGCTGCTTGTCGCGGAAGGCGTACACGCTGGCGCTGCTGCTACTGCCGACGGCGGCCACCAGGCCCAGGGGCTCGAAGCTGTGGCCATCGCGGCTGCGCTCCACGGTGAAGTCACGGCTGTTTTTCTCGCTGGCCGTCGCCCAGGCGCAGTTCACTACGCTGCCTTCGCGGCGGGCACCGAAGGCCGTCAGCTCCACGGGCAGGGGGTTGGGGCGCGAGGCCACGGCGAAGGGCGAAAAGCTGCTGATGCCCGTGCGCGATACCTTATAGGCCCCGCTACCCGCGTTAGTGGCGCTGGCCAGGGGCATAGTGTCCCAGCCGCCGTTGGTATAATGGCTGATATGGGCTTTGGTGGTGGCGAAGCCGGTGGCCGCGTCGGTGCTGTTCCACTGCAGCGTCATCGTCACATTGGAGTTGCCGGGCACTTCCTCTTCCACCAGCCAGGTTTTCTTCACGTTCTGGTTAGCCACGGGCGTGCCCACGCCCACGCCGGCAGCGGTGTAGTTGGCGTACATGCCATCAATTACCCGCACGCTGAAGGCATCTTCTACCCCAGTACCCGACTGGCTGAGGGTGGCGGGCGTGTACGAAGCAGCGCTCGCACCCACCGGGAACAACACCGCCGAGTTATTGCCCGACACGGTACGCACCACGCTGCCCGTGCCGTTGGTGAGCAGCAGAGCCGCCGTACGAGTAGGGCCGTCGAAATCGACGCCTTTTTGCAGTTGCAGGTTGTAGCTGTTCAGCGATACCGGCGTTTTGTCGCCGTTGTCGTAGGCGAAGCTGGTGCGCACCAGCACCGGACCGGCCAAAGAGCGGGGACCGTCGTCGCTCAAGTCCAGCGTGCCGTAGCTGCCGCCGTTGATGCGCTGGGTCGTGGTGCCGGCATTCACATAGCTTACCGTGCTGCCCGCGTCGAGTGAGCCCAGGGTCAGGGCGTTGCTCAGATGCTCGATTTCCAGGGTGGCCTGGTCGCTCAGGTCGATGGTACCCACGATGTTGTCGGTGGGGCCCACGTACAGGTAGCTTTTTTTGCTGCCGTCGCCCACCACAATTTTCGAGTTCTGCCCGCTCACCGTCCAGGTGGCGGCCAGGCGCTTGGCCTTTTTGTTTTTGCTCTGCACGAAATACGTGCAGTTGTCCTGCGAGAAGTTAAGGGGGGCGGTACCGGAGCCGTCGGTGTTGGTGCCCCAGCTGGTTTTCGAGTCCAGCTTTTTGCCGTCGTCGTTGCTCGAATAGAAGATGTTGGTTTGCGGGGTAATCACCACGTCGTCAATGCTCAGGCCGTTGCCGTTGGTGCCCGAGTTGAAGTCGTAGCCGAAGCGAAGCATGATTTCCTCCCCCACGGCCAGGTTCAGGCCGCTAAGGGTGGTGTGCAGCACGCGGCGGTTGGTGGCGGCGTTGCCATCGCGCGGGGCAATGGCAGTGGAAGTCGAAGGCGCAGCCACGCCCAGCGTCGAAACGTTAGTCCATTGCCCGTTGAAGACGGATGTAATAGCCGACGTGCTGCGCCGGTAGTCGACCGTAACGAAGGCGGCCTGCGTGCGGCTAGAGTTGTACCACTGCTCCATGGCATACTCGATTTCCAGGTTAGCAATCGCCTTGGTGGAAGCATTTTTCAGGCGAATGCCCACGTAGCCCTGCCCATCGTAGGTGGAAGTGCCCGCAATGCCGCCCAAGGCGCGGTCGCTGCTGCCGGTGGCGCCGAAATGATACCACGCCGGGCCGTGCACGGTGCCGTTGGCATCGATGGTGGAGTTCGCATTCGAGCCTTCCGAGCCGTTGTCGGGGCTCATGCGGGCGGACGGGTTCCACCAGCCCCGCTCCCAGGACTCATACTCGCTGCTGATGCCGTCTAGCTTGTAGCGGGCGTACACGCCGGGCAGCGTGGAATTGCTGGTAAAAATCGCATTCGTTCCCGCCAGCGCGTTGAAGTTCTGACGGTAGGCCCCCAAGCCGGCCGAAGCCGCTGTTGAGGCATCGCGGAATTCGTACTGCGCGTGGCTGGTATAAGCGCAGAGGCAGAGTAATGCCGTCAGCAGGCGGGGTCTAAAGCTTGATTTCACAGAAAGGAAGATTGGGTTGCAATTGCATTATTTACCAAAAACATTCGTTTTTCGCCAGGCAAAGCTACAATTACATCTTTCAAAATTCCAGTTAACCACCCAATATTTTAATTGCCAACTTTCATTATCCCTGGTAACTCACTGATTTACAAAAGTAAATTTTCTATAACTCGTTTATGATTTTGCAAAACAAAACCAAGGCTCCACTGTAGCGCAAGCGTGCTCACCCCAATTAAAACCCACGATATTTCCTGCTTCTCGGGCTATTGAGGGGCTTTTTGCGAAGCATTGCCCCGTTTTCCGGGTTCACCGATTCGTAGGTCGGGGGCCGGACTAATGCCCCCGGCCAGTTTGGTCGCCGGATTGGAGCGCTTCGACAGCCGCCTGCACAGCGGCAGCCCGATAGGTGGGGGCGGTGGCCGGGTGCTTCAGCAGACGCAGCAGTCGCTGATATTTCTGGCGGCCCTCGGCCAGCAGTTGCTCACTCACTTCAATGGTGAAGACTCCGAACGGCTCAATCTTCTGCACGCCCACCAGCAGGAAGCGGCCGGCGCGGAGCGCATCGGTGTAGAAGGCCGCCTGCCGGTCGTAGTCGTAGGCCGAACACTGCCAGAGGAAATGGTCGGCATCGCGGGCGTTGGTCGTTTTAAAGTCGATAATGGTGAGCGGCTCGTCGGGGTGGTCAACCACGAGGTCGGCGCGCAGCTTGCAGAGCGTATCGGTGAGCGGCTCGGTGAAGATGGCGCTGACTTCGGGCGTGCCCCGGTCGAGCAATTCGGTCAGGCGCGTATCCATGCGCACGCCTTCCACCAGCCACCACACCAGCGTATCGTTCAGGCCGGGCTGGCCGGGCACGTACTGCGCGGGCTCGAGCAGGGCCGTGTGAAAGGCCGTACCAAAATTCAGGGCGGTATCGGCGGAGCTGGATTGTGGACGTGGGGAACGGCCTTCCAGCGCATCGCGAAGGCGCGAGAGGTCGGAGTTGGCCACGGCCGGTAGGGCGCGGTAGGTGTCGTAGTCGAGGCGGAGCAGGTCGGGCTGGCGGAAGGCGGGGGCAGAGTCGGGCATGGCGAAAAGGTAACAGCAAAAGCTGGGAAAGCTCCCACCGGGGCCAGACAAGTCGGCCGGCCCGGCGCTTTTGTGCCGGGGCGCGTACCTAGTACGTGCTCCACGGCCAGCCCGCGCCCGCGCTGGGGCCGGCTTGCGTCATTCACCTCATTGCCCGCCCCTTATGGCCACCTGGATTCCCTACGCCCTGCTCTCCGCGCTGTTCGCCGCCCTCACCGCCATATTTGCCAAAATTGGTATCAAAGGCGTCGATTCCGATTTGGCCACCGCCATCCGCACGGTCATTATTCTGGTGCTGGTCTGGGGCATTGCCATCGCGCGCGGGGCCACGGTGGGGCTGCCGGCCCTCACGGGGCGCACGTGGCTGTTTCTGGTGCTGTCGGGGCTGGCCACGGGGGCCTCATGGCTGTGCTATTTCCGCGCCCTCAAGTTGGGGCCGGTAAGCCGGGTGGCCCCGGTCGATAAGCTGAGCGTGGCGCTGTCGCTGCTGCTGGCCGTGGCCTTTCTGGGCGAAACTATTTCGCTAAAAGGCGCGCTCGGGGCCGGGCTGATTCTAGCCGGCACGCTGGTGCTGGTGTGGGCGTAGGCGAACCCCAGGTCTATACATCCTGCGCTTATCCCCGCAGCCAGCGCCAGGTCAGGGAGAAGTTCACCACGCGGCCTTCCACCGGCGCCCACAGCTCGCGGAACGTCGGGCTGTCGGGCAAGCCTTCCACTACTTTTTCGCGGCGGGTCTGGCGGTAGTCGAGCAGGTTTTCCCCGTTCAGGGCCAGCGTGAACTGGCCGACGTGGTAGCGCAGCAGGGCGGCAAATAATGGGTAGCCGGGCGTGGTGCTGCCATCGCCGAGGTGCTGCTGGCCGATGTAGGAAGCCTCCAGCCCGGCGCTGAACCGGTCGGTGAATTCGACCAGGCCCACGGCAGCAAACTTGTGGCGGGCAGTCAACGGCAGGTGCGGGTTGCGGGCATCGTACTCGCGCCGCGCGTCGGTGAAGACGTAGCCCAGGTACAGCTCGGTTTCGTCGGCGCGCAGGCGTACGTAGGTTTCGAGGCCGCGGGTGGAGAGCGGGGCCGTCGCGTTCTGCCACGTGAGGTAATTGGCCCCGAACGGCCCGGCAAAGCCCAGGCCGGATAACACCAGCGGGTTGCCGAGGCGGGTGTAAAAGAAGGACTGATTGACGCTGAGCACCAGCGGCTCATCAAACCCGTCGAAGGTGCGCTGGTAGTTTACGTCGCCGTTCAGGCCCAGCGAGGTTTCGGCCTGCACGCCGGCCAGGGCGCGCACCAGCGGGTAGTCGCGCTCATCGAGGCTGTTGATGTAGGGCACCGGGGCGCGGTAGCCCAGCCCGCCATTCAGCCGGGCCGTGATGGTGGCGCTGGCTTTGTAGAGCAGGGCCAGCCGGGGCAGCAGGAAGGTGCCATGCTGGTTGTGGTGGTCGAGGCGCAGGCCGGCCTGCAGGCTCAGGCGAGGCAGCACGCGCCAGTCGTCCTGCATGAACGCGCCCAGCGTGCGGTAGGTGTAAGGGCTGCGCAGCGGGGTGCGCTTTTATTGAAGGACGCCAGCTGCTCACCGTTGCAGTTCAGGCCCAGCACCAGCGTGTGGTGCGGGCCGGCGGCGTGCAGGTAGCTGGCCTCGGTGTAGTAAGTGGTTTGGTAAGCAGTGAAGGCATCCGAGTTGGTGCTCACGTCGCGCACAAAATCGGTCAGGGTGGCTTTCAGCGTGAGGTGGCCGCCGGCCAGGCTGTCGTTCGTATAGAGCAGGTCGCCAGTGTTGCGCCAGCTCACGTTGTCGATGTAGAACGTGTGCCCGCCCACCCGGTCAAATCCTGTTTTTAATACCTGCGCATCGCCGGCGCGGCGGCTTTCCAGGGTGCCGGTGTAGCCCAGGGCCAGCTGGCTGTGGGCGTTGGGGTAGAAAAACAGGCGCGGGTGCAGGTTGATGTTGCCCACGCGCGGCACATCGACGAAGCCGTCGCCGTCGATGTCCTTTTCCTTTTGCTTCACCAGCCCCGCGTAGGTCGAGAAGCCCCAGCGCCGGCCACGCCGGGCCACGAAGCCGTTGAGGTCGGTTTCGCGCAGGCTGGTCTGGTTGAAGCTGGCGGCGTACTGCGGCGCGTCGCGCACGGGCGTTTTGCTCACAAGGTTCACGAGGCCGGCAATGGCCCCGCCGCCGTACAGCGTCGAGTTCGAGCCCTTAATCAGCTCCACTTGCCGCAAGTCAAGCGGCGGCACTGTGAGCAGCCCGAACGAGCCCGCGAAGCCGCCATACAAAGGCACGCCGTCGCGCAGAATCTGGGTGTATTGGCCCGGTAACCCTTGCAGGCGCAGGTCGAGGTTGCCGGTGGTGGGCGAAGTGGGCTGAATCTGAGTACCCGCGATGTCGCCGAACAGGCTGGCAATGCTGGCCGGCTTAATGCTGCTTTCCTCCTCCATTTCCTCCGCGCCCAACACCTCCACGCGGGTGGGCAGGTCCTCGATGCGCGAATTGGTGCGCGTGGCCGTCACCAGCACTTCTTCCTGAATTTCGACCCCACCCGGCGCCAGCAGCAGCGTGAGCCCCTGCCCAACTGCCGGCGCCGCCACAAAGCGCGGCCGGAAGCCCAGCGCCGTGATGCGCAGCCGCGTGCCAGCCGCCGGAGCCGGGGCGAGCACCGCCGTACCGCTGGCATCGGTGGCCGCGCCGAGGCCGGTGCCCGGCACCACCACGCTGGCCCCAATCAGGGGTTCGTGGCGCAGGGAGTCGCGCAACTGCACGCGCAGGCTTTGGGCTAGGCTGGCTTGGGCGAGCAGCAGCAGCAGCAGGGGCAGCAGCAACCCCCGGCGATTCAGTAACAATGAGCAGAATAGGAGGAGCATAAATGGGTTTTCTTCGGGCGGGAATAGCCGCCACAAGTGCACGCTGGTCGCTGTGCGTTTGCAGGTTCTGCGCCCCTCTTGGGCCATTCAGGGGTCAGCTTTACTCCTACTTAACCGAATTAAAAAGCGCGCTTCCCTCCTGCCACTTCGCCACTTTCGCCGCAATTTCGGCCAGCCCCAAGTTGTGAATGCTGCCCAGATGCGTAGTCCGAAACTCGCGGTGCGGCACGTAGCTGCCATCCTCCACGGCGCGACCCACCTGTTGGTAGGCGTCCCGAAACGGCATCCCGGCAATAATTAATTGATTGATATTCTCGACCGAAAAAATCGGGTCGTACTTCGCCTGCTCAATCACGCCGGTCTTAATCTGAACTTCGGGCAGCGCAAACAGCAGCATGTCCAGCAAATCGGCAAATAGCATCATGGGTCCGAACAGCAGCTCCTTCAGCAGCTGGAAGTCGCGGTGGTAGCCGCTGGGCAGGTTGCTGGTAGCCAAGATAATGTCGTTGGGCAGTGCCTGCAAGCGGTTGGCATGGCCGCGCACCAGCTCAAACACGTCGGGGTTTTTCTTGTGCGGCATGATGCTGGAGCCCGTCGTGAACTCCTTTGGCAGGTGCACGAAGCCCAAATCCTGGCTGTTGTAGAGCACCAAATCATACGCCAGCTTGCCCAGCGTGCCGGCCGCGCCGGCAATAGCAAAGGCCAGGGTTTTCTCGGTTTTGCCGCGCAGCATCTGCGCGCCCACCGCACTCACGGCCACGCTGCCGAAACTCATTTCCCGCGTGGTCATTTCGCGGTCAATCGGAAAGCTGCTGCCGAAGCCCGCGCCCGAGCCCAGCGGATTCTGGTCGGCCACCTTGTGCGCGGCCTCGAACAGCGCCAAATCCAGCAGCAGATGCTCGGCGTAGGCCGAAAACCACAATCCAAAGCTGCTCGGCATAGCCGCCTGAAAGTGCGTGTAGCCCGGCAGCAGGTCGTTTTGGTGTGCTTCGGCTTTACGAAGCAGTACGTCCACCAGGGCCAGCATCTTGGCCGAAATCCGCTCGGTGTAATCCTTCAAAAAAAGCTGAATGGCCGTCAGCACCTGGTCGTTGCGCGAGCGGGCGGTATGGATTTTCTTACCCGCATCGCCGAATCTCTCGGTTAGGTAGTGTTCAATTTTCGAGTGCACATCCTCAAAATCGACTTCGATGCGGAAGGTGCCGGCCGCCACCTGGGCCAGCAGCTCATCGAGGCCGCTAATAAGCTGCTGCCGCTCGCCTTCCGAAATCAGGCCCACTTTGGCCAGCATGTTGGCCTGCGCCTTCGAGGCCAGCATATCGAACGGAGCTAGGTGCATATCCAGCACCCGGTCCTGCCCCACGGTGAATTTCTCGATGGTATCGTTGACCGAAAATCCCTTTTCCCAAATCTTCATAGCGCAAGGTTTCGCGAAGTTGCTTGCTGGACGATTAAGTCTCGCAACGTTTAATTGATATGTATTCTGAATCAAGCAAAATATTGAAGCTGTTTGGGAAGTCATTCGAAGTGCGCGAGAACGTCATGCTGAGCTT
>JANXMN010000306.1 GCA_025354605.1 Hymenobacter sp. | reverse complement strand
AAGCTCAGCATGACGTTCTTAATTTATTCGGTTACTTCTGCCCCCCCACCAGCTCCGAATCATTCCAGGGCCGCCCCCCGCTACCGCCCCAGAAAAAACGTCCGGAACAACGCCAGCTCCTCCAGCTCCCGCTGCACGTAGGCCCGGAAAAAAGTCTCGCCGACTTGCCGCTGCAATACGGAAATACCCACGTCAATCAGGCGCAGGCCCTGCTGCGTGAGCAAAATATTATCGTACCGGTCGCCGGGCAGGTTGGAGGGGCGCAAAAGGTCGCGATGCACGAAGCCGGCGGCATGGAGCGCCCGTAATTCATCGGCAAAAACGTCGAACCAGATTTCCCTCATCTCTACTTCGTAGGCCCGATAATCGATGGGGTAAATGCGCTCCATTACCAGCATGTCGGTGCCCAGCTCTTCGTTGGCTTCCAGGCGGAAGAATTTCACCACCAACCCATTCACCTCATTGGCGAAGCGCATTTTTTCGGCCTCCGAACCAATGTCTGAGCGGGTATCGTCGCTGAATAACTTGCCTACTTCCGTTTCGGAAATCGCAATGGCAGCATTGTTAGCCCCGCGCGAAAGCTGCCGTGGGTAGCGTTTGGGTTCCATTGGGGCGGGGGGTTGAGGTCGAAGTCGCGCGTAACCTTTTTAGCTGAACTCACACCTTCGGAATACCCAGCTGTTTGCATATTTCCTTACACAATTCCTCATCAATATCCCCGTGTCGAGGTACGCTGGTACGCTTGCCGGTCAGCTCGTTTTTGTAGATGTCGTGCCGGCTGCCGTGGCGATGTAGCGGACAATTGTTGACTTCGAGATGCTTGATGAATTTGCCGCGCTTCATGCCCGCTTATGCAAATTCCAACTCTTCCTGCGAAATGATGCTGGCCGTGTCGTCAGCATCATCCTCCCGGGCGTCTTCCAGATAGAGCATTAGGGCATCGGTGATATTTTCCTTTATCTCCGCAACCGTTTGGCCTTGCGTAAGCACGCCGGGAATTTCCTTAATTTGACCAATTAACTGCGTATTCCCTTGGCGGATGACAAGTGTGAGCTTCATAGAAACTGGTATTATGGTGGAAACTGCTAAGTTAACGCATGAACTCGGCAGATTGTGCCGTTCAGCGTTACTTACACTTCTCCTTGCGCCGCGTGTCGATGACGTGCGCGATTTTCCAGCCGTCGGCCAGCTTCACCAGCTGAAACGAGTCGTAGCCGCAGTGGCTGAATTTGCTGCCCAGGTAGAACTCGTAGGGAGCCCATACGCTGGCCAGGCCGGCATCAATCAGCACCTGCTCAAACGTCACCCGCTCATCCCAGATATCGGCGTGCGGCGTGCCCACGGCCTTCAGAAAGCCGCTGATGGATTCGATTTCCAGCGTGGGCGGCTGGCCGGGCTTGCCGCCGTAGCCGTGGAAAACGGCGTTCGGTGCCAGGGTGCGGCGGACGGCGGTGCTGTCGCCGCGCCGCATGCCATCAAAAAACGCGGTTACGGATTGCTTAACGGCAGCGGCTTCGGCCTCGGCAGCGGATTTTTGGGCATGGACGGCAGGAGCAGCGACCAACAGCAACAGGAGCGGCAATAGCCTCATCGTTTCGGGTTTGGTTGGGAAGGAGCTCAACGACGACGGAAAGCCGGCCGCGTTGCAAATCATTCTGACGCGCCGGATGTTACCTTAGCCGCACCCAAACCCGCCCCCCCATGAACGGTAAAAATCTCTTCAACTTTGGTCCGGTCCTCGGCTATTACTTCCGCCGGAACGACCCCAACCGCAAGTCCAATTTCAACCTGAAGACCATGCACTTCATCAATAAGCTCAGCCTGGCCATGTTCCTGGTTTGCCTGGTGGTGATGTTGTTTCGCTACGTGCTTTAGGGCGTTGCAATGAACATCGAGGATTTTCGCGACTACTGCCTGCTGAAAGGCGGCGTGAGCGAAGAAACCCCCTTCGGCCCCGAAACGCTGGTGTTCAAGGTGGGCGGCAAAATCTTCGCGCTCACCGACATCGACACCTTCGGCAGCATCAACCTGAAGTGTGACCCTGAGCGGGCCGTTGAGCTGCGCGAGGCCCACGACTACGTGCGGCCCGGCTACCACATGAACAAGACGCACTGGAA
>JANXMN010000296.1 GCA_025354605.1 Hymenobacter sp. | reverse complement strand
AGCGGGTCGCGAACGTTGTCGAACTTGGAGCGGCGCTGCGTTAGCAGTAATTGCTAATGGCACAGGTTGCGAAACGATTACGCGACGACCTGCGCGGAGGCCTTCCACCTGGCAAAGGTGCCCTTTCCTTAACTCCCATTTTAACATGTCATCACCGACTACCACTTATCGCACTCGTCTATTTCTTTCCATTATTATGCTGGCTGGCGGCACGCTGGCCCACGCGCAAACCCGCCCGCCCGGATTCGTCGTGACTGCGGCCGGCGATACCCTGCGCGGCACACTCCGCCCGGCCGGGGCCGGCACTCTGAGCCTGCGCCGCCCCGAGGGCTTGAGCACCTATACCACGGCCGACCTGCGTGCCTTCGCCCTGGAGCCCGAGGAAGCCTACACCCGCTATCAGGTGCGCCTGGCCGACGGGACTGAGGCGGCCCGGTTTGCGCGGCCACTGGTGTTGGGCCCAGCCCGCCTCCTGACGGGGCCCACCACGGAACCCACCCCGGCCCTGTATCTGCAAAGCCGCGGCCCCACTCAGCTCCATGAATTGACGCCCGCCAACTGGCAGCTCGTTCTGACGCAGCAGCTGCCCTTGTGCCCTGGTTTCAGCGTCAGCGCGCAGGCCACCACCAGCTTCGAGTTCAGCCCGCGCAGCCTGAAAGCGGTAGTGGCCCGCTACAACAAGTGCGTGCAGCCCCAGCAGCCGGCAGGCGTTGTTCCGGATAAGGCATCGGGCAAATTCACCTTTGGCCTGGTAGCCGGGGCAGAAGCCGCTACTTTCCACTACGATGCCCAATCGTTTCAAGGAATCACCAGCTCGCGGCGCGTGGGTTACCAAGCGGGCGTTTTCAGCGCGCTGGAGCTACCGAAGGGGCTGATGCTGCGGGCGGAACTGCTGTTGCAGCAACAGCAGGCCACGTTCGGCCCACAGCCCGAGTTTACGGGCACTGCGCTGTATTCGGGTAGCCGGATTCGGGAGCTAAGCTTTACCTCGGCTAAGCTCAACGCTTTAATTGGCATCACGCTTGGCAAAAGCCAGACGCGTCCGTTTGTCAATGGCGGGTTGAGCATGGCAGCCTATCTGCGTAAGCAGGGCACCGAAACCCTGCAATATTCGGCGGGAGGGCCGCCTATGCAGGTAAGCAACGTTGGTTTCGACAGCCGAATTGGGGCCGGGGGCCTGGTGGGTGGTGGCCTTGAACATAGTTTGGCTTCGGGACGAACTTTGGCAGCAGAAATTCGCTACAGTTACAGCTACGTCGACCTCTCGCAATCGGCAAACCTGCTCTCGCAATCGTGGGGCTTACTCATGCGCCTAAGCCTGTAACCATCCCGATTTCCCGCTATTGCCTTTCAAAAAACCCGATCAACCCTCACCGCGAAACTCTGCGTTACAGCTTCTCCTTGCGCCTGGTACCCAGCAGCAGTAGCACCAGCAGCAGGAAACCGGTGGCTCCCAGGCTCCACCAGGTTATTTCGGGCACGCCGCGGTAGTAGGGCATGGCGGGCGAGTAGCGTCCCAGCAGCGTAAGTCCCGAAAACAACAGCCCGCCCACGCCCAGCAGGGCCAGAATCGTGCGGCTCACGAGCTGGTCGGCCTTGCGCAGCAGTGTGTTGTAACCCACCAGCTCAAACTTCAGCCGCAGCTCACCTTTGCTGATTTTGCGCACAATCTGGCGCACATCGGCCGGCAGGGTTTGCAGCAGGGCCAGCAGCTGGGTGCCGGTGTACTCGGCCTCACTCAACAGGTTTTGCCGCGAATACTGCTCTTTAATAATCTTGGCCCCATAGGGCCGCACGAATTCAAAGGTGTTGAAGTTCGGGTGCAGCACCTTGCCGATACCCTCCAGAATAACCAGCGCCCGCAGAATGAGAAACACCGCGCCCGGCACCTGCAATTTGTAAGTGTAGATGATGCCCTGGAGCGCGTCGGCTAAGTCGCTCATGCTCATCTCCTGCACGTCGAGCATGGCGAAATCCTCAATCAGCTGGCTGAGGTCCGCCTCGAAGGCGCGCATGTCCGGGATTTCGGCCGTAATAGCCAGCCGGCGGAAATTCAGGGCCATGCTGCGGGCATCCTGGCGCGCCATGCCAATAAACACGCCCGCAAACGCATACTTCTGTTGCTTGGTGAGGCGGCCCACCATGCCGAAGTCGATGAGGACGATGATGCCATCGGGCTGTACCAGCACGTTGCCCGGGTGCGGGTCGGCGTGGAAAATGCCAAATTCAAAAATCTGGGTCAGGTAGATGTCCATGCCGTTTTCGGCCACCGTGGCGGGGTCCAGGCCCCATTCCAGCAGTTGGGGCTTGTCGGTAATCTTGCAACCGCTCACGAACTCAATCACCAGAATGCGCGTGGTGCTCAGCTCGCGGTAGGGCTTGGGCACGTAGAATGTGGTGTTGTCTTCATAGAGCTTGCGAAACTGCTCCATCGACCGCGCCTCGGCCGTGTAGTCGAGCTCCTTACTCATGCTGCGCTCAAAGGCATCTACAATGTCCTCCGGATTGGCCAGGCCCTGCTTTTGCAGGAAACCGGCCGTGAGGCGCACTAGCTCGTGCAGCAGGGCCAGGTCGGAGCGCACCTTATCGCGCACGCCGGGGCGCTGCACTTTCACCACCACGTCCTCGCCCGTGAGCAGCCGCGCCTTGTGCACCTGCCCAATGCTGGCCGAGCCAATTGGCACATCGTCGAATTCGGCGAAGACCTCCGTAATTGGCCGGCCCAGCTCCTCCTCAATTATTTGCCGAGCCAAGGCCGTCTCAAACGGTGGCACGTTGCTTTGCAGCTTCTCAAACTCATCAATCAGGGCCTCGGGCAGCAGGTCGGCCCGGTTGCTCAGCGCCTGGGCCAGTTTGATGAACGTGGGCCCCAGCTCCTCGATAATCAGGCGCACCCGCTCCCAGCGCGTGGTTTCGAATACTTGGCGGTCGGCCCGCTGCCAGCTCAGCCGCCGGCTCTGACTCACGAGTCGGCGCAGGGCCGTATTCGTCACCACGTCCTCGAAGCCGTAGCGCAACAGCACCTCAGCCACCTCCCGAATGCGGGCCAGATTAGAAATCGTATTTTTAAACATCAACCGCTGATTTGAACCGCAGAATTACGCAGATTAAACTGATTTCGTAGCTTTTGCTGGCGGGGCAATGACACGGCGAGCCGTCACCACCCCTCGTCCAACAGCGAAAAACCCCGTTTGCGCCAGGCAAACGGGGTTTTTCAGCTTGATAAAAGCAGACTACTACTTGCTTTCGCCGCTGCCCGAAGCCGGAGCGGCCGTGGTAGCAGCCGGTTTTGCGGCCGGTTTCGTAGCGGGTTTGGCGGTCGGCTTGGCAGCAACCTTGGCGGTAGCAGGCTTCGCGGCAGCTTTAGCAGCCGGTTTAGCGGCAGCCTTGGCAGCTGGTTTGGCAGCGGCTTTCGAAGCGGAAGCCGCCATGGCGGCGGTCGTTTTCTGGGCATTACTGGCGGCGGCGCTCACGCGGTCGGCCACATTCTTCACTGCGCCTGCTGCCTTGCTGGCGGCCTGGTTGGCGCTGCTGCGGGCCGAGTTCACGACGCTGGCAGCTTTCGCAGCGGGCTTGGCGGCGGCTTTGGCGGCGGGCTTTTTGGCGCCGGCTTTGCCTTTGGCGGGCTTGGCGTCGCCGAGGCCCACGGTGCTCTTCACGCGGTCGGCAAGGCCCTGGAACTGCTTCTCCAATTCGGCGCGCTTAGTCTCGCCACTTTTCAGCAGCTCATGCAGAATTTTCTCACCTTCTTTCTCGGTCATCTTGCTGTCTTTAACCAGCTTATCGATGGTGGCCTGAATGGACTTGCTGCCCTGGGCAATGTAGCCCACGCCAGCATTCACGAACTTTTTGAATAAATCTTCCATGGTGACGAAACGGTTTTTGGTGAAAGTAAAAAGGGAAGCTATTGGCTATAAGTCAATTGCAAAACAAAAGTAGTATGCAAGCCGACTATTTTCGCTACAAACCTACGAATCATCGTCAATATTGTTGAGCCGTGTACGCCAGTTTGATTGAAAAGTGGCTCAAAATCATCAAAAAGAGAATTTATTTTTTTGATTTCGTGAATATTACAGTGCTTAAATTACGGTTACCAACCGCTTCAGACCCCGCCTAGGCCGCCCGGCGGCGCGCCACCGGCCGCCGCTCGGCGGGGGCCAGCGCCACAGGCCGGGTCAGCTGAGTAGCCCATAGCTCGGTGAGAAACGTGGCCACCTGGTCCAATGCCTGCCGCGCCTCGGGCACCACCCGCCAGAACAGGTGCCACCAGTGTACCAGCCCTTCAAAAGCCTGCACCGTAACGGGCACGCCGGCCGTGCGGGCCTTGTCGGCAAAGCGCAGCACGTCGTCGTAAAGCACTTCAGCGGTCGAAATCTGCACCAAAAGTGGCGGCAGGCCGTGCAACTCGGCCCGGGCGGGCGAGAGCAGCGGGTGCGACAGGGGCGTTTTGTGCGCGTAGAGGCCGCCCCACGTGCGCATTTGCAGGGCTTCGAGCAGCAGCCCTTCTTCGCGGGCCACGCGGCGGAGGGCGGAAGTGGGCAGGTTCAGGTCGGTCCAGGGCGAGAGGGCAATGCCGGCAGCGGGCAGGGGCTCGCCGGCATCGCGCAGGGCCAGCAGCAGGGCCAGGGCCAGGCCGCCGCCGGCCGAGTCGCCGCCCACCACGATGTCGTGGGGCTGGTGGCCGTGGCGCAGCAGCCAGCGGTAGGCGCGCCGGGCATCGTCGAGGGCAGCCGGAAACGGGTGGTCGGGAGCTTTGCGGTAGTTGATGGTGAGCACGTTCAGGCCCGTGCGTTGGGCCAGGCTGCCCACCAGGCTGCGGTGCGTATTCAGCGAGCCGATGACGTAGCCGCCACCGTGCAGGTACAACAGCACGCGCGTGGGGTGCGCCTCGCGGGGCCGCAGCCACTCCGCCTCTAGCCGGTTGTCAAGCCGAAAGCTTTCGAGGTTCACCTTCCAGGGCATAAACTGGAACAAGGCACCCGCTTCCATGGCCAGGCGAATGGCGCCCACGCTAGGCTTGCGGCGCGCTAGCGGAACCGCCGCGGCAACGAGAAACTGCTTAAGCAGCAGGTGCTGAAATGAGGGCATCGGGTGGGATTTGGGGAGGGAGTAGCGGGGCGCGAGCTGGATAACCAGGCCGCAGGAACGTCAGGCAGAATATCTAAACGCAAAAGCTACGGCTTTTGGCCGAGCTTGTTGCCGCGGTACCCCTTAATAGCCAGTGGAATCCAGCCGAGCACCGGGATAAAGTAGGCGAGCGTAATCGGGTTGCGCCACAGCATACGCAGCCAGGCACCGGGGCGGTCGAGCTGGAGGTCGAAGTCGCGGTGGCCTTTTTCCACGTAGCGGCGCTCAAACTCACTAAACAAGGCGGGCCAGGCGAAGGGCAGGAAGAATGGAAAGAAGCGCCAGTTTTCCTTGATGCGCTGCCATAATTCGCCCCACTGGTAGGGGCGCTGGCCGTAGTTTTTCACGGCCACATCCATCTCCGCCTGCATTTTTGCCCGAATCTGCTCGCTTAGGTCCAGGTATTCCTCGCGGGTGAGCTCATCCACGGTTTTGCTGGTGAAGTCGGACGGGCGAATGCGCTGGCCCAGCACGAAGGTGAGCTTGGCCGGAAAGGCCAGGTAAAAGGCCCAGGGCTGAATAATAACCAGGACTAACAGCAAGGTGAGGGGCAGAAACGGAATGCCGATTTTCTTGGTCAGGTTGTTAATTCCATCCCAGCTGTAGGCGTAGGGGTTGAGGTACTCGGCGTTGATGGTGTAGAACGGCACGATGTCGGTGCCGTGCTGCAGGCTGAGGCGCACCATGCTGGTAGCCAGACGCTGCAACTCATACTTGCGGTTGAAGCCCTTGCCAATGCCGGGCACGCCTTCGGGGTACAGCATCAGGTTGTGGTCCTGATAGTACATCATGGTTTCGAAGTTGAGCGTGGTGGCATCTACCGACCCACACTTCTTCCAAAATTCTTTTACCAGATAGGGGTTCATCAGGGCTGTTTGCGAGAGCAGCGGGGCCGAGAGCGGGCGGGGCAAATCGTGCAGCGAACCTTCGGTGCGCAGCAGGTGTCGCCACAGGTGCGAGAGGGCCACAATGGCATCCCAGGGAAAGGCCATGCCCGAGTGGTTACTGGCAAAAATCAGGGGCCGGTCCGGGTTGTTGCGCTGCGGATAGTCTTCCCAGCCCACTAGCTCGGAGCGAAACCACACCCGGTCGAGCAGCTGCAGGATATTGATATCGAGCGTCTGCGTGAATTCTTCGCGAAAATAGTCGTCGTATATATGCTGGTTGGCAACGATGGCTGGTGGGGGCGGCGAAGACGCGGTGGTGGCGGGCATGGGCGGAAAAGGTCGGCGAAACGGTGGGCGGAAGATAGGAGAATTTACCGGGCATTTCCCGCTCCCCTTACCGTTGGCCCAATCCCACGGCTACTCAACGCGGCGCTGGCACCCCCAAAGCGTCTTTACCCCCGGTTGCCGAAAATGGCACTGCCCACCCGCACCAGCGTGCTGCCTTCGGCCACGGCCAGGGCGTAGTCGCCGCTCATGCCCATCGAGATTTCGCAAAAAGCCGCGTCGTTGGCAAAATAAGCCGCTTTCAGCTGCTGAAAGATGCCGTGCAGCTGCCGAAACTCGTCCCGCACCTGAGCCGTGTCGTTGGTGAAGGTGGCAATACCCATCACGCCAGTCAGGCGCACATTGCGGAGTTGGACGAAATCGGGTGCGGCCAAAATCTCTTCGGCCTCAGCCAGCGAGAGGCCCGATTTGGTGTCTTCCCGGGCGATGTGGAATTGCAGCAGACCCTCAATCACGCGGTTGTTGGCGGCGGCCTGCTTGTCGATTTCCCGCAGCAGCTTCCCGCTGTCGATACTCTGGATGGTGTGTACGAAAGGGGCCAGCAGCTTCACCTTGTTGGTTTGCAACTGGCCGATGAGGTGCCACTGCACGTCGGCGGGCAGCTGGGGCTGCTTGGCGGCCATTTCCTGGGGCCGGTTTTCGCCGAACATGCGGGCTCCGGCGGCATAGGCTTCCTGAAGTTTCTCCACCGGGTGGGTTTTGGTGACGACGACCAGACGGGCGGCCGTGCCGGCCAACTCGGCGTCAATTCGGTAGATGTTATCGGCGATGAAGCTTTTCATTTAACAGTTATCATTTAACATTTATCAGCTTCACAATACCGCTGGTTTCCCACTTGTATTTTCAATTTTTACGGTAGTCTGGCCGCCAGGTAAAACAGCAAGACCACCACAAACAACTACAGAACAACTGTTAACTGTTAATTGATAAATGTTAAATGATTTTCAATCTTCCAGCGGGTTGCTTAGAAAGCTGTTTTGCAGCAGCAGCCAGAGCAGCCAGAAGGCAATGCTGAACCAGAGATAGGGACGGTAGAGGTCGGTGGTATTGCGGTAGCGAAACTGCTTGATTTCGGATTTTTCGAGGCGGTTTATCTGAGCAAAGATTTCGCGCAGGCCGGCCGTGTCGGTGGCCCGGAAGAAGCGGCCATCGGCCGCGCCGGCCAACTGGCGCATGGTCGTTTCGTCGAGGCGGGTTTGCACGTAGCGGGTGTGGCCCAGCGAGTCCTGGTCGAAGGGCACGAAGCCATCCTGCCCCAGCCCGATGGTGTAGAGCCGGATGCCGAAGGCGTGGGCCAATTGAGCGGCCAGCAGCGGGTCGAGGCTGCCGGCATTGCTCTCGCCGTCGGAAAGCAGGATGCACACCCGCGAGCGGGCCACGGACTCGCGCAAGCGGTTTACAGCCACGCCGAGGGCCGTGCCGATGGCCGTGCCGTCATCTTTTATCAGGCCCAGACGCAGGCTGGCCAAGTCTTCGCGCAGCAGGTCGTAATCGGTGGTGAGGGGGGCCAGCGAGTACGCCTGCCCGGCAAACGCCACCAAGCCTAGGCGGTCGCCCACGCGGGAGTTCACGAAATCGCCGGCAATGCGCTTGGCGGCGGCCAGCCGGTTGGGCTTGAGGTCCTGAATCATCATCGAGCCCGACACGTCGAGCGCCAGCACGATATCGATGCCCCGGCCCGACTGCTCCAGCCGCTCGTCGGTGCGCTGGGGGCGGGCCAGCGCCACGATGGCAAAGGCCAGCGCCAGGCCGAGCACCACATCGGGCACGAAACGCAGCGCCGCCGTAAAGTCGCGGGGGGTCGGGCCGGGCGCCAGGGCCACCGTTACTTGCGGCCGCCGCCGGGCCAGCACCCAGCGCAGGCCAAACAGCAGCGGTACCAGCGGCAGCAGCAACAGCAGCCGGGGCTGCTGCCACTGGTAGCCGGCCAGCGTGGCGTAGCGCAAAAGGTTGAAAAAGTCGTTCAAGCGGGCAATGAAAGGGCGGTGGCAGCCCCGGGCGCACTCAGCTCCGTTGGTCCGGCCACCGCCCCAAAAGTAGCCGGTACCTGACGTTCTCAAGCATCGACTCCGCTCCTGCCCTAAACCGGCCCTATTCTTTCACCACCCGGCGCGTCGCCTGCTGGCCGTTGGTTTTCACGGTGAGCAGATAGGTGCCGCGCGCGAGTGCGGCTGGCACTTCCACCCGCAGCTGCCGGGAGAGGGCCGTCGTAGTGGTGGTGGCCCACACCCGCCGGCCCTGGGTATCCACCAGGCTCAGGACGACGCTGCCCACGGGCACGTCCAGCAATTCCAGGTTGAGCTGATTGGTAAATGGGTTGGGATAGACGCCACTCAATAGGGTTGCGCCGCCTGCTGGCTGGGCCGCCAGCGCCACGGGCGACGAGTAGGCAAACCCACCATCCGCATCCACCTGCTTCAGCCGATAGTAGTAAGCGCCGAGGCCGGCCGACGGGTCCGGAAAAGCATAGCTCAGCGAGCGGGTGCTGTTGCCGGCGGCAGCCAGGCTGCCCACCCGCTGGTAATCGACGGCGTTGCCCGACCGCTCGACCTCGAAGCGCAGGGTGTTTTGCTCGCTGGCCGTCTGCCAGCGCACCTGCGCGACTTTCGCTTCGCGGGTGGCGGTCAGGCTGGTGAGGACGACGGGCAGCGGGGTGCTCGGGTCGAAGATGACCGAGGTAAACAGCCCGCGCCCATGGGTGGCGGCGGCCACCAGCTGGTCGGCGGGGCGGTAGCGCAGCATGTCCACGCGCACGTTCACGGGGCCGTTGCTCACCACGCTCCAGCTGGTGCTGGCCCCGTTGAGCAGGGCAGTGGTGTACACGCCCATCTCGGTGGCCAGGATGGCGCGGCTGGTGTTGCGGGGGTCGAACAGAGCCCAGCGCACGGGCATATCGGGCAGATTGCCTTCCACGGCCGTCCAAGTGGGGGTGGCGACGAGGGCGTTGGTGGTTTCGTACACGCTCACCACGCCGTAGTTGGAGAGCGTAACCAGCAGGTGGGCCTCGTCGGCCGGGTCGACGGCCACGCACGACACGGCCGTGTTTACCGTGCCAGGGAAAATCTTGGTAATCGTGGGCGTGGTCGTATTGGCGTTATCCACCATCAGCACCGTGCCACCGTCGGTCGCGCTCGAAGACTGGGTGCCCAGGTAAATGCGCTTAGCCGTGAGCTGCGCGATGCCCACGAAGCTCACATCGCCCGATTTGGCCGGCAGCGCCGGCGCGTTGGTGTTGTTGCGGGCATTGACCACGGTGGTAGCCGTAAGGGGGTTGAGCCAGGCCAAGTAGGTATTGGTGGTGTTGCCGGCATACAGCACGTTGAAGTTGCTGTCGAAGTCCCAGGGATTGATGAACTGGCCCGTATTGTTGTAGAGAAATAACTTGGTTTGCGTGGCCCAGCCATCCGTGGTGCGGAAATACTGGTTGTAGACGTAGCTGGAAATTTGGTTAGCTGGGGCATTCTGGTCGATGGTGCAGTAGCCACCGTCGCCGCCCGTAACCTCGGCAGTTGCGTTGATGCCGGAAACGGCAAACTGGTGCGTGCCATTATCCTGCGCCCCGGCCAGGAAGTAATTGTAATTGGTCGGGTGCATGGCCACGGCATAGAACTGCGTCACGTTGAAATTGGTGTTGCGCTGCGAAAAAGCCGTCGCTCCCGCGTCCGCGTTAGCCGTGTAGGCCAGCCCGCCGTCGCTGCCCGAAATGGCCTCTGAGCCCGAGCCCGGCCGAAACTGGAACGTATGATGGTCGGCGTGCACGTAGTTGGTGGCGGTGGTAGCCGCGCTCCAGACCGATTTTTTGGTCCAGGTGGGCGTACCGGCCGAGGCATTTGCCGTCACGTAAAGGTCGAGGCCACCGACGTAGAATAAATCGGGATTGGTGGGCGACACGGCGGCCGCCTGCGCGTACCAAGCCTGGCTACTGGTGTAGTCGAAACCGTTGCCGCCGGGTTTGGGCATGGCCGTCCAAGTAGTACCCTTGTCCAGCGAACGGTAGATGTTGAGCAGGCCACCGGTGGCGCTGCTTTGGAAAATGGCAAACACGCTGTTGGCATCCGAGGGCGCGCAGGCCAGCTCGATGCGTTGGTAGCTGCCCGAAGCCGGGGTGGGCAGGCCCGACCCCGACAAGGTATTGAGGTTGGTCCACGAACTGACGTTGCCCGTGGCCGAGCGGTAGATACCATCGGTAGCACTGAGGCCCATCGTGACAAAAATGGTGTTGTCGGCCGCGATTTCGATGTCGGCCGCGCGCGTACTCACCGAGGCTTGCGCGGTGGTGGTGTTCAGCACCTGGGTCCACGTTGCGCCCTGGTCCTGGCTGCGGTACACGCCGCCGTCGCGGGTGGCAGCATACACGTCATGAGTGACTGGATGCACCACAATTTTCTGAATCCGCAGAAAATCCTGGTTGATGACCGTGGCCGGCAGCACCGCCCAGGTCGTCCCGCCATTGGTCGATTTGAAAATACCGCCCCCACGCACGGCATCGGCATTGTAGAAGCCTTCGCCGGTGCCGGCATAGATAATGGCCGGCGACGTGCTCGCATCCGACGCCAGGGCCGACACCGCCAGGTTGGTAAAGTTGCTACTGACGCTGGTCCAGGTGTAGGTGCCGGTGGTAGCATTGGTGATTTTCCAGAGCCCCCCGTCAGCCGTACCCACGAAAACGGTGTTACCGGTCGCGTCGGCCGGGTCAAACAACATGGCCAGGACGCGGCCGCCCACGTTGTTGGGGCCACGCTCCACCCAAGTGGCGTTCGACAGGGTAGCGGCGGTGGTGCGGTGGGCGGCCTGGGTTTTCAGGCTGGTTTCGTTGAAGCGGGCCGCCGCCAGCAGGCGCTCGGTGGGCACGGTGCCCGTGGCAGGGTCCATCGTGCGCCGGGCATCCTGCAACAGGGCCAGGTCGGGCCGGTCAGGTGATACTTCGTCGCCATCGTTTTCGGCCTCCTCGCCGGCCAGTTCGGTCCAGGGCAACTGCCAGCCGTTTTCCACAGAGTACAGGGGCCGCTGGGCCAGCCCGAAGGCCGTGGCAAAGCTCAAACCGATAAACAAGCCGGCCTGAATCTGCCGGACGCGGAAAGAAGTGAAAGTCTGCTTCATGGAATGGTCACTTAAGAAAGGCTAGCGCTTGCGGGCCCTAAAATACAATATATTCCATAAAATATGTTTGAGCTGTCGGCGAACTGTAAATTCTTCCCCTGAGCAACGAGTGACTGCATCCGGCCGGCCTTCCCTTTGCCCGGGTTATAATCGGTTCGCTGATATCACATGAATCTTGTTTATCATCTATTAAACCACCCCGATTAGGCCCCGCCCCCTACCCCATCACCGAGGCGTAGCGCCGCTCGGCAAAGCCCCGCAGCCGCTGGAATGCCCGGTCTACTTCCTCGGCCCCTTCGGTTTGCAGGTTGCCGTAAATCACCTTGTCGGTGGTGCTCAGGCCGCGGCGCACGTCGGTGTCGTTTTCGAAGTAGGCCACGATTTCGCGGGTCGTGAACGAGTGGAGGGCGCTGTTTTCGAGGCCGGCGAGGTAGTTTTTCCAGAGCACCACGGCCCGCTCCACGTTGGTGGCCGAGCGCGAGAGCTCGAACCGCTCGATGTGCCGGGCAAACTGGGCCAGGAAGTAGCCGTGGTTTTTGCGCCGCTTGTAGGCCTGGTAGCGCCGCCGCAGCCGCTGCCGAAACAGGGCGGCGGCCCCGGCCGCCAGCAGCAGCCCGCCCAGCACCGAGGCCAGCCAGTACGGGTAGTTGAACAAGGGCGCGACCGGCACCAACGCCACGTTCTGCCGCAGGCCGGGCAGGGCCGTGGTGCCGGGCGGCAGCGCCCGCGCCGTCCGGCGCAGGCGCACACGGCTGGGCGCGGGCACCACGCTCAGCGTATCGGCCCCTTGCAGCACGGCCACGGGCAGGGCCAGGGTTTGCACCGAGTCGAGCCGGAAGGTGCGCAGATGGTACACGGCCCGGTCGAGGCTGATGCCGCGCCGGGTGCGGGTGGGGTAATAGGTTTTACCCACGTACTCGAAGGGCGCGTAGCGGGCCAGCGAATCCGGAAATACCACTTCCAGCGCGGGCGGGTGGGCGTAGCGCAGCTCGTAGTCCACGGGCTCGCCCACGCGCACCCGGGCTTTGGCAAAGTGGCCCACGGGCAGCGGCAGCGGCGCGGGTTGCGCGGCGGCGGGCGGCACCAGGGCGGGCAGCAGCCGGGCCAGCCCGAGCCCGAGCCAAACAAGGATGAAACGACGAAGCATATGCAGCGGGGCCGACCACCGGCCAGGCCGGCCAAAGGTAGGGGCCGGCGGGCGGGGCCGGCGCGAAAAAAGCCCGCCGGGGCTGTTGCCAAAAGCCGCGGGCTGCTAACTGCCGGCTTCTTACCTTGCGTGCCGCCGGCAACGGTGCCGGTGCTACTTTCCCTACCCTTTTTTATGCAAAACCTGTTTGCTATCGCCATCCCCGACGCTGCGCTGAAAAAGGCGTTGGGCTACTTCCAGCAGGGAGCCGACGAGCTGCGGCCCTACCTCGAAGCCCTGACGCCCGACGAGCGGGCGGCCATGCTGAAAATGGGGGCCAAGACCGTCGACTTCGTGCAGAAGGCCTTCGGCTACGCTCGCGGCAACCCCAAGTTCGTGCCCGACTTCGTCGACCTCGACGAGTTTGACCACGACCTGGCCGCCCTCAAGGGCCTCACCCCGATTCAGATGCTGCTGGCCGGGCTGGCCCTCGACACCGAATCGACGATGATGCTGGCCGGCTCCGATGCCTACGCTGCCGCCCTCGTCATCTACAACAACGTGAAGTTTCTGGCCAAAAACAAGCAGCCCGGCGCGCAAGCCGCCTACGACGACATGAGCACGCAGTTTCCCGGCAACGGCGGCGGCCGGTCCCCCAAGCCCCTGAAAGGCTAGGCCAAACGCCCGTTTGGACGGTAAAAGGCCCGGTTTCGACCCTCGCAAGGTCGAAGCCGGGCCTTTTTGGGTCGAAGCCGGAGCTCTGAGACTCGAAACCGGAGCTCGGAGAACCGAAGCCGGACCTTGGAGAACCTGATTCGGAGCTTTAACCGTCGAAACCGGGCCTTTTACTGCCACAACCTCCCCTCCAGGGTCCGGTTGTGGCAGTAAAAGGCCCGGTTTCGGCCTATTTAGCTGCCAAACTGGCAGCTTTAGCCAGCCGCTCGACCCCGCCCAGCCGCCGGGCCGCGCTGGCGGCTTTGGCGGCGGCAGCGGGGCCGGTGTCGGCGGGCGGGCAACCTTGCGGCACTTCTCTGGCAACGCCCGGCGCGCCGCCGCTACCGAACCTGCTGCTTTAGCGGGCCGGGCCGAGGTTTTGCCCGCCGGGTTTAGCTTTGCGCCCTTACCCCTTTCCTCCCTTCTTCCGCTATGGCGTCTTTCTCCGCCTCCTTGCACGTGGCCGGCCACGTGTTTCCCGTGCTGCACTGCGCCTATGGGGTGCACCAGGCAACCCACCAACGCGGCCGGGTGAGCACCAAGGTGCGCTACGAGCCGGTGCACCTGACCTTAGACGTGCCCGCGGAAGACGTCCTGCTGGCCTGGGCCGCCGACCCGGACAAGCGCCAGGCCGCGCAGGTCGTCTTCCGCGCCGCCGCTGGTGAGGTGGCCCGCGAAACCCTGGCCCTGGGCGCGGCCTACTGCGTGCTTTACCGGGAAGACTTCCAGACCGGCGACACCGCCAACGGCGCTTACGTGTGCCATTTGGTGTTGTCCGCCCCCGAGGGCTTCACCATCCAGGCCGGTGGGCCGGCCGGAGCCTTCGGGGCCCCGGCCGCGCGCAACCACGGCGGGTCGGGCGCGGCGTTGGGGACGGCTGCAACGGCGGCGTTGCCCTTCGTGGCCGGGGCCGACGGCGTGCCGCGCCTGCCGCCCATCAGCGGGGCGCCGCCCTTCACGGTCAAGGGGCCGGGCAAGGGCAAGCCCGGCCTGGACCGGGCCGAGTTCGCCCGCCAGCTCGGCGGCCAGCAGGCGGGCCTGAACCGGCTGACCGTGGCCCAGTTCCTGGCCAACCGCGACCAGTACCTGACCAAAGCCGCCCTGACCGGCGACGGCCGCGCCGCCGAGGGCGATGCCGCTCAGAAGTTGGCAAGAGAAATTGCCTTCCGGCGTAAAGCGGACGAACTTCAAGTCCAAGATGAAGATTTATCGCCCGACGAGGCGGAAGCGCTAGCCCAGCAATGGCTGGACACGCAGGCGGCCTTGCACGACCCCGACCAAGTCGCCGGCGGCCATGCCGATACCATCACAGGCCTGGGCGATGCGCGGGTCAATTCCTCCATCGGCGCGCAGTGGCCCAAGCGCATCAAGGGCATCGACGCTCATATCCGAAAGCATGCGGCTGGTATGACCCAACAAGAACGCGAGAACACCTTCCTCGATGTGGAGTTGCCAATGGCCTAGCGTCAAACGCGCGCCAAAGGCTCCTGCCAATCCTTAACCCTGACTTCCTATGCTGAGCAAATTACTGGCCCGTTTTCCGGCCTACACCATCGTAGAAAAACCCACGCCGGAGCTAGTGGCGCAGTACCGCGACTTGGTGCCGCCCGAACTCATCGAGGTGTGGGAACAATACGGATTTGGGACCTTCTGCGACGGGTACCTGAAAATCGTCAACCCCGAGGACTACGCCGACTTGCTGGCCGATACTTATCAGCTCATCAGTACTCCGGCACCGGCACCGCCCGTTGTACTGTTTGCTACGGCGATGGGCGACTTATTAATCTGGGAATTGGATTGCTTGGGCATTTTAGACTACCGACATACAACCACTAATGTCGTCGCCCAAAATCTGAAAGTTCTCTTCCGCAATCTTTCTTATGACTCCTATTTAAGTAAGACTTTGTGTTGGGAGCCCTACCCGGCAGCCCGCGCCCGGCTGGGCGAGCCGGCCTTTGACGAGTGCTTCGGCTACGTACCCCTGCTGGCCCTGGGCGGCCCCGAAACGGCCGACCACCTGGAAAAAGTCAAGCTGCGCGAGCACATTGCCCTCATTAGTCAGTTCACCGGCCTGCTCGAACGCTAGCCCCCGGACTAGCAAGCTCCGCTACATAAGCACGACTGCCTGGCCGCCGCTCTTCGAAGCAGCCTTAGCGCCGGCCCAGCTGTTGGCGGTGGCGAAACAGGTTCACGAGCTGGGGCACGAAGTCGCCCTCGGTGCTTAGGGCCAGGAAGCCGGTGCGGTTGCGGCGGCACAGGCTCACCAGGGCCGCCTCGTCGCGCTCGGCGGCGGCGGCCACATCGGCGCGAAAGCTGGCCGACGAGGTGTTCACCCAGCGCACGCGGCCGGTTTCGGCATCGCGCAGGGGCACGATGCCCAGGGCGGGGAAGTGCCGCTCGCGCGGGGCCAGCAGCTGCACCACAATCAGGTCGTGGCGCTGGGCCAGCATGGTGAGTTCGCGCTCGTAGGGCCCATCGATGAAGTCGGACACCAGCACCACTAGGGTGCGTCGCTTCAGCAGCCCCAGCGCCTGGCGGATGCCCGTGGCCACCCCCGTGCGGGGCGAGACCGGCTCCAGGGCAAACAGGCGGCGAATGAGGGCGTAGGCCGCGCGGGCCCCCTTACCGGGCGGCAGGTACAGCTCCTGCTGGTCGCTGAAAGCCAGCAGGCCCAGGGCCGAGCCCTGCCGGGCGGCCGACAGGGCCAGCAGGCCGGCAATGTCGCGGCCCACGTCGAGCTTACGGCGCTGGCCGTCGCCCACGTCGAGCGAGGCGCTCACGTCGAGCAGCACGAGCACCTGCTGCTCCTTTTCCTCCTTGTAGGTTTTCACGAAGGTGCCGTGGCCTTTGCTCGATACGGCCCAGTCGATGGCGCGCACTTCGTCGCCGTATTGGTACAGCCGCACGTCGTCGAATTCGAGGCCCGTGCCGCGGAATACGGAGTGAAAGTCGCCCTGCAGCTGGGCCTCTACCGCCTTGCGGATGCGGATTTCGAGGTGGCGCAGGCGGCGCACCAGGTCGGTGAGGGCCGAGGGCACGGGGGAGTTCATGGCGGCGAAGCTACGGCGCGGGCCTAACTTTAGGGCGTGAAAATCTTTTGCCGCCGCGGCCTGGCCCTGCTTCTGCCCGCCGCTCTGCTCGTGCTGCCCGCCTGCCAGCGCCCCGAGGAGGTGCCTGCCCCCGTCGACCTCATTGCCCGCGAAAAAATGGCGCCGATGCTGGCCGACCTGCACGTGCTCGAAACGCAGGTCGAAAACAGCCGGCTCCCGCCCGATTCCGCGAAGGCCCTGTTTCGGGAGCAGCAGCATGACTTGTTCTGGCGCTGGGAGGTGACGGATTCGGCGTTTCAGCGCAGCTACCGCTACTACACCATCCACAACAAGGATTTGAACGAGCTTTACCAGGCCGTTATCGACACGCTTGGGCAGCGCGAAAAGAAGTTAGCGCCGCACCCCGTCCCCGTCCCGCCCCCGCATCATTAGAAAGTAGCGGACGGCTTTTTAGATTAACCGCTGGCCATTGGGCACGGGCTGGGGCACCGAGGCCAGCACGATGTGCCCGTCGGCATCGGCGAAGCCGGTAACCAGCACCTCCGAGCGAAACTTGCCAATCTGCTTGGGTGTAAAGTTGACGACGGCCAGCACCTGGCGGCCGGGCAGCTCGGCCAGGGTGTAGTGGTGGGTAATCTGGGCGCTGGACCGGCGCAGGCCGATTTCGGGGCCGAAATCGATGAGCAGCTGATAGGCCGGGCGGCGGGCCTCCGGGAACGGGTGGGCTTCGACAATAGTCCCCACGCGCAGCTCCACGCGCTCAAACTCCTCCCAGGTCAGGGGCGGCTGGCTCATGGGCTATTGCTGCGCGAAAGCTTTGAGCTGTTCGAGCTTGGTGGCCGTTTGCTTTTCCCAGTAGGCCTGGCGCACGGCATTCAGGCCGTGGGCGGTTTCCTGGTCGTAGCGGTTCTGCTCCCGGTCCCATTCGGCGTACACCAGCTTGGTCACGTTGTTGAAGGCTGGCTGCAGCTTTTCGCAGTTGGCGCGGGCCGCGAATG
>JANXMN010000291.1 GCA_025354605.1 Hymenobacter sp. | reverse complement strand
CTCGCATCGTGCAAACGAAGGCGAAGGCGCTCAACAACCCCGCCCTGCAAGGCATCGCTCAGGTAGTGGAGGCCCAGATTGTGGGACAAATCGCGGCTCTGTGGGGCGACGTGCCCTACTCCGAAGCCTTGCGGGAAGGAGCTCCGGGTAAATTCGACCCGCAGGCATCGGTATACGCTGCTACCCAAACCCTGCTGGACCAGGCTATTCTCAACCTGCCCAAAAATGGGGTGTACAATAAAGCGCGTGATGTTTTTTACCAAGGGTCGGTAGCCAAATGGACGGCCGCCGCCCATTCGCTCAAGGCCCGGCACTATTTGCACGTCAAAAACTACGCCCAGGCTGCCGTCGAAGCCCGGTTGGGCATTGCCAGCAGCGCCGACGACATGATGATGCCTTATGACGGTACTGCGGTAAGTGGCAACCAGAACCCGTACTACGACTTTATCGACCAAAGCCGCCCGGGATACATCTCGGCCGATGGAGCCTACGCCGCTTCCCTGCTCGATACGCTGGGCGCGCCAGGCAGTCGGGCCAATGCCAAAACCGATGAGGCGGGCCGTTACGCTTACTTCTACACCACACAGGGCGACTACTACGCACAGGACCTGAATTACCTGGACGGTGCTTTCGCGCCCGACGCCGACGCGCCGCTCGTGACCTACGTAGAAACCAAGGCAATTCTGGCCGAGGCCCTCAACCGCACCGGCGACCAGGTCGGGGCGCTGGCCGCGCTCAACGCCATTCGTGCCGCGAACGAAACCAAGTTCGGCCCCGGGGCCTACGCTCCCTACGTGACGGCCGACTTCGCGGCTGGTGGGCTGATGAACCCGGGCACCGGCTCGGCTACGGCCGTACTGCTGAAGGAAATCCTGACCGAAAAGTATCTGTCAATGATTGGTCAGTTCGAGCCCTTCCATGACCTGCGCCGCACCGCCAACCTGATTGGGGTTCCCAAGAAGAGTTCGGCCGCCCCGAGCCTGCCCCAGCGCCTGCTGTACCCGCAGAGCGAAATCAACACCAACCCCAACACGCCCCGGCCGATTCCGACGGTGTTCACGAAAACGCCCGTGAACAACTAAGCTCTCGCCTCGGCATTCGCTCGGGTACCAAAGAAAAGGCCTCCTGCATTGCAGGAGGCCTTTTCTTTGGTCTATTCGGCCATTTTTCAGCGCCCGGCCCGGCTACTTTACCGCTGTGAGCTGCCGGGCCAGGAGTACGGCCTGGTAGAGATTGACGATGCCGCCCGTGCGCGAGAGCTTATCGAAATCGACCAGCGCTTTATCGCCCGGCTGCTCGACCTGGGTGTGGAAGGGAACCGCCGACTGCAAAATAATCTGCTTGAGCTGAGTGGTGGTGAGCTGGGGGAAGTAAGCCTTTAGCACGGCGGCCTCGCCGGCCACCACCGGGGCGGCCATGCTCGTGCCGCTGAACACGGCGTAGGTGTTGTGCGGGGTCGAGGAGTAGATGTCGACGCCGGGGGCGAAGACGTCGACGGTTTTGCGGCCGTAGTTCGAGAAAGGGGCGGCCAGCTCGGCGGTGTTGTGGCGGCTGCTGGCCCCCACGGTAATCAGGTTGGGGATGTCGTGCCCATCGAGGTACTGCGGCGAGGGGTAGTGGGCGGTCTGGTCGGTGTTGTCGCCGCTGTTGCCGGCGGCGTGCACCAGCAGCACGCCCTTGTCGGCGGCGTAGCGCATGGCGGCATCCACCACGGCTTTGTCGGGCGAGAAGTCCTTGCCGAAGCTCATGCTGATAATCTGCGCGCCGTTGTCCACGGCGTAGCGGATGGCGTTGGCCACGTCCTTGTCGCGCTCGTCGCCGCTGGGCGTCGAGCGCACGGCCATGATGCGCACGGCATCGGCCACGCCGTCGGCCCCCAGGCCATTGCCCCGCACCGCGCCGATGATGCCAGCGCAGTGGGTGCCGTGGCTGGCGTTGGGGCCCTGGCTGTCGGGGTTGCCGTAGCGGCTTTCGGCGAGGTCGGCGGGGTGGTCGCCCACCAGGGCGCGGGGGTTGTAGTCGGGGTTGAGGCTTTTCTCGACGCGGTCGCGCGCGCGTTGCAGGGCCTCGGCCAGGCCCTGGCTGGCTGCTTCGTCGCTGGCGTAGCCGGCGCGGTGCAGGTAGGCCAGCACGGCCCCGGCCTCGGGCAGCTCGGGGTGGGTGGCGGCCGCGCGGCGCAGCAGGGCCGAGTCGAGCGTGGCCACGCTCAGCGCCTGTTTCAGGCGGGTAAATATTTCGGCGTTGCGGGCCTGCGCGTCGGTCAGGCGGCTCAGGCGCTCCTGCTCGGCCTGCTTATCCTTCTCATAAGCAGCTTTGGCGCGCTCGTACACGTCGAATTTCTCGCGGTCGGCCGCCGCCACCTGCTTGCGCGTTTTGCCCTCGAACTGCGCCCGGTACTGGCCGAAGATGCGCGTTTGCTCCAGGGTTTCGATGACGATGTTGCGCCCGTCGGGCCCGCCCAGAAAGCTCCAGCCGCGCGCGTCGTCGACGTACCCATTGTGGTCGTCGTCGAGGCCGTTGCCAGCCACTTCGCGCGGGTTGCGCCACAGCACGGCCTTCAAATCCTCTTGCGTCGAGTCGATGCCCGAGTCAATCACCGCCACCAGCACCGATGTGGCCGGCCGGCCCTTCAGCAGCTCCTGGTACGCGCGGTCGGCACTGATGCCGGGCACGCCGTCGGCCTTCCAGTCGAGGTGCTGCCAGCGGCGCACCTGCTCGGGCGTGAGCGGGGCCTGGGCGCGGGTGGGGCGGGCGGCCAGGGCCAGTAGGCCCAGCAGGGCCAGGCGGGGGAGGAGCGGGCGGGTGGGCATGAGATAGTTCCGGCAAGAGCTTGCGCTACTGTGAAGCTAGGCCGATAAGATGGAATACGCACGGGCGGCCTGGGTGGCTGTCGCAGCGTGCGCGTTGTTCCTCAACTCCCGGTTTGCGCAAGCCGCTAATACCGCGCAGCCTCTTAGCGTAACATTATTTTGATGCCCTGAGGTGGCGAGTTCTTCTCATGTTTCACGCACTCTGTTTTTTAGCCGCCGCCAGTCTTCGCGGCCGCGTCGCAAAGGCTTCATTCAGGAGGAGGATGCAAACCCGTGACGCTTTTCAATAGGGCCGAACCACGATGATGTAAGCACCGGCCAACTCCCCTCACACCACCCGCCGCACCACCAGCGAAGCATTCCCGCCGCCCGGCCCGTCGAACCGTGCCATCAGGTAGCGGGCGGTTTCCGGCCCCAGGTCGCGGCGCGTGAGCACGGTGATTTGTCCGGCGGGGCAGGGCAGGGGCGTCGTGGGCGCACCGTCGCGCTGGGCCAGCCACAGGTGCAGGGGCGTGGCCGCGCGGTTTTCCACGGTCAGGGTGTAGGCCGGGCCGTAGCCCACCACGGCCAGGCGCACGGCCCGGTCGTCGGGCACGGTGATGGGCAGGCGGCGCACGATGCGCGGGCAGCTGCTGTCGCGCCGGGCGCTGGGGGCCACGGTCTGGCGCTTGTTGGCCAGCCCGAAGGCCTTGTCCAGGTCGGCCCAGCGAAACCTGGGGTCGGGGTCGGTACTCTGGCCCGCAATCAGGGTCTTCATCAGAAGCAGGGCGCCCCCGAGGCGGCGCAGCAGCTCGGGCAGGGCCACGGTGGCCAGGTGCGGAGCCGCTTTGGCGATGGTCTGCGTGTCGTCGGCGGCGTCGAAGGCATCGGCCGCGTCGGTCACATCCTGCATGGTTTTGTCGGTCAGCCGGAAAGCTTTGCGCACCTTTTCGGGCAGGGCCTGCACCCGGCGCACCAGCTCGCGCACGTGGTTCACGTCCTCGGTGGCCTCGCCGTAGCGCACGTCATGATACGTCAGGGTGAGCGCCTGCTTCAGACCCACGTCGGAAATGCTCAGCGCGTAACCCTGGGCCTTGGTCGAGAGCAGCGCCGCCGCCTGGGCCATGGTTTCGCGGGCCGCTTCCTTGTCGGTGGTAGTGGCCATGGTGTCGAGGTCCTGGGTAGCCTGCTTGGCTTCGATGGCCGTCACCAGCTCGGCACGGGTGGTTTCGGCAGCTTGCAGGGGCTCGAAATCGGCCAGCTCTTTGGTGAAGTCGGCCACGGCCAGGCCGACGCGCTGCCCGCTTTGCAGCACGGCGGTATCTTGAGCATCCATAGGGGTAGCTGTATTGTGGTGAAAGGATGAACGAATATAAATGGCGGGCGGCAACCAGCCAAATCCAGCCGCTTGCCGAGGCCGACTATCGACCCAACCCGCCGCGTCAGCCCCCTTGGCCACTGCCGAAACCAGGCAAACCGGCCGGTAAGCGCCATTCGCGCCTAGGTAAGGGCTCTGCGCGTATAGGTAAGCACTCTGCGCATCTAGGTAAGACTACTGCGCGCATAGATAAGGGTGCTGCGCGCATAGATAAGGGTGCTGCGCGCCTAGGTAAGGGCTCTGCGCGTATAGGTAAGCACTCTGTGCACCTAGGTAAGGGCTCTGCGCACCTAGGTAAGGCTACTGCGCGCAGAGGTAAGGCTACTGCGCGCACAGATAAGGGTGCTGCGCGCTTAGGAAAGCCTCCTACAACCCCAGCAACTCCTCCGCCGCTGCCCAGGGCGTGAGCTGCCCCGCCGCCACGGCCGCCTGCACTACCGGCAGGCGCTCGCGCACGGCCGCATCGGTATAAAACCGCGCCTCCAGGGCCTGGGCGATGCTCTGGTGCAGCCACTGCAGCTGCTGCTGCTGCCGCCGCTGCCCGAAGTAGCCGCTGGCGCGGGTGGCGGCGGCGTAGGCCTCAATGGTCTGCCACACTTCGGCCACGCCGGTGCCGGCCACGGCCGAGGTGAGCAGCACCGGCACGGTCTGGCCCGAAGGCGGGGCCGGAAACAGGTGCAGCGCGCTCTGATAGTCGAGGCGGGCGCGGCGGGCGGCCTGCTCGTTGCCGTGGTCGGCTTTGGTGATGCACAGCGCGTCGGCCATTTCCATGATGCCGCGCTTCACGCCCTGCAGCTCGTCGCCGGCCCCGGCCAGCAGCAGCAGCAGGAAGAAATCGACCAGCCCGTGCACGGTGGTTTCGGACTGGCCCACGCCCACGGTTTCCACGATAATCACGTCGTGGCCGGCCGCCTCGCACAGCAGCAGGGCCTCGCGGGTGGCGCGGGCCACCCCACCCAGGCTGCGCCCCGCCGGCGAGGGCCGGATGAAAGCCGCCGGCTGGGCCGCCAGCCAGGGCATGCGCGTCTTGTCGCCCAGAATACTGCCGCCGCCGCGCTGGCTGCTGGGGTCCACGGCCAGCACGGCCAGCCTCATCCCCTTTTCTTCGACCAGGTACCGCCCCAGGGCCTCAATAAACGTGCTTTTGCCCACGCCCGGCACGCCCGTGATGCCCACCCGCAGGCTGCGCCCCGTGTGGGGCAGCACCGCGTGCAGCACCTGCTGGGCCAGGACCTGGTCGGCGGGCAGGGTGCTTTCGACCAGCGTGATGGCGCGGCCCAGCACCGTGCGGGAGCCGGCCCGGATGCCGGCGGTGTACTCGGCGGCAGAAAGGCGGGAGGGGGGCAAAGGCGAGAGAAAAAGAAGCGAAAGGGGCGAGGAAACGTCCGCAAAGAACGCCGCTGCGCCCGGCAATTCCCACGCCGGGCCGCGCCCGCCGATATTATCGCCGAATTGGCCGACGGGAGTTGGCAACATCGGCGGCGCGGGTTTCCTTTGTAGCTGGTACTTCGCTTATTCCGGGGACCGGCTGCTCCTATGAACGTTTCGAAATACGCCCCGCTACTGGCCGCCGCGCTGGCCCTGCCCCTGGCCGCCCGCGCCCAGAACGAGCTGAGCAACTTCACCGCCACCGGCCGGGGCGGCGTCATCAACACCTTCGCGCAGGACTACCAGGCCATCGGCATCAACCCCGCCAACCTAGGTCGGCCCGGCGAAGCCACCGTGGCCTTCACCGTGGGCGAAGTCGGGGCCGGCCTGGCCTCGCGCAGCCTCACCAAAACCCTGCTCAAGCACATTCTCTTCGATGGCAGCCAGTCTATCGGCCCCGCCGAGAAGGCCCAGCTGGTGGCCGGCTTCGAGGGCGACAACGCCCTCAACATCAACGTCGACGCTACCACCCTCGGCCTGGCCATCAGCCTGCCCAACGGCCTGGGGGCCGTGGCCATCAGCAACCGGCAGCGCTTCGGAGCCCACCTGGCCCTCAATCACAACGCCGCCGACGTTATCATCAACGGCAAGAACGCGGCCAGCGTGCAGCCCTACTACCCCAGCACCATTGGCAGCACCGGCACGCTGCCCCCGCCGCTGCTCTCCAACTTCCTCGACGGTACCGCTATTCAAATGGCCTGGACCAGCGAGTACAACATCGCCTACGGCGTGCGCATCATCGATAAAACCCTGTTCAAGGTGTCGGTGGGGGCGGGCTACCGCTACATCCAGGGCCTGGGCATTGCCGATATCCGCGTGAGCGGCGGCAGCCTGTCGGCCTACTCGGCCCTGTCGCCGGTGTTCAACGTCAACTACGGCACGCTGGCCGCCAATCCCAACTTCAAGGCCCAGACCGGTACCGGCCTGCAGCCCGTGGGCCACGGCAATGGCTACGATGCCGGCCTAGCCTTCGAAATCGGCAAAGTGGTGCGCGTCGGCGTCTCCGCCACCGACCTGGGCTCGATGACCTGGACCGGCAACGTGGTCACGGCTTCCGACCAGAAGCTACAGGCCACCACGGCCACCGGCATCCAGACCTACGATGTGATTCAGGAAGTCGTCAACCAGTTCAACACCGACAAGGCGAGCTTCTTCACCTACCAGGCGGCCCAGGACCGCACGGCCGCCCTGCCGGCCAAGCTGCGCGTGGGCACCGGCGTGCGCATCAGCAGCCTGTTCGAAGCCGGCCTCGACGTGACGGCCCCTCTCAACAAAGTAGCCGGCAACCTTACCTCCCCGTTCGTGGGGCTCGGGGTCGATTTTAAGCCCCTGGGCTGGCTGCGCCTGAGCAGCGGCGTAACCGGCGGGGCGGGCTACGGCACCAGTCTGCCGCTGGGCCTCACGCTGGTCACGTCGGTGTGGGAAGCCGGTCTGAGCTCGCGCAACGTGCTGGGCTACTTCAGCGAACAAAGCCCGTACTATTCGGTGGCCTTCGGCTTCCTGCGCTTCAAGCTCGGCGGCGAGAAATGAGGCGCTGCGCTTAAGGAGGAATGAGGAATGAGGAATGAGGAATTCCGGCTCTGTGCAGACACTTTCCAATTCCTTATTCCTCATTCCTCATTCTTCATTCTTCATTCTTCATTCCTCCTTAAGCGCAGCATTATGGGTTCACCACAAACGTGGGCAGGCCGAGCTTGCTGCGGCGGCCGCCCAGCTTGAGGCCGTCGTCGAGGTACTTGCAGTCCTTGCCCAGGGCGTTGGGCAGCTGAATCACGCCGAGGCTGGGGTTGTCTTCGCGGGCCACGTAGATGCGTCCGTCGGGCCCCCGCTGCAAGGCCCCGATTTTGCGGTTGGCCGATTTGCCGACCAGGGTTTTAGCCTTGGTTTTGAGGTCGAACTGCCAGATTTGGGTTTCACCGCCGCCCACGCCGTTGCAGCTGCCGTAGAGCTTGCTGCCGTCGGGCGAAAACTCCACGCCGTAGGCCTCGGCGAAGGGGCCGAAGCTGCTGGGGTTGCTCACCTTGCCCGTGCTGCGGTCGAAATCATAGAGCTCGAAGCGGTTGGTTTCGCGCCAGAGGGCGGCCGCCAGGTGGCGGCCATCGGGCGAGAATTTGAGCGCGCCGATGGCGTTGCGGCCGGGGCCGGCGTTCATGCTGCCCACGTTGCTCATCAGCGGCTTGCCGGTCACGCCGTCGGCCGTGAGCAGGTAGCTCACGAAGGCGTTGGAGTTCCAGCGGTGGGCCACAATCCAAACGTCCTTGCCGTTGGTGTGGCGCACGGCGGCCAGCTTCTCGGCCACGGGCTGAATGAGCAGGGCATTGACGCGGGGCAGGTCGCCGAGACCGTCGGCGCGGGTCATGTCGACGATGGAGTAGCGCAGGCCGTTGGGCGTGCCCTGCGGGGCCACGGTGAAGATGTAGAAGATGTTGCCCGAGCCGGGGTCGGGCACGATGAGGGCCGACTGGGTGCTGCTGCCGCTGCCCATCAGGTGCACGCCGTTGGGCATGGGCTTGTGCTGGCGGTTCCACACGGTTTCGCCGTTGGTGTAGAAGAGCAGCTCGCCGCGCGCGGTGGTAGCCACGGCGCAGCCCTCGAAGGTGCTCATCTTGCCATCGTTGAGGGGCTTGGGGGTGCCGTCGGCGAAGCTCAGGCCGGCCTGCTGGCCGAAATACCACAAGTCAGTCGGGCGCTGGGCGCGGGCCGCGAAGCCCAGCAAAAGGGGCAGCAGCGTCAGGAAAAGGCGTTTCATAATAGGGTAAGCAAAGCGAGTGAGGTGGTGGGTAACGAAAAAACCGTGCCGGGTGGTGCAGGGGGAAATAAACGAATATAACCTCATGCTTCACTTCGCTCCGCTCCGTTCTGCATGAGGTGCTGGCTGCTCCTGACCCGGCCGGGCCAACAGCAGCCCCAGCAGCCCCAGCAGCCCCAGCGGCGGCAGGAAATACAGCCACCGCAGCGCCACCGGGTTCCCCAGCGCCAGCGCCACCCCGTTGAGCGGCAGCAGCAACGGCAGCAGCAGGCCCGCCAACAGCAGTTGCCGCTGCGGCGCGAGCCGCTGCCCGAAGGCCAGCAGCGGCAGCAGCAGCACGGCATCGTAGTAGAGGTGGTAGGTGGTGAGCAACGTGAGCGTGCCCAGCACCAGAAACAGGTGCCAGTCGGGGAGCCGGATGCCCCGGCGGCGCAACCCGGCCAGCCGCGCCAGGGCCACCAGCCACAGTGCCGCGTGCAGCCACGGGTGCCCGGCGCTGCTGCCGGGCTGCAGCCATTCGAGCACGTTGCCCAGCTCCAGGCGCAGCGTCATGCCCTGGGTGAGGGGGTAGTCGGGGTCGGCAGGGTTGAAGGACTGGGCGCGTACCTGGGCCAGCAGATGCTGGTAGGTGGGCAGCAGCTCGTTGGGAAATACGGCCCAGTACCCGGCCACGGCACTCAGCAACGCTACCACACCAGCCGCTACGGCCAGCGCCGCCCACTGCCGCCGCCACAGAAACCAGGCCGCGAAGGGCAGCAGCAGCGTCACCTTGAACGCGGCCAGCCCCAGTAGCAGCCCCGCCAGCAGCGGGCGCCCCAGGGAAACGGTGGGCCGGGCGACAGGAGCAGCGGAAGGACCAGTCGAAACATTGGCCCGCCGGCCGGCCGCTGCCCGGGCAGCTGCAGCCGAAGTTTCGAAAATGGCCGCAGCGGCTGGGGTTTCGGCTGGCGCTTCAGCTTCCAGCGTATCAGCCGCCGCCCGCCGAACCGGCCGGCCTGCCGCCACCGCCAGCGCGCCCACGCCCAGCGCCAGCGCCGCGAAGGTGGGTTGGCCGGTGAGCAGGGCCGGCACCGTCCCCTTCAGCGCCAGGGCCAATAGCAGGTACTGCCACCACGGCATTGTTGGGCCGGTTTCGGCGCGTAGCACCGCCGGCCACAGCCGCGCCAGCAGCCATAGGGCCAGCAGGGCCAGCGCGTACCACAGCGGCCAGGCCCAGGCGTAGGGCAACCGCCCGATGCTGAGCCCGAACAGCGCCGCTGCCCACGGCGGGTACAGAAACGGCAGGTTCGGCAGGCCCGGCTGCGTGCGGCTCACCAGGTGCTCGCGTGCCACCAGCTGCTGCCAGCCGGCTTTCAGCGCGGCATCGTCGTACGGGTTCAGCCCCCGGCGCAGCACGGCCTGCCCCACGTAGCAGGTGCGAAAATCCATGGGCCGGTCGGCATCGGGCCGGGCCTCGCGGAAAACGCGGCTGACGTTGAAGAGCGCCAGCAGCGCCAGGAAAAGCAGGAAATAGCGCGGCACGGCGGCAAGGTAGCAACGTAGCCCGCAGCCTTTGCTGCGAACCCGAGCGCAGCGAGGATGCGGGCTCATGCTATTATCGCAGCATCTTCGCTGCGCCCGTAGCTACGCAGCCTGTGCGGCAGGCGACGGTTCCTTATTCTGCCGCCACTACGGCTGGTCGGGCTGGTTCGTGGTGCTGCTCGAAATAGGCGTAACCTGGCAGCAGGCCCCGCCAAAAGGCTTGGTGTGAGCTGGCGGCCCGCTTGGCCAACTCGGCCTCGGTGAGCGGGAAGGGGAAAATGTGCACCGGAATCACCGCCTGCCCCGCCGCGCGGGCCATGACGGCCAGCAGGTACACTTCCTCAATGCCCGCGTCGGTGATGGGCATGCAGCCGATGGTGACCGCGCCGCCGTGAATGAAGATGTCGCCGCCAGGGTGGGGCTCCCCCAGGGCGCGGTCGGCGGCGTTGGGGTAGTTGAGGCCCAGCGAGAGGTGGAAGTTGCTTTTGGGGTTGAAGCGGTCGATTTCGTAAAAGCCCTCCGGCACCTGCCCGTCGTTTTCGCGGCGCTTGGGGCCGAGCGTGCCCGAGGTGGCCGCCAGCGGGTAGGCGTGCAGCAGCTCGAACGCACCGCCGCCCTGGTTGCGCGCCCACACTTCCAGCTCGACGTGGGTTTTGATGAGCCGGAACATGATTTCCAGCCGCGCCGGGTCGAGGGAGTGAGTGCGCAGGCGGGCGGCCACCGCCGGCCCAGCCTGGGCCTGCGCCGCCCGCACCCGCGGATACCGCAGTTGCTGCTGCCAGAAGCGGGCGCTGCTATCTGCCGGGGCGGTCGGCCCGGCGCAGGATTGGGCCAGCAGCGGGCCGGCAATAAGTAAAAAGAGTCCGCAGCACGACAGTCGACGCAGCATCAGGTAAAACCCATTTAATGAGGAATGCGGCTACAACGGGGTAAGGAGGTTTCTATTTTGTACGGCGCGAAATTTTGTTACGACGCTTACCTCACCCGTTACCTTCGCACCCGCTATTTCTACTGCTCCGCCTCATGCGTTACTTCTCCAAATTTCTTCGCCCGACTCCGCTGGCTCTGTTGCCGCTGTTGCTGCTGGGCTGCTCGGGCAACCCCGGTTCCAAGCCCGCGCCCGAGGCACCCGCCGTGCTGCCCGGCCCACTAGCCGCTACTGGCCAGCTGCTGCTGCCCAACGGCTGGAAGCTCAGCCCCGCCGGCACCGCTACCCCCCTCGGCGACCTGCCCCTGAGCCTCGAAACCAGCCCCGATGGCCGCCTGGCTGCCGTGGTGAATGCCGGTTACGGCGAAAATTCGGTGCAGCTGCTCGATGCCGCCACCGGCCAGCTGCTCGATACCCGTGAGGTGCCGGCGGCCTGGGCCGGCCTGGCCTGGGCCCCCGATGGCCGCGCCCTCTACGCCTCGGGTGGGCAACACAACCGCATTCACTGCTTCCAGGTCGAAAACCAAAAGCTGCGCCCCGACAGCGCCCTGGTGGTGGGTGCACGGTGGCCCAAGCAGAAAATTGGCGTGGGCGGCCTCGCCATTGATGCCCGGCGCGGCGTGCTCTACGCCGTCACCCACGAAGACAATTCCCTCTACACGCTCGACCTGCGCACCCGCCGCACCCTGCGCACCCTCAAGCTACCCGCCGAAGCCTACGGCACGGTGCTCAGCCCCGACGGCCGCCGCCTCTACATCAGCCTCTGGGGCAGCCACGCCGTGGCGGTGTACGATACCGAGGAGCAGCGGCTGCTGCCCGCCATTTCGGTCGAAAGCCACCCCAACGACCTCGTAATCACCCACGACGGCAGCCGCCTGTTCGTAGCCAACGCCAACAGCAACTCGGTGTCGGTGATAGATACCCGCGCCGGCCGCGTCATCGAAACGCTGAACACGGCCCTGTTTCCGGCCTCGCCCGCCGGCAGCACCCCCGACGGCCTGGCCCTCACGCCCGACGACGCGCAGCTCTACGTCGCCAACGCCGACAACAACTGCCTGGCCGTGTTCGACGTGCGCGAGCCCGCCGCCAGCCGGCCGCTGGGCTTCGTGCCCACCGGCTGGTACCCCACGGCGGTGCGCGTGGCCGGCGGCCAGCTGCTGGTAGCCAACGGCAAAGGGATTACCTCGAAGCCCAACCCCAACGGCCCCAACCCCAGCCGTGACGTGGGCGAGAAAGGCTCCGGCTACATCGCCGGCCTGTTCACGGGCAGCCTGTCGCGCCTGCCGCGGCCCGACGAGAAGGCCCTCGCGGCCTACTCGGCGCAGGTGTACGCCAACACGCCTTTCAATAAGGCGCGCGAGGCTGCGCCCGAAGTGCCCGCCGGCAGCCCCGTGCCCCAGCGCGTGGGGGCGGCCTCGCCCATCAAGCACGTCTTCTACATCATCAAGGAAAACCGCACCTACGACCAGGTGCTCGGCGACCTGCCCGCCGGCAACGGCGACGTCAGCCTGTGCCTGTTCCCGGAGGTCGTCACGCCCAACCACCACGCCCTGACGCGGGAGTTCGTGCTGCTCGATAATTTTTACGTTGATGCCGAGGTGAGTGCCGACGGCCACAACTGGAGCATGGCCGCCTATGCCACCGATTTCGTGGAGAAAAGCTGGCCAAGCAACTACAGCCGGCGCGGCGGTGAATATGATTTCGAAGGCAACCGCGGCGAGGTAGCCGAGCCCAAAAACGGCTTTCTGTGGGACTATTGCCTGCGCGCCGGGCGCACCTTCCGCAGCTACGGCGAGTTCGTGTTCAAGGGCAAGCCCACCACGCCCAGCATCGCCGCCAACTACTGCGAAGCCTACACCGGCTTCGACCTGCACGTGACGGACGTGGACCGCGAAAAGGTGTGGGAGCAGGATTTCGACCGGCTGGTGGCCGCTGGTAAGCTGCCCAACCTCAGCATCATCCGCCTGCCCAACGACCATACGCTGGGGGCCCGCAAGGGCGAGCTCAGCCCCCTGAGCTATGCCGCCGACAACGACCTGGCCCTGGGCCGGATGATGGAGCACCTCTCCAATAGCCCGGTCTGGAAGGAGTCGGTGGTGATGATTGTGGAAGACGATGCTCAGAACGGCCCCGACCACGTCGACGCGCACCGCTCCACGGCCTACCTGGCGGGGCCCTACATCCGCCGCCACGCCGTGGTGCACACGGCTTACACCACCTCGGGCATGCTGCGCACCCTGGAGCTGATTCTGGGCCTGCCACCCATGAGTCAGTACGATGCCGCCGCGCCGCCGCTCTGGGCCTGCTTCACGGCCAAACCCAACTTCGCGCCCTTCGCCCTGCGCCCCGCCACCACCTCACAGGATGCGCGCAACACCGCCTACAACGCCCCCGCCCGCCGCGCCGAAAAGTTCGACATGAGCCGCGAGGATGCCGCCCCCGACCTGGCCTTCAACGAGAATATCTGGCAGGCCGTGCGGGGCGAGCACAGCCGCATGCCGGCCCCGCGCCACAGTGCCGCCGTGCGCGGGGTAAAAAGGGAGCGGGAGGAAGAAGGGGAGGAGGATTGAAAGAACAAGAGAAAAAGCACGTCATGCCGAGCGCAGCCGAGGCATCTCGCTCGGGGCAGTAATCCAATCGACTGGGTTTACTGTTGCACGCGAG
>JANXMN010000286.1 GCA_025354605.1 Hymenobacter sp. | reverse complement strand
CTGGTCCTTGTAAGGCACCGAGCCCCAGGTGGTTTTGTAGCCTTTGGCGCTGAACAGGTCTTTGATGCCGTACGGAATGCCATGCAGCGGCCCCCGGTAAAGGTTGCGACGTATTTGCTGGTCAGCTTCGCGGGCTTGTTGCAGCGCCAACTCTTCAGTGAGGGTGATGACGCAGTGCAGCTGTGGGTCGTTCTTCTTCAGGCGAGCCAGGAAGAACCGGGTCAAGTCTTCGGATGAAATGGCCTGGGTGCGTAGCAATGCGCCCAGTTGGCGTATTGAGTAAAAGGCCAGGTCGTTGCGGTTGGCAGGCAGTGCCACATTACCCAATAAGCCCATTTTGTTGACATGCTCAGGCGCGGTTGGCGCCGCCTGCCGCAGGCGCAGCGGGCGCGGGTCGAACACTACGGCGGGGGCCACCTGGTTGGGCAGGTCGATTTTGCGCAGGGCCTCGTAGCTGTCGCGGTAGCCCGTCAGGTTGCGCCGGGTCGAATCGAGCTGGGCCGCGCTGAAATTCAGCCCGAACAGCTGCTGGGCCGCCTGCAGCATGGGCACCGTGATGTCGTCGGGGGCAGTGGGCCGGGCCACGAAGGCCCCGGTGGCAAAGCAGGCCGTGCCCAGCAGCAGGGCGGATAAGAGTTTTTTCAAGGGAAGAAGCGCAATAGCGGCCGTGCCAGGCTGGGCGCGGTGCTCAAATATAAAACCGGGAACGAGCCTGCTGCCTACGTATGGTATTTTGGTTTTAATAAAAATACCATACACTTTCGCAGGTTTTTATGTATGGTATTTTTATCAAAACTAAAATACCATACAACTTCCAGCGTTTAGCGGTGACTATGCCCCGTCGTTCCGCTCCTTCTGTTTCGCTGGTGGCCCGTGTGCGGGCGTGGTTTGGGCTCCGCCAGGCCGAGCTGGCCCTGTTTCTGGGCGTGAGCCCGGCCCTGGTGCAGCACCTCGAAAGCGGGCAGCGGGCGCTTACGGCGGGCGTGGTGCAGGCCCTGGCGCCCTTGCTGGCGCACCTCCCTGCTAGCCTGGCGGCACCCGAGCCGGCTGCCAGCTTGCCGCCTGGTACCCCTGCTCCCGAAAGCGCCGAGCTGGATTTTCGCCGCCGCGTGTGCCTGCAACAGGCCGCCCGCTGCCGGGCCGAGCTGGCCGCCTTGGCGCTACACGCCCACGTAGCTCAGCGCTGGGCCCAGGCCCTGCCCACGCTGCTGGCCATCGCGCCACCCGACCCCGCCACTGCCGAGCCCGATGCCATCGAGCTGGCTGTCTGGCGCACCGGCTGGCTGCACCGCCGGGCCCGTCCGCTGCCCGTCGGAGCCGCTACCCGCTGGCATCTGCTAGCCGCCCGCGCCACGGCCCTCGAAGCCGAAGCCGCGGTTTTGGCGGCCGCGCTGGAAGCCGCTTCAGTAGGTTGAGTTAACGCTGGGGTAGCGCCGCAACCCATCGCGGCGCTACCTCAGCTAGGTTGTACGGACAATTAGTGGAGCCACAACAGGGCGGAAATGAAATGCACCATTCTCAGGAAGCTGCTGGCCGTTTTTTCGTAGCGCGTGGTCAGCTGGCGAAACTGCTTGAGGCGACTAAAAAAGCGTTCGACTTTGTTGCGGTCGCGGTACCGGTTACTGTCCAGGTTGCGGTAGATGAGCTGCTTGACTTTGCGGTTCTTTTTGCTGGGAATGACGACGTGCGCGCCCAGAGCCTCGACGGCCGCCACCACCGCGTCCGTGTCGTCGGCTTTGTCGGCCAGTACGTTGCCTGCGCTCCCGGCGGCCAGTAAGTCCGCCGTGCGCCGGCAGTCGGCCTGCTGGCTGGGCCCAAGCACCACGCGCAACGGGTTGCCCAGCGGGTTGCTCAGCGGGTTGCTCAGGGCGTGGATTTTGGTGGTCGGCCCGCCGCGACTGCGGCCCAGGGCTTCGTCCTCGATGCGGCTTTTTTTCGGCTGCCCGCCGCCTGCGCGTGGGCCCGCCCGATGGTCAAATCGAGCATCACCCCGTCCAAATCAGGTTCCTGTATGGCCTCGAATAAGCGCTGCCAAATGCCTTTCTGGGCCCAGCCCCGGCTGCGCTTGCGCAGCGTGTCGTGCTTGCCAAAGCGGCCGGGCAGCGGTTTCCCGAGCACCGCACTTACCAGATGGCCACGCTCAGCAACCCTGTCGGCAGCGTCGGCGTCAGTTCCCGCTTTATGCTGGAACAGCGCTGGATTGGGCGACTGCTCAGCCCGCGGAGCGAGGAGCCGGATGAGTGGGGGTGTGCGAACCGCCTGCGCCACCTGGGACGGAGACGGGTGCCGCCTGGCACCTTAGCACGCCCGGGGGCTTTTCGACTGATGCAAGCACATGAATGCAAACGCGCGGTGAAGGCATTGACAGCCGAGTTTTTACTTCCGGGCAGCGGCTTTCTCCAGTCGCTCGTTTAAGGCCAGGCCCAGGCGGGTACTGGGTAGGCGCTCGGCCAATAGCTGCTTCAGGCCCAAGGCATCGAGGTAGTGCAGGGCTGCGTACAGCCCGTGGGCGGCCTCGGCCAAGTCGCCACGGCCGGGACTCAGCACCACTTGCTGTGCGGCGGACAGGCCGGGCAACGGTTCGCATAGCGTGAGCGCGCCCGTGGTGGCCGCATCGAAAGGGGGCAACGCGGCATGCCCCGGGCCAAACAACTGCAGCGGTGTGTGGGGGGCGTAGTGGTACGGCAGCAAGCCGGGGCTGGCGGCGGGGCGGGCTTTTTCCAGGGCGGTGCGCAGGCGGGCGGCCGGCACGACGGCTTGCAACATTTCCAGCGAAACGACGCCGGGACGGTACACCACTGGCTCGCCGGCGGGCCCAAACCCCACCACCGTGCTTTCGATGCCCGCCTGGCACGCCCCGCCATCGAGCACATAGGGAATGCGGCCGCCCAATTGGCGCAGCACGTGCGCGGGCCGGGTGGGGCTGATGTAGCCGAAAGGATTGGCCGAGGGAGCCGCCAGCGGAAAATCGAGCTGCCGCAACAATTCCTGCACCAGGGCGTGGGCCGGGACGCGCACCGCCACGTCGGGCAGCCCGGCCGTGACGAGGTCGGGCACTGCGGCCGGCTCGCGAGGCAGCAGCAGCGTGAGGGGCCCTGGGCTAAACGCCGCCAGCAACTGGTGCGCCGCCGCCGGCACGGCCGCCATGCGCACGTAGCCGGTCAGCTGCGCCACGCTGGCAAAATGCAGGATGAGTGGGTTGGTGAGGGGCCGGCCTTTCACCGCGAAAATGCGGCGCAGGCTGTCCTCTCGTAGGCCGTGTCCGGCCAGCCCGTACACGGTTTCGGTCGGTATAGCCACCAGTTCGCCCGCGCGGAGCAAAGCAGCGGCGTGGGCCACGTCCGTGCCGAGGACAGTAGTCATAGCAGGTGGCGGGGTTTCCGATGAGTGGTTCATTTAGTTTCAAAAGTGGTCTGGTCGCGAATCCCTTGCCGCGCGCTCAGCCACGCGAAGTTCGGAGGGACAGACAAAAATACCGGGGCCATGGGGTTCAGCCGTCCAAATCAGCCGGCGCACAGCCGGCGCACCCGAACGGCCTTAACGTCGTTGACGTGGTTGAAGGGCGTGGCGTAGACGCGCAAGTCATTGTCGGGGAAGCGGGCCTGCATAAGCAACTCGATGCGGCGGTAGAACAGGGCCTTAGTCAGGAACAGTACCCCCCGGTGCACGGGGTGCGGCTCCAGGGGGGGCTCCGCCGGCGCGGTGCGGGCCACCAAACAGAGTCGAGTATTAAACAGCATAAGGCGATACAACAGCGGCGTGCAAGCGGCAACCACCAGGCGAGAAACAAATTCACTTCTTTCTGTAATAGTATTGCTACTAAAACAAAAAGTAGTAATAACTTTGTGCCTGAAATCCATCTCTCATTCGCTGAACGCCTTTTTTCTCACTCCCATGCAACTTCCTGTTCCCATCACAGTAGCTACCGGCGACGGCATCGGCCCGGAAATTATGACCCAAACCCTGCGCGTGCTCGAAGCGGCGGGCGCGGCCCTGGCACCCGAGTTCATTGAAGTAGGCGAGCAGGTGTACCGCAGCGGGCAGGCCTCGGGCATCGGGCCGGAAGCCTGGGAGTCGTTGCGCCGCACGCGGGTGCTGCTCAAAGCGCCCATCACCACGCCGCTGGGCGGGGGCTACAAGAGCCTGAACGTGACCTTGCGCAAAACCCTGGGCTTGTACGCCAACGTGCGGCCCTGCCGCTCCCTGTACCCGGCCGTGGCCACGCGCCACCCACAGCTAGACGTGGTTATCATCCGCGAAAACGAGGAGGACCTGTACGCCGGCATCGAGCACCAGCAAACGCCCGACGTGGTGCAATGCCTCAAGTTGGTGTCGCGGCCGGGCTGCGAGAAAATCGTGCGCTACGCCTTCGAGTACTGCCGGCAGCACGGCCGCCGCAAACTCACGTGCATGACGAAGGATAACATCATGAAGCTCACCGATGGCTTGTTCCACCGGGTGTTCATGGAAATCGGGCGCGAGTACCAGGACATTGCGCAGGACCACCAGATTATCGACATCGGCACGGCCCGGCTGGCCGACACGCCCGAGCGCTACGATGCGGTGGTGACGATGAACCTGTACGGCGACATCATTTCTGATGTGGTGGCGCAGCTCACGGGCTCGGTGGGGCTGGCCGGCTCGGCCAACATCGGCGACGGCGGAGCCCTGTTCGAGGCTATTCACGGCTCGGCCCCTGACATCGCGGGGCAGAACGTGGCCAACCCCTCGGGGCTGCTGCAAGCCGCTGTGCTCATGCTCGGGCACTTGGGCCAGCACGACGTGGCTGCCCGCGTGCACAACGCCTGGCTGTGCGCCCTGGAAGACGGCCTGCACCCGGCCGACATCTTCCATCCCGAAACCAGCCGGCAGAAAATGAGCACGGTGGAATTTGCGGATGCCGTGATTGCGCGCCTCGGCCAGGAGCCGCGCCAGCTGGCGGCCATGCCGGTGCGGGAAGTCGATGCCCCGGTGCCAACGACTCGCCCCATGCCGTTGTACGGCAAGGCCCCCGTGCAACAGCAACTGGTGGGCGTGGACGTGTTTCTGCGCTGGGACGGGAAGCAGGCCGCCGCGCTGGGCCAGCAGCTGGAACAGCTGACCGGCCATCGGCTGCAACTCAAGCTCATCACCAACCGCGGGGTGAAGGTGTACCCCGACGGCCACCCCGAAACCTTTTGCACCGACCATTGGCGCTGCCGTTTCGTGGCGGCCGATGCGCGGGTGAGCGGGACGCAACTGGAATTCACCCCCGTGCTTTTTCTGGACGTGCTGGCCTTGATGCACCGCTTGGTCGATTATCAATTTTACATCATCAAGACGGAACACCTGTACTTGATGGACGGCCAGCGGGCTTTCTCGCTGGGGCAGGGCGAGTAGGCAAGTCCTCCGAGCCGCCCTACGTCCAGCGGTGCTAGTAAAACCCTCATCTTTGGGAGTCCAACCCCTATTCCCAACCGTATGAACCCGCAGCTCCGCATCGACCTCAACGACAAACTGTACTTGCGCGACCCGCAGGCCACCGACCTGGGCCGTCGCCTGATTGGCCAGAGCATTGGGCTGATTGACGAAATCGGCTTCGAGCAGTTCACCTTCAAAAAGCTGGCCCAGCGCATGGGCTCCACCGAAGCCTCGCTCTACCGGTATTTTGAGAACAAGCACCGGCTGCTGGTGTACCTAGTGAGCTGGTACTGGGCCTGGCTGGGCTTCCAGATTCGCTTCCACACCCACAACGTGCCCGACCCGCGCGCGCGGTTGCGCCTGATGCTCTCCATCCTCACCCGTGCCCACCACGACGACCCCACTACCGCCGACCTGGACGAGGCCGCGCTCTATCGCATCGTGGTGCACGAGGCGTCGAAGTCTTACCTCACCCGCGACGTGGACGGCGACAACCAGGAGGGGCTGTTTCGGGAGCACAAGCGGCTGGTGGCCGGCATCGCGGCGGTAGTCAGCGAAATCAACCCGTCCTATCTGTACCCGCACGCCCTGATAAGCACGGCGCTCGAAGCGGCCCGCAAGCAGCTGTTTTTTGCGCAGCACCTGCCCTCGCTCACCGATGCCGGGGCGGCCGGCTCCGTGGAGCAGGGCATTTATGCGTTCCTGGAAGGCCTGGTGTTTGGCGTGCTGGGAACTTAGCGGTTAGTTGTCAGCGGTAGCGGTTAATGTTCGAGCGGGTGCGCTCACAGCTGCTCCACTAGCACAACCACTGGCCGGCCATTAACCATTGACCATTAACCATTAAAAATGGCTTCTTCGAATCCCGCCGCCCTCACTCCCGGCCAGCGCCTGTGGCGCCTGCTGGGCTCGGAGCGGCGGCACATTGCCTACCTCTACGTGTACGCCGCCCTCACCGGAATGGTGAGCCTCACGCTGCCGTTGGGGGTGCAGTCCGTCATTGGCTTTGTGAGCAGCGGGGCCGTGAGCACTTCGCTGGTGGTACTGGTCGGCTTCATTGTGGCGGGCACGCTGCTGGTGGGCGGCTTGCAGGTGATGCAGGTGTACCTGGTCGAGTTCATGCAGCAGCGGCTGTTTGCGCGGCTGGCCCTTGACTTTGCCGTGCGCCTGCCCCGCGTGCGCACCGAAGCCCTGGACGGCCAGTACTTGCCCGAGCTGATGAACCGCCTGCTGGATGTGCCCACCCTGCAGAAAGGCTTGGCCACGCTGCTGATTGAGGTGTCGGCCGCCGCGCTGCAAATCCTTTTTGGCTTGCTGCTGCTTTCGTTTTACCACCCATTTTTCATTGCGTTCGGACTGCTGCTGCTGGTCATGTTGAGCTTGCTGTTGCGCCTAACGAGCCCGCGGGGCCTGCGCACTAGCCTAGCCGAGAGCCACTACAAGTACCGGGTGGTGTCCTGGCTCGAAGACGTGGCCCGCACGGTGCACACTTTCCGGCACCCGCCGCAGCAGGGGCTGGCCTTGCGCCGCACCGACAACCTGGTGGAAGGCTACCTGACGGCGCGCCAAAGCCACTTCCGCGTGCTGCTGGCCCAGTACTGGGGCTTCGTCGTTTTCAAAACCCTGATTACGGCCGGCCTGCTATCGCTGGGCTGCTGGCTGCTGCTCAGCAAGCAGCTCAACATCGGTCAGTTCGTGGCGGCCGAAATCGTCATCCTGCTCGTCATCAACGCCGTGGAAAAGGTGCTGCTCAAGCTCGACGTGGTGTACGACGCGCTGACCGCGCTCGACAAAATCGGGCACGTGCTGGACTTGCCAGTCCTGCCTTCGGCCCCCGCCAGTGCCACCCTGGCATCCGATGGGCCGGGCCTGGCGGTGGCCCTGCACGGGTTCAGCTACGCCTACCCGGCCGCCACCAAACCGGCCGTGCAGCTGCTGACGCTGGCCATTGAGGCCGGCGAGCACGTGGGCCTTACCGGCTTCGACGGCTCGGGCAAAACCTCGCTGCTGCGCGTAATGGCCGGCCTGCTCGACGGCTTCACGGGCGTGGTGGCCTACGACGGGCAGGCGCTGCAGGACCTGCCCGCCGCCACCCTGGGCCGGGCGGTAGGCGACAACATGTCGCACCAGCAGCTCTTTGAGGGCACGCTGCTGGAAAACCTGACCCTGGACCAGCCGGACCTCGGGCCCGACGACGTGGCCTGGGCCCTGGACCTGGTGGGGCTGCGCGACGACGTGTACGCCCGGCCGCTGGGCCTGCGTACGCCCCTGGGCGTTGGCGCGCCGTTGACCGATAGCACCCGGCAGAAGCTGCTGCTGGCCCGCGCCCTAGTGCGCCGCCCGCGCCTGCTGCTGCTCGACGGCCTGCTGCCGGGCGTGGAGTCCGCCGAGCGCCACCGCATCCTGAACCGGCTGCTGGCCCCCGCCCACCCCTGGACCGTGGTGCTGGCCAGCAACGACCCGCGCGTGCTGGCCCGTTGCCCCCGCCTGCTGGTGCTGCGCGAGGGGCAGCTCGTGGCCGATGGCCCGTATGCGCAGGTGGTGGGCCAGCCCGAGCTGCGAGCGTTGCTCGCCGATTAGTGCCTGAGCTTTTTTTCGCTTCACCTAGCCGTTTCCGCGCCATGCCTTTTGCCGAACATCCGCTGCCCGAAACCGACCCGCAGGCGGGGTATTTTCGCTCGTTTGAGCGGGTGCGGACCCCGGCCCTGGGCCGCACCCTGGCCCGCTGGGCGGCCGGGCTGGGCGGGCTGGTGCTGCTGGCCGGCTTGCTGCCCTGGACGCAGAACATTCGCTCGGCCGGCACGCTCACCACCCTGCGCCCCCAGGACCGCCCCCAGACCGTGCCTAGCATCCTGGCCGGGCGCATTGCCCGCTGGCATGTGCGCGAAGGCCAGCGGGTGCGCCAAGGCGACACGCTGGTCGACATCACCGAAATCAAAGACAAATACTTTGACCCCCAGCTGGTGCAGCGAACCGGCGAGCAACTCGCCGCCAAGCTAGGCGCGCTGGGCGAGAACCGGGCCAAGAACCAGGCCCTACGCGGGCAGCAGCAGGCCCTGCGCGCCGGCCTGCAGGTGAGCCTCGGCAAGGCCCGCAACAAGGTGCGCCAGAGCCGCCTGAAAGTAAATTCCGACGCGGCCGACCTGGTGGCGGTGCGGGCCGACTACGCCATTGCCCAGCGCCAGGAGCAGCGCCAGGAAGTGCTGTACCAACAAGGCCTCAAGTCGCTTACCGAGCTGGAACAGCGCCGCCTCAAGTTTCAGGAAGCCACGGCCAAGCAGCAGTCCACCGAAAATAAGCTGGCCGCCAGCCGCCAGGAGCTGGCCAACGCGGAGCTGGAGCTGGCCTCGCTGGCCGCCGAGTACCAGGATAAGCTGGCCAAGTCCGAATCGGACCGCCGCTCGGTGACCGCGTACCAGTTCGATACCGAGGGGCAGATTGCCAAGATGCGCAACGAGTTGGCCAACCTGCGCATCCGCGCCGGCTACTACCAGATTACGGCCCCGCAGGACGGTTACGTGGTGCGCGCCCTTAAGCAGGGCCTGGGCGAAATGGTAAAGGAAGGCGAGCCTGTGCTCACGGTGATGCCCCACGCCCCGGCCCTGGCCGCCGAGCTGTACGTGAAGCCGATGGACATCCCGTTGCTGCAAGTGGGCCGGCGGGTACGCCTGCAGTTCGACGGCTGGCCGGCGCTGGTGTTCAGCGGCTGGCCCGGCACCAGCTTCGGCACCTTCGGCGGCACGGTGGCCGTCATCGACAACATCGACTCGCAAGGCCAGTACCGCATCCTCGTCACCCCCGACCCGGCCCTGGAGCCCTGGCCCCAGCCCTTGCGCGTGGGCAGCGGCGTCTACGGCTGGACCCTGCTCGACGACGTGCCCATCTGGTACGAGCTGTGGCGGCAGCTCAACGGCTTCCCACCCAATTTCGTGGGCAGCCCCGGCGCGGGCAAAAGCGACAAAAAAGCCGACAAAGCCGCTAAAGCGGAAGGCGAAGAGGAGGAAGCCAAATGAGCCCGCTAACCACTTTGCGCTGCGCCTTGCTGCTGCTGCTGGCCGGAGAAACCGCCACGGCGCAGGTGCCGCGCTGCACCACACCGGCCCCGGTATCTGCTACGCCGCCCGCCACTGCCTTGGCGGTGGCCGACTCCAGCCAAGTATTTACCCTGGCCAACTTGCTGGCCTACGTGCTGCTGCGCCACCCTGTGGCCCGGCAGGCCGGCCTGCTGCCCGCGCGCGCCGCCCAGGAAGTGCGCTTCGCCCGGGGGCAGTTCGACCCGGCCGTTGCCAGCAAGTACGCCGGCAAAACGCTGGGGGGAACGGAATATTTTCACGACTGGGACACCCAACTGCGGGTACCGCTCTGGCTCGGGGCCGACTTGAAGGCTGGCTTTGAGCGCGGCACCGGGGCGTTCGTGAACCCCGAAAACTACACCGCCCCGGCCGGGCTGAGCTACGTGGGCGTGTCGGTACCGCTGGCTCAGGGGTTGCTTATGGACGAGCGCCGGGCCGCCGTGCGCCAGGCCCAGGCCCTGCAAGGCTTGGCCGAAGCCGAGCGGCGCGGGGTGCTCAACAAGCTGCTGCTGCAAGCCGCCAAAGACTACTGGGAATGGACCCTGAGCTACCAGCGCCAGGAGCTGCTGCGCCAAAACGCCGAACTGGCTGCCGTGCGCCTGGGGGCTGTCCGCGAGCGGGTGCGGCAGGGCGATTTGGCCGCCATCGACTCCATCGAGGCCCTCACGGAGCTGCAAAACCGCCAGGCCCAACTGGTGCAGGCCCGGGTGCAGTGGCAAAACGCCACCTTGCAACTCAGCAACTACCTCTGGAACGAGCAGCAGCAGCCCCGCGAGCTGCCGGCCGCCACCGTGCGCCCCCAGCCGCTGCCCGGCCCCGCCGACTGGCGGCCCCTGCCACCCGACTCGCTGGCCATCCTCGCCGAGCAAGCCCGGCAGCTGCACCCCGAGTTGCAAAAAAGCCGCGCCAAGCTCACGCAGCTGGGGGTGGAAGACCGGCTGCTGCGCAACAAGCTCCTGCCAAAGCTCACCCTCGACTACCACCTGCTGCAAGCCGGGCCGCCCTTCGGGGCCGAAACCGGCGTGGCCCTGAACAGCGCTTACTTGCAAAACAACTACAAGCTGGGCCTCAGCTTTGCCTATCCGCTGCTGCTGCGCCAGGAACGCAGCAAGTTACAAATCAACGCCTTGAAGCGGCGCGATACCGAATTGGAATTGCAGCAGGATGCCCGCGAGGTACAAACCACGGTGCGCACCGTGGCCAACGACTGGGAAGCCCTGCGCGACCAGCTCCGGCTTCAGGAGCAAGTGGGCCAAAATGCCGAGCGCCTGCGGCAGGGCGAGCAAACCCGATTCGGAAGCGGCGAAAGCTCGGTTTTTTTGCTCAATGCCCGCGAAGCCGCGTTGGTGAGCGCCCGGTTGAAGCTGGCTGAGCTGCAGGCTAAATACGCCCAGACCCAAGCAACCCTGCGGTGGGCGGCGGGGGGTATTGAGTACGAAGACTGAAAAGGATATTACCCGGCTACTCTCAGGAGGCCCGCAGCTATTACCAGCGGCCATTTTCCGATTGGGGTAACTCCTGCGGCTCTAGGACGCCCAGCGCAAGGGGGACGCTCAGGTATGCTGCACGAGGGCGAAATACAGCGGCATGCCCAGCGTGATGTTGAAGGGAAAGGTCACGCCCAGCGCCATGGGCAGGTACAGCCCCGGGTCGGCTTTGGGCGCGGCCAGGCGCATGGCCGCCGGCACGGCGATGTAAGAGGCACTGGCCGCCAGGATGGCAAAAATGAACCGGTTGCCCACGCTCTCGGTCACAAAGTGGCTGGCTACGGCCACCACGCAGCCGTTGAGCAGCGGCACGAACACGGCGAAAGCCGTCACAAAACGTCCGTAGCGCAGAAAAGCGGTAAAGCGTCGGGCGGTCACCATGCCCATTTCCAGCAGGAAAATGGCCAGAAAACCTTTGAAGATGTCCGTAGTGAAGGGCTTGATGCCGTCCGCTTGCTTGGTGTCGGCAATCAGGCCAATCACGAGGCTGCCGAGCACCATCAGCACGCTGCCGTTGGTGAAGGCGTGCTGCACGATGGGTCCCAGCCGGGGGGCCGTAACCGCAGTGTCGGCGGCTTCGTAGCGCAGCATGAGCATCACCCCCACGATGATGGCGGGGGCTTCCATCAGGGCCATTACGGCCACCATGTGCCCGCCGAAATGCAGTTGCTGGGCTTCCAGAAACGACACGGCCGCTACAAAGGTGACGGCACTCACCGAACCGTAGGCGGCTGCCACGGCTCCGGCATCGGCCACGCTCAGCCGCCGCTTAAGCACGAAAAAAGTGTACATCGGAATCAGTGCTGACACCAGTAGCCCAAACCCAAGCGAATAGAGGATTTCGGCGTTGAATGGGCTGTGCGCCAACTCCTGCCCGCCCTTAAAGCCGATGGAAAATAGCAGGTACAGAGAAATGAACTTGACGGTGGTGGGCGGTATTTCCAGGTCGCTTTTCACCGCCGTTGCTACGATGCCGAGCACAAAAAACAGCAGCGTGGGATTAGTCAGGTTGGTTAGCAGTATATGTGCATCCATGCAGAAAGGCAATAAAAGGAGTTGAGCAAAGCAATAAGAAACCGAAAGGAATTGACCAAGGCAGCTAGGCCCCAACAAATCCACCGGCCACAAAGCAGCGCAAAACTACCACGCACATTTTAGTTAAACAATCATTCTTAATAGATTTAGTATTTATAATAATAGTAAAGCTTTTATTCATGCATCAGTTGCCTGATTACGCTATGACCGGTTTTCGTTTTTTTAAAATCAGCGCCCGCTCGAATGCGAGTGCCGCAAAACAGGTCATCTATACCCCGGCTACAAGAAGGCCGTGTTGACTAAGCGCTTGGTGAAGCGGCAACAGATGTAGTGGACCAAAAAGGGCTCGCCTGCTTGTGCAAGTCCGGACAAGGGTGCTCAATATGGAGTGGGAAGAGCGTTTTCGTCAGCAGTACCCCGGCTTTTGCCCATTGCCAGCGAAGTCCCTACCGATGGCCGCTTAACCCGATTGCCCCACACTTTTTGCGCTCTCTGAGCTATGTGCGGAATACAACGTCCGCGCTACATGGCCTTGTACTCGTTCCAGCTCTTAATCTTCAAGTCCTTCATTTGCAGCGTGCAAAAGGCCTGAATAAACGCCTTTGCCAGCCGCGCATTCGTCAGCAGCGGCACCGCAAAGTCCACGGCCGTGCGGCGGATTTTGTAGTCGTTATCCAACTCGCCTTTCGACAGGTTTTTGGGGATATTGATAACCAGGTCGATTTTCTTCTCTTTCAAATACGTCAGTACGTTGGGCTCCTGCAAATCATTCGGCCAGAAGAGCAGGCTGCTAGGGATGCCGTTTTCGGCGAAGAACCGGTGCGTGCCTTGCGTGGCGTACACGGTGTAGCCCTTGCGGACCAGCAGCTCGGTGGGCGCGAGCAGCGCCACTTTGGAGATGATGGGGCCGCCGGAAATAAGCACCGTTTTCTCGGGGATTTTGTAGCCTACACTCAGCATCGATTTCAGCAGAGCTTCCTCGGCGGTGTCGCCCAGGCAGCCAACTTCGCCGGTGCTCACCATGTCGACGCGCAGCACCGGGTCGGCACCGGGCAGGCGGGTGAAGGAGAACTGCGGGGCCTTCACGCCCACGAAGGGCAGGTCGTAGACCCGCTCGCTTTCATCGCGTTCCACTTTCTTGCCCAGCAGGATTTGTGTGGCTTTCTGGATAAGGTTGTTGCCCGAGATTTTTGACACGAACGGGTAGCTGCGCGAGGCCCGGATGTTGCACTCAATCACGCGGATTTCGCCGTTTTTTTCCAGGAACTGAATATTGAACGGGCCGCTGATTTCGTAGCGCCGGGCAATCTGCTCGGCGATGATTTTGAGCTTGCGAATGGTGCCCACGTACACCCGTTGGGGCGGGTAGTACATGGTGGCGTCGCCGGAGTGCACGCCGGCAAACTCCACGTGCTCGGAAATGGCGTAGCTCACGATGTCGCCGTGGTCAGCCACCGCGTCCAGCTCAATCTCCTTGGCTTCCTGGATGAATTCGGACACCACCACCGGGTATTCGGCGCTGACCTCGGCGGCCGTTTTCAGGAATTCTTCCAGTTCGAAGTTGTTGGACACCACGTTCATGGCCGCGCCCGAGAGCACATAGCTCGGCCGGATGAGCACCGGGAACCCGACTTCGCGCACGAATTCCTGCATGGCCCCGAGCGAGGTCAGCTCCTTCCAACGCGGTTGGGCAATGCCCAACTCGTCCATGATGCGGCTGAACTTATGGCGGTTCTCGGCCTCGTCGATGCGGGCCGGAGCTGTACCGAGAATAGGTGCGTTGGCATCGGCCAAGCGGGTGGCGAGGTTGTTGGGAATCTGGCCGCCGGTGCTCAGAATCACGCCGCCAGGCTGCTCAAAATCTAGGATGTCCATCACCCGCTCAAAGCTCAGCTCCTCGAAATACAGCCGGTCGCTGACGTCGTAGTCGGTCGAAACGGTTTCGGGGTTGTAGTTGATAATGATGGTTTTGTAGCCCTCGGCCGCCGCCGTTTGCACGGCCTGCACGCCGCACCAGTCAAACTCCACCGACGAGCCAATGCGGTACACGCCCGAGCCCAGCACCACCACCGACTGCGCAGTTTCGCGCGTCAGGTCGTTTTCGGTGCCGTGGTAAGTGGTGTAGAGGTAGTTGGTTTTGGCCGGGAACTCGGCGGCCAGCGTGTCAATCTGCTTCACCACGGGCAGCACGCCCAAGGCCTTGCGGCGGGCGCGCACCCGCAGCTCATCGGCTTTGATGTCGCTCCGGGCATCGCCCTCGCCCAGCAGCAGCACGGCAATCTGCTGGTCGGAGAAGCCGGCTTTTTTCACGTCGCGCAGCAGCTTGGTTTCCAACCCGTCCAGGCCCGCGCTGCGGCCGGTGGCAAGCTGTTTACTCAGCGCAAAGATGCCGTAGAGGCGCTGTAAAAACCAGTGGTCAATTTTGGTCAGCTCGTGCACCTGCTCCAGCGTGTAGCCGGCCTCAAAGGCGCTGTTGATGGCGAAGATGCGCTCCTCGTTCGGCTCGCTCAGGAGCTGGTCGATGGCGGCGTTATCCAGGTCTTCCTCGGGCCGGTTGGCCACGAAGCCGCGCTTGCCGGTGTCGAGCATCCGCAGACCTTTCTGGATGGCTTCCTCGAACGACCGGCCAATGGCCATGACCTCGCCCACGCTCTTCATCGCGCTGCCAATCTGGCGGTTCACGCCCGCGAACTTGCCCAAGTCCCAGCGCGGCAGCTTCACCACCACGTAGTCGAGCGCCGGCTCGAAGAAGGCCGAGGTGGTCTGCGTGACGCTGTTTTTGAGCTCGGCCAGCGAGTAGCCCAGGCTCAGCTTGGCGGCCACGAAGGCCAGCGGGTAGCCCGTCGCCTTGGAGGCCAGCGCCGACGAGCGCGACAGGCGCGCGTTCACCTCAATCACGCGGTAATCCTCGGAAACGGGGTCCAGCGCGTACTGAATGTTGCACTCGCCCACGATGCCCAAATGCCGAATGGTCTGGATGCCGATGCTGCGCAGCTTGTGATACTCGCGGTTGCTCAGCGTCTGCGACGGGGCCACCACGATGCTCTCGCCGGTGTGGATGCCGATGGGGTCGAAGTTCTCCATGTTGCAGACCGTGATGCAGTTATCATAGGCATCGCGCACCACTTCGTACTCCACTTCCTTCCAGCCCTTCAGCGATTCTTCCACCAGAATCTGGTCGGAAGTGGTGAAGGATTTTTGGGCCAGGGCCCTGAGTTCGTCCAGGTTGTTGGCGAAGCCGCTGCCCAGCCCGCCCAGCGCAAACGCCGCCCGCACGATGATGGGGAAGCCGATGGTTTCACCGGCGGCCAAGGCATCATCCATCGTCGTCACGGCCACGCTGCGGGCCGAGAGCACGCCAATCTGCTCCAGCTTCACCTTGAAAATATCCCGGTCCTCGGTGTCGATGATGCT
>JANXMN010000253.1 GCA_025354605.1 Hymenobacter sp. | reverse complement strand
CTCGGCCACGTCGGCCACGGCCAGGCGCGACTCCTGAATGAGCAGCACACTGGCCAAGAGCAGCAGCGCTGCCCCCAACACGCTGAGCACGGCAATGACCCAGGTGGCCGAGCTGGTGGTGAGTTCGAACAGCCCGATGGTGCAGATGCTGGCCACGAATACGCCCAGCGTGACGTGCAGCACCGTCATGGCCCGCTGGAGTTGGTGGGCGCGGCGGGCGGCGAAGGCCAGCTGCAGGCGCAGGTGGGTGCGCCCGGCATCGGGCGGGGTGCCGGCGGGCGGGGGCGGGTTCTGGCGTAGCAGGCCGGCCACTTCGCGCTGCCGGTCGAGGCTGCGGCTCAGGCGCTGCGAGGTGGTGAGGATGAGCGAGCCGCAGGCCGACACCAGCACGGCCGGCGTGAACATGGCCGAGAGGATGGTGAGAGTGCCGGTGAGCGCGGACATTTTCAGTGGTGAGTAGCTAATAGACTTGTTCCTAAATTAAACTTCTTGAAAAAGAACGTCATGCTTCGACAAGCTCAGCATGACGTTCTTTTTTCGTTTTTCCTTGTTTAGGAACAAGTCCAATGATTAAACAATGGCTTTGCCTTTCTTCAAATCATCCTCCCCGAGCGGGGCTTTGGTTTTGCCGATGATGTAACGCAGGCCCTTGTCGTAGCTGAAGTAGCTCCAGGTCCACTGCAGCAGCACCATGAGGCGGTTGCGGAAGCTCACCAGCGAGATGACGTGCACCACCCCCCAGGCCAGCCAGGCCAGCAGGCCGCTGAGGTGGTATTCCTTGCCGAAGAGCTTAATGTCGGCCACGGCGTGGTTGCGGCCGATGGTAGCCATTGCGCCTTTGTCGTGGTAATGGAATTTTTCGGGCAACTGCTGGGCCAGCACGCGGCGCAGGTTGCGGCCCACCAGCTGGCCCTGCTGAATGGCCGGCTGCGCCACCATCGGGTGGCCCTCGGGGTAGTCGGGGGTGCGCATGGCGGCAATGTCGCCGATGGCGAAAACGTTGTCGTAGCCCAGCACCCGGCAGTATTCGTCCACGGCGTAGCGGTTGCCGGTCAGCAGGCAGTCGGGGCGCAGGCCGGCAATGGGCGCGCCCGTGACGCCGGCCGCCCAGATGAGCGTGCGCGAGATAAACTGCTGCCCGGTGTTGAGGGTCACGGTGTAGCCGTCGTACGATTTCACCCGCGCCTCCAGCCACACCTGCACCCCAAACTCGCGCAGCGACTCCAGCGCCTTTTGCGAGGCGTGGGCCGACATGCCCTTGAGCAGCACCGGCCCGCTCTGCACCAGGTGGATGTCCATTTCGCGGAAGTCCAGCTCGCGGTAGTCTTTGGGGAAAACGTGGGTGCGCAGCTCGCTCAAGGCCCCGGCAATCTCCACGCCGGTGGGGCCGCCGCCCACAATCACGAAGTCGAGCAGGCTGTTGAGCTTCTCGTAGTCGCCGAGCTGCAGGGCCTGCTCGAAGTTGGACAGCACGGTGTTGCGCAGCTCCAGGGCATCTTCCACGCTCTTCACGGCGATGGAGTTGCGGGCCATGGCGGCATCGCCGAAATAGTTGGGCTCGGCCCCGGTGGCCAGCACCAGGTAGTCGTAGCGCACCCGTCCAATGGAGGTTTCGACCACCTGCGCCTCGGTATCAACCCGCTCGACCTCGGCCAGGCGGAAGTAAAAATTCTCCTGCTGGCTGAGAATTTTTCGGAACGGCGACACGATGTCGCCCTCGTCGAGCCCGGCCGTGGCCACCTGGTAGAGCAGGGGCTGAAACGTGTGGTAGTTCTGCTTGTCGATGAGCACCACCTGCACCGGCACGTCGGCCAGGGCCTTGGCCAGCTCCAGCCCGCCGAAGCCGCCGCCCACAATCACCACGCGCGGCTTGCCGAGGTCGTCAATTTTCGTTAACCCTTCCATACGGTAAAGATGCGCAGCGCCGGCTGGAACCGCCGGTTTCGGCTACTTACCTGCTTTGGCGCGGTGGGGTTGTGCGGCGGCTGGCCGTGGGCCGCAGCGAACTCTGGGTACGAAAGCCGCGTTAGCCGCCTACGTTCACCAATCCAGTCGCTTGCCTATGAAAATGCTGCCTGCTCTCGTGCTGCCGCTAGCCGCCGTCCTGCTGGGCGCGGCTACTCCCGCCGCCGATACCCAATCCGTAACGGTGCGCGTTTCGGCGCTGGCATCTACTTCCTCCACCGTGAAGCTGTATTTCTACAACACCCGCGCCGGTTTTCTGAAGAGCGGACAGTGGGCATTTTCGCGGGCCGTGAAGCCCGAGGGCAAAAGCGAAATCGAGCTGGCTATCGACCTGCCGCGCGGCGAATGGGCCGTTTCCCTCACGCAGGACATGAACAACAACAATAAAATCGACAAGAACTTCCTGGGCATTCCCACCGAGCCCTACGCCTTTTCCAACAACGCCCGCGGCGGCATGGGTCCGCCGGCCTGGGACGCCGCGGCGTTCGAGGTCAAGGCCGGCGAC
>JANXMN010000223.1 GCA_025354605.1 Hymenobacter sp. | reverse complement strand
TGCCAATCCAGTCGCCGTAGCCATAGTGGCGGTCGCGGGTGACACCGCTCTCGTTGTCCATGATGGCCTTGCGCTGGCCCACGAGGCGGTTGAAAAGCGTGGATTTGCCCACGTTGGGCCGCCCGACAATGGCGACCGTGTTTTGCTTTGACATATTGTGTAGCTCCAGCCGCCGACCCGACCTAAGTTCGGCAGTGCCCGGAGTTGTTTAGTGTTAGATGGTCGGATATTTCATTTAACAATTAACATTTATCATTTAACACTCATAACAGCGTTTGAATGCGCAGTGCGCGCCAACAGAACGGCTGTTAAATGTTAATTGATAACTGTTAAATGACTTACTGGTAGCCGAACCGGCTCAGCGCTTTGGGGTCGGTGCGCCAGTTCTCGTTCACTTTTACATACATTTCCAGAAAGACCTTTTTCTGGAAGAATTTTTCCATTTCCTCGCGGGCCCAGGTGCCGACTTTCTTCAGCGCCTCGCCACCCTGGCCGATGACGATGCCTTTCTGAGAGTTGCGCTCGACGTAGATGATGCCGCGGATGCGGATAATCTCTTCCTCTTCTTTGAACTCCTCGATGACGACCTCGCAGCTGTAGGGAATTTCCTTTTTGTAGAGCTTGAAGATTTTTTCGCGCACCATCTCAGCGGCGAAGAAGCGTTCGGGCTTGTCGGTGAGCTCGTCTTTGGGGTAGTAGGGCGGGTGAACTGGCAGGCGCTCCATCACCAGCTGCAGCACGCCGTCGGTGCCGAACTGTTTGAGGGCGGAGATGGGCAGTACTTCGGCGGCGTTGGGCAGCTGCTCTTTCCAATAGGCCAGCTTGGCTTCTACCTCTTCCTGGTTGGCCTGGTCGATTTTGTTGACGAGCAGGATGATGGGGGTATCCACCATTTTGCGCAGGCGCTCGACCACGGGCTCCTCGTCGTGCTTCTCGTAGATGTCGGTCACGAACAGCACCACGTCGGCATCTTCGAGCGACGAGTACACGAACGACATCATGGCGTTGTGCAGCTCGTACTTGGGCTGGATGATGCCGGGGGTATCGGAATAAATCAGCTGGAAATCATCGCCGTTGAGGATGCCCAGGATGCGGTGGCGGGTGGTTTGGGCCTTGCTCGTGACGATGCTGAGCCGCTCGCCCACTAGCGCGTTCATGAGCGTGGACTTGCCCACGTTGGGCTTGCCAATGATGCTCACGAAGCCGGCGCGGTGGGGTTTAGTTTCGGGGTTCACGATGGATGGGTTTGATAATCAGGGCCGCAAAGGTACGGCGCGGGCAGCGCAAAAGCTAGAGTGGCCCCGAAGTAAGCACCCCGGCTAGCCCCGCGCGAGCGGGCCGGACAGGCGGCTAGGATGGGCCAGCCGTATCTTTGGGGCCGCCGGCTCCGGGGTCGGCAGTTTTCCCATTAACACGTTTTCTCTTCTTCGGCCATGCCCCGCATTCTCGCCATCGACTACGGCAACAAGCGCGTGGGCCTCGCCGTGACCGACCCGCTGGCCATGATTGCCTCGCCGCTGGAAACCATTCATAGCAAAGACCTGCTGGCCTACGTGAAGGCCTACCACCAGCGCGAGCCGCTGCGGGCCATTGTGGTGGGCATGCCGCGCACCCTACTCAATGAGCCCACCGACGTAACCAGCGCCGTGGTGGGCCTGCTGCGCACCCTGCGTCGTGAGTTGCCCGAGCTGCCCATTCACGAGCTCGACGAGCGGTTTACCTCGCGCATGGCCCACGCCACCATGCTGGCCGGCGGCCTCGGCCAGAAGGCCCGCCGCGACAAGGCCACCGTCGACCGCATCAGCGCCACCTTAATTTTGCAGTCGTTTCTGGAGTCGCCGCTGATGCGGGAAGTTTAGTTGTTTCGTTTAACGGTCATGCTGAGCGCAGCCGAAGCATCTTGCGTGCTTCTACTAATTCCAATCGATTGGCTTACTGCCGCAAGCGAGATTCTTCGGCTGCGCTCAGCATGACGTTCTAGTTTTATCAACCATTTGCCATGATTTACCCTATTGTTGCCATCGGCGACCCTGTCCTCAAGACTAAAGCAAAAAACATCGCTGCCGACCTGCCTGCCGCCGACCTGCAGCGGCTGATTGCCGACATGTTCGAAACGATGTACTCGGCCCACGGCGTGGGCCTGGCGGCACCCCAGGTGGGCAAAGCCGTGCGCCTGTTCGTAATGGACTCGGGCCCGATGGTGGAGCTAGACGAGGAAGACCTGGCCGAGCTGGACGAGGTCGAAACGCCCGAAACGGCCGTCAAGCGGGCCTTCATCAACCCGCAGATGGTGAGCGAAACCGGCGAGGAATGGGGCTTCGAGGAAGGCTGCCTGAGCATCCCCGGCATCCGGGAAACGGTGCTGCGCCACGCCGACATCGTGCTGCGCTACGAGGACGAAAACCGGCAGGTGCACGAAGAGGCTTTTTCGGGCCTGGCCGCCCGCGTAATTCAGCACGAGTACGACCACCTCGAAGGCATCCTGTTCACCGACAAGCTCTCGGGCTTTAAAAAGCAACTGCTGAAGGGCAAGCTGGCCCGCATCAGCAAGGGCGACGTGCGGCACGAGTACCGCATGAAGTTCGCCGGCGAGGGGCGGCGGCGGTAGGAAACACTTGTCCTGCTGACAGCAAAAAGCTTTTGAAAGCAAGCTGCACAAACCGATATGACAGCACAACTGGCATATCCTTCCGGGTATGCCAGTTTTTTGCGATATATTTGGCATATCGCAAATTCCCCTTAGCATGGCATTCTCCCCAGCCTACCCGTTTGCTCTGCCCGAGTTGCCACCGAGTATTGATTTTGAAGACCTTCGCTTCAACCGGCTGGTAGCGAAAGCGCGCACGGAACTAGGTGAACTGAAGGGCTACTCGGCGGCCTTGCCGAACCCCATGCTCTTATTGTCGCCGGCCATTCTGCGGGAATCAATTGCCAGCTCCGACATCGAAAACGTGAACACCACAGTGGAGCAGGCCTTGCAGCAGCAACTGTTTCCCGAGACTGAGCAGCGGCCGGCGGATAAGGAAGTGCTACGCTACGGCCAGGCCATGCGCTGGGGCTTCGAGCAACTGCCGGCACTGTCGTTGTCGTCGCGCCTGATTGTGGGTATTCAACGGCAGCTGTTGCCTGGTGGCTATGCTGGCTACCGGCAAACGCCCAACCAAATCGTCAACTCCGTAACCAAGCAGCCGGTGTACACGCCGCCGCCGGCGCACGACATCAGCCGGCTGCTGGGCAACTGGGAGAACTTTGTGCATACCCCCGACGAACGCATCGACCCGCTGATTGCCTGTGCCATCATGCATTATCAGTTTGAAGCCATCCACCCGTTTGGCGACGGCAACGGCCGCACAGGCCGCATTCTGATGGTGCTGTACTTGACGTATCATGAGCTGCTGACGCTGCCCACGCTTTATCTGAGCGGTTACATCAACCGGCACCGGCCCGACTATTACCAGCTGTTAGCCCAAGTGTCGGCCGCAGGCGAGTGGGAGCCTTTTATTTTATTCATGCTGGAAGGGTTTTATCAGCAGGCCCGCGAAACCAAGCTGATGCTGGTGGAAAGTGTAAGTCTACTTCAGCAGTTTCGGGAAGTGGTGCGGCAGAGTGGGCGCAAAATACCGCAAGAGCTCATTGAAGCGGTTTTTACCCAACCCATCGTCACGCCGACTCAGGCAGCCCGGGTGCTGGGTATTCACTACAGCACAGCCACTAAGCACTTGAACCAGCTGGCAGCACTTGGGCTCCTGGAAGCCCGTGAATTGGGCAAATATCATTTATATAGCAACCGCCAACTTATCGCGTTGCTCAGCCGCTCCTGATTCTGCGGCCTTCCCCGTACCTTGTTCACCGTGAAAAAATACGGATTTCTGCTGCTGCTCGTGCCCCTGTGCCTGGTGGCCCTGCGCGCCCAGGCCTGGGGCTTTTTTGGGCACCGGCTGCTGAACCGGCTGGCGGTGTACACGCTGCCGCCCGGCATGATTGGCTTTTACAAGGCCAACATCGAATACCTGACCGTGAACGCCACCCGGCCCGATTCGCGCCGCCTGCTGGTGCCCGGCGAGGCGCCCAAGCATTTTCTCGACGTGGACCGCTACGGCGACAGCGCCGAATTTAAGCTGCCGCGCAAGTACGCCGACGCGGTGGCCCGCTACGGGGAGGACTCGCTGCTGCGCCACGGCATCGTGCCCTGGAACGTAGTGACGATAAAAAACCAGCTTACCGCCGCCTTCAAGGCCAAGGACACCGACCGGATTCTGCGCCTCTCGGCCGACATGGGCCACTACATTGCCGATGCCTGCGTGCCGCTGCACACCACCCGCAACTACAACGGGCAGCTCACCGGCCAGCGCGGCATTCATGGGCTGTGGGAGTCGCGCCTGCCCGAGCTGCTGAGCGCCGACTACGACCTATTCAGCGGCCGGGCCGAGTATCTGCCCGACCCCACCGACGCCATCTGGAAGGCCGTGATTCGCTCGCACGCGGCCGTCGACTCAGTGCTGCGCTTCGAAAAGCAGCTGACGGCCGAGGTCGGCGATGACCAGAAATTCGGCTATGAAGAGCGCGGCAACAAAGCCATCCGTACCTACTCGCGCGATTTCAGCAAGGCCTACCACGCTCGCCTCAACGGGCAGGTGGAGCGGCAGCTGCGCTACGCCTCGGGCCTCATCGGCGACTTCTGGTTCACCTGCTGGGTAGATGGCGGCTCGCCCGACCTTCGCCAGTTGCAAAACGCGCCCTCGCTGGCCGAGCAGCAGCGCTTGGAGCGCGAAGCCAAGGAAACGGCCGCCGTGCCCGCAGCAGGCAGCGCGCCAGGCCACGATGATTAGGGAACGACGGGTTGACGTAACATCTGTCATTGCGAGCGGAACGCAGTGGAGCGCGGCAATCCTTCCCCTCTAGACAGAAAGCCCCGAGATGTGAAAAGCCTTGATTCTATAGTAGAATCGGGACTTTTTGTATTTTAAAAGAGCAGGGACGCATTATCTAACTGGTCGCCGTGAGCGGAAGGATTGCCGCGTTGCGTTTCTGCTTGATTCGTAGAATGCTCCACTTGCAATGATAAACGATTAGGGTTATCACACTACTTGGCTGGTCGCTGAGAGAGGAAGGATTGCCGCGCTCCGCTCGCAATGACAGACGACTCCTTACCCCAGCGCCTCGGTCTGGTGCAGCAGGTCTAAATCGATAACGGCTACCCCGTCTTCGGCCACTTCGTAGGCGCGCACGTAGCGGCGGTGCCACTCGATTTCGTCGTGGGTGTAGGAGTTGCGGGCGTGCACGTCCTGGGCGAAGGTGTCGTCGAAGCCCTTAAGTTGAACGAGAATTTCGAGGTCGAGGCGGGCGTAGTCTTCGGGGCCGAGGCCGTGCAGGGGGCTGTCGGGGGTGATGTCGTGCACGATGGTCCAGCTCAGGGGGAAGAAGTTAACCGAGTCGCGCTCCAGGGGCAGGAAGGCGTAGCGCTGGTCGTTGGTAGCCGCATCGACGGTTTTGAGTAGCACGCGGGCTTCGAGATTAATGAGGATGTTGTTGCGCTGGTTGGCAATGCGGAACTGCAGGCAGGGCATGCCATCGGCCCGGCGGCTGATGATGGCCGAGTGGCTGAAGTGAATGCGCGCCGTGGGCCGCGAAAACCGCCCGTAGAGCAAGCCTGTGGCCAGCGCGAAGGTGAGCACGCCCACCAATGCTTCCAGGCTGCTGAGGAAGCCGGTAGCGTTGGTGGCGGGGTACACGTGCCCGTAGCCGACGGAGGTGAACGTCTGCACCGAGAAGAACAGGGCGCTGAGGAAGTGATGGCCAGCTCCCCCAACGGTGCTGGTACCAGCCAGTTGGTTGAGGCCCAGGAGCAGGTAGCCGCCAGCAAATGCCACGTTCAGCAGCAGGAAAAAGCCCACCACCACCCCTATGAACGGCCACCAGTTCATCCGAATCAGCCATTGATAGGGGTCGTGGCGGTGGGGGCCGCCGCGCCGCCGCACGTTGAACGAGCCGTCGTGGTTGATGGCCCGCTTGGTGCGGCGCGAGAATTTTTCGCCGATGCCGGGGTCGAGCGTGGTGGACATGGATGGGGAACAGTTGAGGGAATAGTGGCGGCCACACCGCACAACCAGCACGTCATGCTGGGCGTAGCCGAAGCATCGCTACCGCAATACTAATCCCGAACCATTGGATTAGCTGCGCGGCAGAGATGCTTCGGCAAGCTCCGCATGACGTGCTTTCGCTGCTTTCTCATCCGCCAACTCAACTCGCTCCCGAAAGGCGTTTACTCCCTGCTCCTGCTCACCATCGCCAACCTGTTCATGACGTTTGCCTGGTACGGGCACCCGCGCCTGTTCAAAAAAATGGCCTGGTTTGCCAATTTGGGGCTGTTCGGGGTGATTATGATGAGCTGAGGACTGGCGCTGTTCGAATACATTTTCCAGGTGCCGGCCAACCGGCTGGGGTTCGCGGAAAACGGCGGGCCGTTCAGCCTGTTTCAACTCAAAGTCACTCAGGAAGTCATTACGCTCCCCGTATTCACGCTGTGCGCGGTGTTCGTGTTCAAAACCGATAAGCTGGGCTGGAACCACGTGGCGGGCTTTGTGCTACTGGTGGCGGCGGTGTACGTCATTTTTCGCAAGTGGCAGCGGCTATTGGGTCTTCAGTACGCGTAGCACTTCGGTGTGGCCATCGGCGGCAAAGTGCAGGTGCAGGGTGTACACGCCCTCGGGCAGGGCGGCCGTGGGCAGGGCCAGGCGTTGCGGCCCGGCCGACAGCAGGGCGGCGGGGCGCACCAGCACCGCGCGGCCCAGGGCATCGCGCAGCGTAAAGCCCACGGCCTGCGGGCCGCTCAGCTCGAACGAGACGGCTAGCTCGGCGGCGAAGGGGTTGGGAAAGACGGCGGTGGTGCTGGCCGGGCGGCTGGCGCGGGCCGGCAGCAGCTGCGCGAAGGTGGTGAGCTGGCCCCAGCTTTCGGCTCCCTTGCGGTAGCCGAGCAGCTCGATTACTTCAACCGAGAAGCCCACAAACTCCTCGCGCACCAGGCCCAGGCCGGCCGCTGTCCAGGCGTGATGGCCGAAATCAAGGCTGCTGGTATCCATAAAAACCGTGCTGTCGGCACTGGCCGTGTTACAGGTGCGGTAGTCGAAATGGGGCTGCACCAGCCGTTGGTAGTAGCTGCTGGTACGGTAGGCCGGCAGGTGAATGACTCCAACCGTAGCGGCGGAGACCAACTGCGCCCAGAAGCTCGTGGGCTGGTCGAGGCCGCCCGTGGTGCGCATGATGCGCAGCGTCTGCACGGTGGGCGCGCTCAGCGTGGAGCGGCCGGCACAATCGCGCTGCAGGGTACGGCTGCGCTGCTGGTAGCGCAGCGTGTCGCCGTTGGCACTGCGCGTGCGGCTGAGGATGCTGTCGCGCGTCCACTGGTAGCTGGTGCAGGGGGGCCCAGTGCCCAGGTAACCGACCGTGGTTGATTTGCGCAGGAATACATCGCCGGGCTGGAAATCGTAGGCCAGAAACGCACCCAGGCCCGCGCTGCCCAGGCCCAGCTCGGGCAGGGCCACGAGGGTGAGCATGGCAGCGGGCAAGCGGACGTTGAGGTAGTGCCCCAGGGCCGGGCCACTTACCCAGCCAAAGCGGCGGCTGAGCACAATGGTGGCGCCATCGGACAGGGCAATGGTAGCCAGCGAATCGGGCTGGCCCAGCACGGTGCCCAGGCTCCGCACCGTTACCTGGGCGGTGAGGCCGGCCGCGGTGGCCGCCCATACCTGCCCCAGCGGGGCGCGGGGCTTCAGGGTGAAGGTGCGCCCGGTGCTGGCGGCCAGCACGTATTCGGCCCCGGGGCGCAGCCGCAGGGTGGTGCCGAACAGGTTATCAGTCCGCCGCACGTAGTCGCCATAACACGACGACTGGCCCGGCGTGGGGCGCTGATGACTGGTGCGAGGCGCGAAGGTGAAGACCGAGTCGCCGGCCTGCGTTTGGCGGCTGGCCAGCCGCAGCAGGTGCGTGGTGTCGCCGGCGGTGGTGGTGGCCTCCAGCTGGTAGCTCGTCCCGAAGCGGAACGGACGGTATTGCTGGGCCTGGGCGGCATAGCTTATCGGGATGGCCAGTAGGGCCAGCGACAAGGCCGTAACGTTTTTCATCAAATGGGGGCGGAAAGTAAGGAGAACACGGTGGCGAGCAGGCCCGGCCGGCAATTTACAAGCGGCCAGCCGCGCCGCGTGGCCTTAACCAGCTCTAAATGTAGCCTTTTTGCCCCAGCGCCCAACTAAAGGCGCGGGCACCTCGCAAACCTACGGGCGGACGTGTACTATTGTGGTAGTGAGCGGGCCGCCCGAGGCCATCAACCGGAAAATCGCTGCCGAAGTCGGCTTCACGGGGCGCAGGCTTTCACACTGATTATTGATTTGAAATTCAGGCCTTCGCTTATCCGAAAACCTAGCTGGGCAGCCCGGCGTACCAGCGGCAGCAGCCCCGCGTTAAGAAGGCGCTATTCTCACCTGGCTATATGACCCATTTCTGCACTCGATTGCTGCTGGCTGCTTTTCTGGCTGGCTTTTTTAGCTTCACCACGCAGGCCCAACGCGTGGGCCTCGTGCTCAGCGGCGGCGGGGCCAAGGGGCTGGCCCACATTGGCGTGCTCAAGCAGCTCGAAAAAAACCACATTCCCATCGATTACATCGTGGGTACGAGCATGGGCGCGGTGGTGGGCGGCATGTACGCGGCCGGCTACTCGCCCGCCGAGATTGAGCAGATTGTGCTCTCGCCCGAGTTTCAGAACTGGACTTCAGGCAAGCCGCTGGAGAGCAAGACGTTCAACTTTCTTACTTCCGAGCCTTCGCCTTCGGCCCTGCGCCTGGGCATTGCCATCGACTCCGCCTTTCAGATGCGCATCAGCACCAACCTGGTGAACGACCTGAACCTGAACCTAGCCCTGACGCGCCTGCTGGCGCCCGCTTCGGCGGCCTGCGGCTACGATTTCAACAAGCTGTTCGTACCCTTCCGCTGCATGGCGTCGGAGGTGTTTACGCGGCAGGAAGTAGAGCAGAAAACGGGCGCGCTGTCGGATGCCATCCGCAACTCGATGTCATTTCCGCTGGCTTTCCGACCCATTCGCAACCTCGACGGCAAGTATTACTACGATGGCGCGGTATACGACAACTTTCCCACGTCAAACATGAAAAAGACCTTCGCGCCCGACATTATCATCGGGGTGAACGTGGGCGACGTGGCCATGAAGAAGTATCCCAAGAACGACGACGAGATACTGGGCAGCACGGTAGCGTTTCTGGGCACGAGCGTGGCCGACACGCTCAGCGTGGGGCCCAACGGCATCTACATTCAGCCCGACCTCGATGGCATGGGCGTAGGTGACTTCGAGTTGGTGAAGCGGTTTATTGCCGAGGGCGACACGGCCGCCATGTTCAGCATGGCCAAAATCAAGGCCCGCATCGGCCGGCGCGTCGACTCGACGGATTTGCAGAAGCGCCGGCTGGCGTTTCAGGCCCAGGCCCCCACGCCGCGCTTCATCGACGTGAAGGTGCGCGGCCTGCGGCCTGAGCAGAACGAGTACGCGGCCCGCTTCTTCCGCAAAGTGGGCCGCGAGTACTCGCTCGACGACATCGAAGAAGGCTATTACCGCCTGGCGTCCGACGACTATTTCAAGAACATCTACCCGCGCATTCGCTACGACGCCGCCCGCAAGGGCTACGTGTTCGGCGTGGATGCCCAGCGCAACAACAACGTGAGTGCCGAGGCGGGCTTCGTGCTCAGCAACCGGCCCATCGACAACCTGTACGTGGGCGTGGAGTACCGCTACCTGCGCAGCCTGCTCTACACTGCTTCGGCCGACGTGAGCCTGGGCCGTTTCTACAACGCCGCGCACGGCTCATTCCGCATCAACGTGCCGGCCAAGTACGCGTACTTTTTCGAGCCCGAAATCACCTACAACCAGTGGGATTACCAGAACACCGGCGGGGTACTCGGGCGCGATGTGCTCAACACCCAGGTGAAGCAGCAGGACACCAAGCTGGGCGCGCAGTTTGGCGTCAGCCCCACCTACCGCAGCCGCCTGCTGCTCGACGTGGCCTCGTTCGTGACCAAAGACCAGTACACCAACTCCAAGGAAATCACGACGGCCGACGTGCTCGATGCCACGGTGTTCGCGGGGGCCACGGCCGCGCTGCGCTTGTCGCGCAACACCCTCAACCGCAAGCAGTACGCCTATACCGGCCACCGGTTCGTATATACGCTACGCGGCGTCACGGGCTCCGCGACTTACACCCCCGGCTCGACGGCCGAGCAGGGCTCCAGCTCGCGCCACCACGAGTGGCTGCAGTTTCGCGCCACCGTGGAGCGCTACTTTCCGATGAAGAAGGAACGCCAGGCCTGGGGCTATTTCGGCGAGCTGATGGCCAGTGGGCAGGGGACGTTTTCGAACTACCGCTCGTCGCAAACCACCGCGCCGGTGTTTGCGCCGCTGCCCGACTCGCGCACGCTGTTTCTCGATACCTACCGCTCGGCCCGCTACGCCGCCGTGGGCCTGCGCTACACCCGGCCCTTCCTCACCAAGCTCGACTGGCGCACCGAAGTGTTCGTGCACGTCAACGCCCAGCCCCTCACGCAGGGCGACCAGCAAACCGCCCTGCGCCACTCGGGTTTCGACCGCCCGCGCATCACGGCCAGTACCGGCCTCATCTTCCAAACCCCCGTGGGCCCGCTGGCCCTGCACGCCCGCTTCTACGACGACCCCTCGCAGCGCTTCGGCGTCTACGGCCACCTGGGCTACCTGCTCTACCGCAGCCGCGCCCTGGAATAGGGCAGCGGGCCGTCAGGACGGGCGAAACGCAGCGGAACGCGCCACCTGTCATTGCGAGCGCAACGCAGTGAAGCGCGGCAATCCTTCCTCTCGATGCACAAAGCGTTGAGATGTGCTAAAGCTTTTCCATCACCCCCACCCACTCCCAGGGTCGGCACCCTCAACAGCTGGCCGAGCACGAAGGTGGCCCGCACAAGCCGCTACTACCAAAGGCCCGTCAGGGCCCTAAACCCCTGCCTCGGGGCTGCCAGGCCCTGCCCTGGCACCATGCCCACCACCGCAACCAGTTGCTTCAAGGCTTCGGCAGGGTCGCGGGCATCATCGTCCCACCACCGGCTGGGGATAGAGCCCGGGGCGGCGGTGGCCGTCGTGAGGAGGGCCAGCCGGGTGCGCAGCGGGTCCCACGACTGCTGCTGCTGCAACAAGTCGCCCCACACCCGGAGCGTCTTCCACCAATCGGTGCTGCGATTAGACAAAACCGCCTGCCGTTTGGCGCTCAAGTGGTGCTTGAGCTGCTGGAGCTCGGTCGCCATCGCACCTTGCAGTTCCACATCGTACAGCCCTTCTAGGATGAGGGCGGATTCTTCGCCATCGACCGTGAGCATGGCTTTGATTTTTTTAATAATTTCAAAGCTTGATATTAATTATTTCTTTTAGTGGGTTGTCCGTTCTAAGGAAATAATTATTATTAATTTTTAGGTTTCCTATTATGTCGCTTAACAGGTTGTCTTTATAGGAACTAACCCTTTGCTCAGACAAGACAAGATTATACTTGTAGAATGTACTGTCGTCAACATAAACTAAGCAATAGGCTTTATAATTATTGCCATTTTTAGATACTACTGCGTTTCGTTCATAAGCGAAATCACGTTGAAAAACCAGTTTTTTAAGTGAGTCTCCTCCCTGTATAGTAAAATTTGAAAACGCTGCTCTAGCTGTTTTTTGGGCCAACATATCATCTTCCTGATTTGCGTGTCCTTCTCTATCAAAACGCTTGAATGTTAATCCCTCGTTGTGCCCATAATTATTTGTTGGCGTTAAAATAAGTGCCTGGTCCTTCACAGCCGATTTCCAATCGGGTGGAAGTGTGATTACTTCGTTTCCATCCTGAAAAATCTGCCAATCCTTTAGTGCTGCGCTATTTTCTCTTTCATAAGAAAAAGACGTTACAGCAATCGTGTCGATTGGCATATCAGGTTTTTTATAGACAGTTTCCTGATTGTTACCTTGTTGACATTGAGTAAGTAACAATGCAACAACTACGAGTAGCACTAGTTTGTAAAGACCCGAAACTTTCATAAGCTTTATCATGCCGATTTAAAAGTTAATACCCAATCCAAGTGAAAATGATGACCTGGTTTTAGGTGTTGGCTGTGATTCAATCTTAAGGGTCGCCCTTGCGTCACTTTTGCCTTTGCTATCAGTTTCCAAAGACGCAGCGGCACTGGCTGAGTTATTGTTCGTCCCGACGCCCACTGATGCCTCGACCATATTAGAACGAGTGCCTTTGCCCACATTCGTTTTTTGCGAGGCAGAAACTCTTACATTGGCTCCTCTCGCCCTAACGCTAACATCAGCTTTTTGAACACTTGTCACTTTCGTGCTAGTAGTAGCTGTATAAAGGGTGCCATTTGGCTTATTGGTGTTGTTAGGCGTAAGAAACGACATCAGTGTTGGTTGATATTTAGTTTCAGCTTTTGCTTCTATAGTGGTCGAAGCTCTGACACCAACTCCAGCTACTGTTACAGGTGGAGTTTCCACTAAGATTTGTGAAATTGTGTTACTTGTAAAAGCATAGAGTTTATCGATGAGTATAGCCGGGCCCTGGAATACACCTAAACCCACGGTCCCCAAATATTTCATTGGGTCTGTTTCTACGTACTGTGAAGGTATGACACCCTGTAGACCAGAAGGGTCACTGTATCGAACGGCGTTATCATAACCAAACTGATAAGGAGTCCAGCTTTCTTGCTCCTTTTCCACCAACGGGTCTACCACATGCCAGCGGCCGAGCTGGGTATCAAAAAAGCGCCAGTCCTGGTGGTTCCAGTTCAGGCCCAAATCAGTCTGAAACTCCTTGCCGTTGAACTTGTACTGGTTCAGCGGCTTGAGCCCCGGCGTGCTCGTGCCCAGCCCGGCCAGCTCCAGCCCCACCGGGTCGTACTGCGTCTCCTGCACCTGCACGTTCTGCCCCAGGCTGACCGTCACGTCATCGAAGTACACGTCGGCCGCGCTCTCATTGCCCACGTACGCCGTCACGTACCCGTCCCCCGGCGCGATGACCTGCACCGTCAGCGCCTCGTAGCCCGTGTGGGCCGCCGCGCTCAACTGCCGGGTCTGCGAGGTCACCAGGTTGCTGTCGGCGTCGAACACCAACAGGCGCACGTAGCCCTTGGGTACCCCGCCGCTGCTCTGCACCAGCGAAGGCAGCCCCGCACTGACGCCCAGGCTCAGCAGCGGCAATCCGCCCCGCCGCCCGTCCAGGCGCGACGTGTTTGGTTGCGGCTGCAGCAGGCCCGCCACAAACGAGGCCAGCGAGAAGACGAAGCTATTGCTGCTCGTCGCCAGCGGGTAGTGGCCGGGGGCCGTTACCGTTACCGTGTCCCCTTTCTGCACGGCCAGCTGCGTGAGCGCGCCCAGCGGCTGCGGGGCCGCCCCGCCCGCGTTGAGCTTCGCCACGTAGCTCCCGGTGCGCGCCAGCGAGCCCACGGGCTGCGCCACCGGGGCGCTCACGCTTAGCGAATCGAACTGCTGGCTTTCCCGCGAAGCGTCGGCCGGCTCCAGCCCCGCCGCGAACGTGCTGTGGTGGCCGAGCCGGTAAGCCAGGCGCAGATTGCCCAGGTGGTCCTTAAAGCTGAACTCGCGCTCATACCGCACGGCCCCGCTCGTGGCATTGACCACGCGTAGCACGCGCCCTTCGGCGTGGGGGAAGAAGCGCAGTGAGTCCTGCTCGTACTGGTAGGGCCCCAGGTAATCCGTGCGCAGCACGGGCTTGCCCGCTTGGTACACCAGCTTGGCCACCTTTTGCCCGGCCGCCGTGTAGCGGAACACCACGCTATCGGCCCCAATGCCGAAGTGAATCTGCCGGGGCAGGTTCAGGTGATT
>JANXMN010000203.1 GCA_025354605.1 Hymenobacter sp. | reverse complement strand
GATGTCGGACAAGCCTTCGTTCATCGCGCCCGACTCGTTCGAATAGGTCAGGTTAGCGGTGCGCTCGCACACGGCGTGGCCGATTTCGTGGCCGCACACGTCCATGGCCGTCAGCGGACGGAAGCGCGAAGCGCCGTCGCCATAGGTCATCTCCGTGCCGTCCCAGTACGCATTTTCGTAGCCCACGCCGTCGCCCGGCGTGTCGTCGAAGTGCACGTAGCTTTTGATGGTGGCGCCGGCGTTGTCGTAGGAATTACGGCCGTGCACGGCCTTCCAGTAGTCGTACGTGCACTGGGCCCCCAAGTGGGCATCGCCGGCCACGTTGTCGAAATTGGCGTTGTTGTATTCGGCGGCCGTCCAGTTGTTGTCGGCGTCGATGAAGTTGGTGGCAGCGGTGTAGCTGTTGCCCTTCTTGCAGTTGAAGGTCTGGATGCCGTTGCCACGGGTGGTTTCCTGCAGGAAGTACCCACCGGTAGTGGTGCCGTCGGCGATGTTGCGGGTGCCGCTGTAGGCGGTGGCAAACGTCGCCGTGGCGGCCGTGTGCTTGATGATGTTGTCGGTGAGCACCACGTCGCCCGTGTGGGCGTCCACGTACACGTAGGCCCGGCTGATGGGGGCCGCCGCGTAGATGTTGAACTTCCAGGCCAGCACCTGCGGGCCGTTCTCCACGCGGTGGTCGCGCACAATCACCAGCGCACCGGTCGGCACAAATGAAGCCGCGTCGGCTTCCTTCGTCTGCCACATGTAGGTGCGGGCGCCCACGTGTGCTAGGGCCCGGCCCAGGGCCGCCTTGTCGCTGAGCGAAGGCGTGGTGTTCAAATTGCTGATGCGCTCGAAGTCGCCGCTGATGCTCTCAATCACACCGCCTTTGCTGTGGATGCTGTAGCTGGCGTGCTCCACCGTGATGCCCTGGTAGAACTGGCCAAACTTCTGGTGCACCATCCCAATCTGGTCGGCCTCGGCGCGGCGCTGCACCAGTTGGTCGGCGCTGGTCAGGCCCAGTTGCTGGCGCAGCACCTGCTCGCCGCTCAGCCCGCGCAGGGCGGCTTTGCCTTCGGCGCTGAACTGCACCAGTTCGGGCTGGCCGTCGGTGCCCAGGACTTTGTTGGCTATGCGGGCGGCATCCTGCGCCTGGGCATTAATAAGCGAGCCGAGCATCAGCAATGCTGCGGCGGAGTATTGTTTTTTCATGAAAAGATGGTGCTGGTGTGAAGTGGTTGAATTAGGAACACAATGCCCAAATGGGCGAAGCTACCTGTAAGGTGAGCAGGGATAATCTGGCCTATATAATAGTATCCCCTCAGGTGTTATTGAATTATCCAAGAGTTGTGGCTTTTCCAGAACGGCCGTCGCAATTCCGAGCGGGACAGCAGGAGCAAAAGTACCTAGCTGGTCGGCGCTTCCCCTTGATGGAAAGGTTACTAAATATGGAATTTGTGCTAAAATTTGCGGGACATCATGTGGACAATTGCTAAATAATTCAACAATTATTCAAAAAGTCGCATTCTGCCCGCGAGCCGTGAAGCTTGCTTTCCCTCCATTGGATTCGAGCCGCATCATGAATTCCACCACGTTGTCAGCCGTACTTAATTGCAATTTTTGACGAAGACGGTAGCGGGCCTTCCTTACACTCTCTTCGGAGATGCCCAGCAGGCCGGCCATGGCTTTTGACGAAAAGTTGAGCCGTAACAGGGCTGCCAGCCGAAGTTCATTGGGCGTAACGTCGGGAAACTGCTGCTGCAGCTGGGCAAAGAAATTGGGATGAACCTCCTCGAAAATAACCCGGAACTGTTCCCATTCTTTCGTTGAAGAGCCGTTCTGCTCGATGCTTTGACGCAGTCGACCGAGTTGTCGGCGCACCTCCTCATCAGCCCCTCGCGCAATGACTTCCAGTCGTTCCTTTACCTCGTGTAAGAACTCTCCTTTGTTCATTGCTGCCAGCGCCAGGCTGGTTAGCTTGCGGTTCTTGATGCCAAGCTCGTACTCGGCCTCCTGCAGCCGGGCAGCACTCAGCAGTTGCTCGACCCGCTCGTCGGCCTGCCGGGCCAGTTGCTTGGCTTCGTCCCGCTGCCGGGTAGCCCGGTACTGCCGCCAGCCCAGCCAGCCCAGCAGCAGCAGGCTCAGCGCAACTCCCCCCAAGAGCAACTCGGTGAGGTGGCTTTGGTGCTGTTCGCGGACGAGCTGGCGAATGCGGTCGCGGTGCGCCACCTCTTCCTGTTCGCGGCGGTAGTGCTGGTATTGGTTGCGCAGCGCCTCGATTTGGGCCGTGTGCTTCACCCCATAAATAGAGTCTTCCAAGCTTTTGCCCTGCTTATAGAAGGCCAGGGCCGGCTTGTACTGCTGCTGCGCCGCGAGGGCATCAGCCAGCACCAGGCAAACTGCTTTGGCGACCGGTTGGGCCTTGATGCGCTCCGCGACGGCCAAGCTATGGCGGGCGTAAACCTCGGCGGGGCCATATTGCCTCTGGTCGTAGCAGACCTGGGCCAGGCCGGCGCAACAAACGGCAATCATCGACGCGTCTTGGTTGCCGGTAGCCAACTGCAAGGCCCAGTCAAAGTAGCGGCGGGCTTGCGCGTAGTGCTTTTGTTTCGAATAGATGTCGCCCAAGTTGTTCAGGGCAATGGCTTCGTTGGTGCGGTCGTGGTGCTGGTGAAAGCTGGCCAGTCCCCGCCGGAAGTACATTTCGGCCTGCCGAAACTGGCCCAGGTCGGCGTAGACCAGAGCCAGACCCTGGTAGCTGCTGTTTAAGTCGTCTTGGTTAGGGCGCTTGCGCAACAGCCGAATGGCTTGCTGGTAATAAGCCAGGGCTTGCTGGTAGTGGTGTTGACCGTGTTCTACCGAGGCGACGCTCATGATGGAGTACGCCATGTGGGTCGAGTCCCGTACGCGACCATAGTAATGCAGGGCCTGCAAGTCGTTTTCCAAGGCTTCGGAATACACCCCTTCCTCCTGAAGCACCTGACCGATATCCGCGTTCAGAATGGCGCACTCTTTGTCAAAATGGACGGCCCGCGCCACTGTCAACGCGCGCTGGTAAATGCGCAGGCTGCCAGGGTAGTCGCCGCGTAGAAAGTGCACCCAGCCAATGTATTCAAGCGCTTGGGCCTGAGGCCGGGGCAGGGCTTGAACCTGGGCCAGTCGCAAGGCAGACTGAGCGTAGCCCAGAGCACTATCGGGCTGCGCGGCCACAGCCCGGTTGGCTCGTTTCAGCAACTGATTCAACCGCACCGTATCGGCCGGGTTGTAAACCATCGCACGGTCGGGGCGGGCTTCCGCCCTCGCCAGCTGCATTCCCAGATACACGAGAGCCAATATCCGCACCTTAAGGATATACCTTGTAACCCTGCGCGAATTCATTTGAGCAGTTTACTTGCCACAGTTGTCAGCCGAGCCCGAGTGGGTCCGGGGGTAAATCTACGCACAGTATTTATTGAAACCTCGCAACGATAACGTTATCAGCCCTTCCAATTATTGACCAAGGGAGTTTTGGCGCGGACGCAATGGGTCTGGGAAAATGAGGTGGTGGTAGGGCAAGTTGGAGCGCATCAAAAAGTGTAGGGCAACTGGGTTGAGTGGCTTTCGACGGGGCTTACGCCGATAATAACCGGGAACTCGGTGACCACGACTGCCCCACACTTTTTGATGCGCTCGTTCCGCCCGAAACGCTTCCGTTTTCTGGCGGGCGTTTGTTGACCGTTTTACGTGCCACGGCGCCGATTTCCGGCTGGTGCAACAGGGCGTGCTCGGGCGGGTATGCGGCTTGCTGGTGGGGCGGGCACATCCGCTGGAGCGGAAAGCGGCCACCGATGGGCGCAGGGGGAGGTTGTTGCGAAGCGTGCAGTAGCTTGATAACTGGCTAGGCAAGAATATTAACGGGGAACAGCTGTTAATAAAAATAAATAGGCGAAATTTGCGCCTTAGAGCCTGTTAAAATTTACGGATAAGGTGCCGGATGCTGGATAAATAGACCGTTGCTTCGGCACTGCTGGTTTCACATTCGTAGTCGCGGCTCAAACGCCGGTCCCATTGCAACCAGCTGATGGAGCGCTCGACCACCCAGCGCGTGGGCACGGGGGTAAAGCCACCGCTGCCCGTCAGCCCGGGCACCGTTTCCAATCGCCAGCCACAGTGCTCCCGGGTCCACTGGGCTAGGGACTGGCCGTCGTAGCCGGCATCGGCCAGGACGAGGTCAAGGCGCTCAAATCCCTGCTGGGCCAGCTTTTTTAGCGCTTCCTTGCCGCCGACCCGGTCGTTTTCGTGGGCCGGCCCGACAGGAGCAGCCAGCAGCAGGCCGCCCGTATCGACGAGGAGTTGGCGCTTGCGGCCCTGGATTTTTTTGTGGCCGTCAAAGCCCTTGTCCAGCACGCCCCGCTCGCTGCATTTGATGGATTGGGCATCAAGCACGGCCACGCTCGGACTCGCTTGCCTCGAGGGGGCCGCCCGCTGGCGGTGGCGGCGCACCAGGGATTGGTTGAGCGCCGCCCAGCGCCCGTCCGCCTGCCAGCGGCGGAAATAGTAGTAGACCAGCGGAAACGGTGGAAACTCGTGCGGCAGCAGCCGCCACTGGCAACCGCTCTTGGTGAGGTACAGCAACGCATTGACAATCAGCCGCAGCGAATACTTACGGCGGCGTGTGTCGGGCAAAATTTCTTGAATAACTTGCCACTGGAAATCAGTCAGGTCCGTTTCGTACATCTTTGGTCGGATGAAAAATACGGTAACCTGGCTGATTTCTTTTTGTCTAACAGCTACTTGTAAATTTTAACAGGCTCTGAACATTCAAGATTATTAGGAATAATCATGTTGAATTTGAGCATTTTTATCGAACCAAACGCTACCGCTAGCGGCATCCTTGCGTATAAATCGGCTTTCTCCTGAATATCTTTTCTCATGCGGTTTTACGGTTTCTAGCATACTTCTTTGGTGCTGCTTGCCACGGGTGGTGTGCTGGCTCAATCCACAAAACAGCCAGCCGCCACCGGCGGCGACAAGCGGTTCGATGCCGCCAAGGCCAAGGCGATTGCAGGTTTGCGCACAGTGGGCTCGGTGGCGGGCGTGGTGCCGGAGAGTTCGGGCCTAGTCCCGGCCGCGCCGGCGGACACTTACTATAGCTTCGGCGACAGCGGCAACCCGGCGCGCCTGTTCCATCTCGACGGCAGCGGCCGCTTGCTCGGCACCGTGGACATCGGCGCGCCCAACACGGATTGGGAAAGCCTGAGCCGCGACCCACAGGGCAACTACTACCTCGGCGACTGCGGCAACAACAACAACGACCGCCGCGACTTGGCCATTCTCCGCTTCCAGCCGGAGCGCCCGCAGCAAGTCGGCATCATTCATTTCACCTACCCCGACCAAACGGCCTTTCCGCCCGCCAAGCCCCAACGCAACTTCGACTGCGAAGCCAGCCTGTGGCACGAGGGCCGGGTGTGGCTTTTTACCAAAGACCGGGGCCAGCAACGCACCAGCAAGGTGTATACCGTGCCCGACCAGCCCGGTACCTACACCGCTACACTGGTGACCCGCTTAGTCGTTCCGGGCGAAGTGACCGACGTTGCCCTACGCGCCGACGGCCACCGCTTGGTGCTGCTCGGCCGCGGCGAACTGTATATTCTCGATGGAAATTCCTGGAACGACATCCTGAAAGCCAAACCCCGCTGCATGGCCCTGACTGGAACTGGGCAGACGGAAGGCGCAACGTTCAAAGACGCCCACACGCTGCTGCTCACCACCGAGCAAGGGGCCGTGTACGAATACAAACTACCCTGAGCCCCGCCCGCGCAGGTGCCCCGCCGCCAGAGGCCAGTACTTGTCCTTACCCTTTCAACCCGTAGAAACGATGCAGACGAACCCGATTCAGCCCACCACAACGGCGGCGAGCATGCTCAACAAGGTGCCTGCGGTGACGCTCATCTTTTGGGTTATCAAGATTATGGCCACCACCGTGGGCGAAACGGCCGCCGATTTCCTGGCCTTCAACCTCAAGCTGGGGCTCACGAATACCTCGCTGCTAATGGCAGGCCTGCTGGTAGTGGCGCTGCTGGTGCAGCTGCGGGCGCGGCGCTACGTGCC
>JANXMN010000180.1 GCA_025354605.1 Hymenobacter sp. | reverse complement strand
GCTGGTGCTGCTGGCCCAGGCTGGGCTGCCGGTGCCGGCAGCACCGACTGCCGCTGCGGTACCGTGGCTCCGGTCAGCTCGCCGGTAAGGCGCAGGGTAGCCTCGGGCATGGGCGGCGGGGTGAAGCCGGCTTTTTTGACGAAAACGCGGGTTTGCTGCTGCACCTCTTTCAGCAGGCGCAGAGCGCGGTACTCGTAGGGGCGGGCGGCCGCGAGCTGGCCAGTGCGGAGGCGCAGTTCGGCGGCCCACATCTGGTCGAGCACGGCGTGGAGCTTGGCTTTCACGGCCGGCTCCAGGAAGTCGGCCGTTTCGGCGTCGTCGTGCTTATGGATGTAAGGTTCCATTAACGCATCGGTTTCGGCAGTAGGCGAGGGGTGGGCTGCTGAAGCGGGCGGGGCCGCGTGGTCGTGGTCGTCGTGCGCCTCGGGGGCGGGCGTTTCGGCCGTTGGCGCGGCGGGCGAGTCATCCTCCGCGATGGGCGAATGCGGGGCCTGCGCACCGATACCAGCCTCTGATTCCTCCCCCAGAAACTTGCCGTAGCGTAAGCGCAGGCTCTGCTGGTCGAAGCCCAGGGCGTTGGCCCGGCTGGCGAAGGTGGCGGCGTCGAGTTTGGGTTTTTCGGCCAGCAGCTTGTCCGTATCAATAATAATCTGGCGCTGGCTGCGGAAGTAGGCCGGGGCTACTTTCACGCCCATGCCCAGGTCGGGGGCGCTGTCGGCCACGGCCGTATCCTGCCACTGCACCAGGTACGAATCGGTACGGGCCGCGTGGCCGTGGTTGTCGCGGGCCGCGAGGTAGAAGTACAGCTCGTCGCAGTAAGTCAGCCCGAGCCGGGGCAGGTTGAGCAGGCTGCTGAGCGTGGCCTGCGGCCCTTCGGGGCCGGCGGAGGCGGGCAGCCCGGCGCTCAGGTCGCGGCGAAACTCCCTGAATTTCACGGCTTCCCCCTGGCCCTGGGCCACGGTTATCACCAACTCAGCCCGGGTCAGGCCGTAGTCGTCGCGCACCGTGGCGCGAATGGGCACTTCCGGCCGCTGGCCAAAGGCGGCCACCAGCGTGTAGGCCTTCGGGGTATTGATGCGCAGCACCGGGGCCTGGTCGGCCCGCACATCGATGGCGTAATCGTCGGACACCGTGCCCGCGTAGCGCAGCCGGTAAAGCGTGGCGCTGGTCAGCACCTGCTCGGTGAAAAATGTGCCCACCTGCCCGGCCAGCGGCGTCAGCGGCACCCGCTGCCCGCTCAGCTCCAGCACTGGGCCGCCCGCCGCCCGGGCACCCGTCACACGCACCTGCCAGCGCACCCGCGCTTCCTGCGGACATGGGAACGAAGCCTGCGCCGGCACGAAAGCCAGCAGTCGGGTGTAAGCTGGCGGCGTGACGAGTAGCCTGGTTTCGACAATGCGCGGCGGCACCTGGCCCGGCCGGCGCGGTGCGCTGGGGCCTGAGTAATGCACCTTGACCGCCGCCGCCCGCGCCGGGCGCTGGGGCTGCGCCGGCCACCACCACAACACGGCACCCAGCAGCAGCAGCCCAAGCATCCCGAGCATGGGCCAACGGAAATCCACGGATAGCTGCAATGCCCGCGCCGCGTACAGTTCCGCCAGCTGCCAGGCCACTTTCTGCTGTTGAAGCCGTTCCAGCAAGTTTAGATTTTCGGCGCGGCGCAGCAGCAGGCCGGTACTGTCTTCAAGCGCCGCGAACTGACGGTCGAGCCGGGGCGCGATGGTAGCGGGCGAAACCAGCCGCAGGGGCCACAGCCGCCAGCCCGTCAGTAGCAGGCCCAGGGCTGCCACACCGAGGAGGACGGGCCGAAATGCTGGCCAATATCGGCCCAGCGCCAGTAGCAGAAATACGCCACCCAGGGCCGGCAGCAGTACCGCCGCCACCCGGCGGAGCACGTAGCGCTGGCCCACGGCCCGCAGTTGCAGCCGGGCGGTAGTTACGCCTGCGGAGGTGGAAAATTCGGTTACTGGTTTCATCGGGCAGCCGGTAAGGTGGCGGTTTCCCGGCGATGGGCCAGCAGGCGCTCAACCAGCAGCAGCAGGGCCGCCAGCAGCACCAGCCAGGGGCGCAAATCGGTCTGGCGAAAGGCCGCCGGAGCTTCAATCTTTGGCCGAGTAGCGCGAGCGGAAGCGCCCGAAGTGGCCGGCAGCTGAGCCGGGTCCAGGGCCCGGCGGTCGTGCGCGGCTTCGAGCCGGGCCAGCTGCGTCAGGGGCAGGCCAATGGGGCAGGCCGGCTCGGGTTGCAGCAGCTCCAGCAGGCGCGCCGGCAGCTGTGGGTCATCGGCCAGCTCGCTCCAGGCCGGATTGAAGCGGGTAGTGAGTTGATAAATATTGCCGTGGCTCAGCGAATGCCTCGCGAGGAGGGCGCGCCCCCGGCCATCAGCCCATACCGTTTCGCCGCCCGGCTCCGCTGCGGCCGCTCGCCGAAACACCGCTGCGGGAGCGTCACCAGGAATTTCGGTAGCGAAGGAAGCGGTATCGGCCACCCCCGGGCCGGCCGCTTCGCGCCAGAGGTTGCGGTGGTTTTTCAGGTCTGCTTGCCAGGCCGAAGGCAGCGGCTCGCCCGACAGCCAGAAGGTCCAGTCGGCTTGCAGTCGTGTGGGCCGCGCCAACTGGCGGCGCACGCGGGGCGCAATGGCCAGGGCCGAACCCGCCGCCCGCAGCGCCGCTTCGAGGTAGCGGGCATCGGCGGCAAATTCCGGCGAAGCGTAAATCTCGATAAGCATCGGGGGGCGGCCGAACGCAATTCCATCATCGGATTTGGGAGCGGAAACGGGTACCAGCACCAGGTTTTCGCCGCCTTTGCTACCGGCCTGAAGGCGCACCGGCGCCAGCCCCGCGACCTGCATTGGCAGGCTTTGGTGCCGGACGCGCACTTTGGCCCAGCGGTAAGTTGTCAGCGCTCCATTGCTGTGGCCAACCAGTAGCGAAAGGTTTTTACCATCCGCCGTTTCAGCCGCTGCCAACCAGGAGGCAGTCGTGGTGTCAGGCAATACCTGCCAGTTGACGGTTGCCGGTAGCGGCCCATGCGAACCTCGAAAATTGCGCAACGCCGAACTGGTGACCACATAAAGTGGCTGCCCCGGAAAAGTGGCCGCCGCCTGCCGCACTCGCGCCCAGGCCCACCCGCCCGTCTGCCCCGCCGCCGAATCGGCCGCGGCACTGGCCCGGCCGGTGCTGAGGGCGCGCCAAGCTGGAACTGGCACCCACGGAAAGTCAGCCGCCAGCCAGCGCAGCGCATAGCCCCGGCGGCGCAGCGAATCGATGGCGGGTTTCAAAGCCACCAGTGCCGGCAATTGAGCGGCTTCGGCACTTAGCAGCACTACGCCCCGGCTGGCGGGCCGGGTTGTGCGCCACACCGGGCCGGCCACCGCCACGGCCAGCACCGCCAGCAGGGCCGCCCGCAGCAGCAGCAGCCCCAGCTGCTCCAGCTTCAGCTGGCGCAGGCGGCGGTTGGCTCCGGCGGCTAGCCAGCGGAGGCTGCCCACGGCTACTTCCCGGGCCGGCCGGCGGTTGAATAGATGAATGGCTACCGGCACCAGCAGGCCCGCGAGGGCCAGCAGGGCGGCAGGATGCAGGAGCGTGAACAACGGATAGCGAAATCAGAATTGCAAGTACAGACGCGGAAATGGAGCAAGGGTGGCTTGGGGTCGAGGGTGGGTGCGCTCAGCAGAGTTGCTGCCGCCGCCGCAGAAACTCCCGCATGGCCGTGTCTAGCGGCTGCGAGGTGTCCAGCAAATGGTAGTCGCAGCCTTGGCGGCGGGCCTGCTGCGCCGTATCGCGCAGCCACGCTTGCAGCTGCAGTTGGTAGCCGCTCCGCTGTTGGGCGGTATCGATTTGCAGCGTCTGGCCGGTTTCCAGGTCCAGAAACGAAACGGCACCCTGATACGTGAATTGCAGCTCATTATGTGCCATCAGGTGCAGCAGCAGCACTTCGCCGCTGGTAGCGCGCAGGCGGGTGAGCAGGGAATTAATTTCCTGGCCCTCCTCGTACAAGTCGCTCACGCACACGGTGATGGCCCGCTGGCGGCGGGCCGTGAGCGGAGCCAGCGTTTCGGCTCCGGGGAAGTGGCCGGTGGCCTCGGCCGTTTCCAGCGCGTGGTAGAGGCGGGGCAGCTGGCGGGCATCGGCCCGGGCCGTGAGGTGGCGCAGGCCCGCCGGGCTGAGGATGCTGAGACCCACGGCGTCGCCCTGCTGAGTGGCGAGGTAGGCCAGCGAGGCCAGCAGCAGCCGGGCGTATTCAAGCTTCGTTAGGCCGTTGTCGTCACGGTGGTTCATGCTGGCGCTGGCGTCGAGCAGTAGGTGCACAGTCAGGCTGGTGTCGATTTCGGACTCGCGCAGGTAGTAGCGGTCCGAGCGGGCGGCCAAGCGCCAGTCGAGGCGGCGCAGGTCGTCGCCGGGCTGGTACGGGCGGTACTGGCTGAACTCCAGGCCCGCGCCGTGCCGCCGGCTGGCGTGCGCGCCGTTGAGAAAGCCCTCCGCCGCCTGCCGCGCCGCGAGGGATAGGTTGCGCAGGCCGTGCAGGAGTTCAGGAGTGAGCAATTTGAATCAATGAGGAATGAGGAATGAGGAATGAGCAATTTGAATCAATGAAGAATGAGGAATGAGGAATGAAGAGTTGAGGCTGATGAACAGTTCGGATTCAATTCTTCATTCCTCATTCTTCATTAAGCGAAGCGTACCGCTTTCAGTAATTCCACCACGGCATCATCGGCGGTAATATTCGCGGCTTCGGCATTGAAGTTCAGCAGCACCCGATGCCGCAGCACCGGCGGGGCCAGCGTGCGGATATCCTCCAGCGTGGCGGCGAAGCGGCCGTGCAGCAGGGCCCGCGCCTTGGCGCACAGAATGAGGGCCTGCCCGGCGCGCGGCCCGGCGCCCCAGCGCCCGTAATCCTGAATAAACTTTACCTCCGACGTGGCCGGCCGTGTCGCCCGCACCAGGCGGTTCACAAAATCCATGAGCTCGGGGTTCAAACTCACCTGCCGCACCAGTGCCTGCAAGGCCCGGATATCGGCTCCGCCCAGCACCGGCTGCACCGCCTGGCCGGCCGCTCCGGTGGTGCCGCGCAACACTGCCAGCTCCTCCTCAGCCGTCGGGTAGCCGATGCGCACATACAGCAGAAACCGGTCGAGCTGGGCCTCGGGCAGGGGGTAGGTGCCCGATTGCTCGATGGGGTTCTGGGTGGCCAGCAGGAAGAAAGGTTTGGGCAGCGCATGCTCCTGCCCGGCGTAGGTGACGTGGCCCTCCTGCATGGCCTCCAGCAGGGCGGCCTGGGTTTTAGGGGGCGTGCGGTTTATTTCGTCGGCCAGCACCAGGCTGGCGAAAATCGGCCCCGGCTTAAAGACGAACGTGCGGTGCCCGGTCCCGTGCTCTTCCTCCAGCACCTCGGTGCCGAGAATGTCGGTGGGCATCAAATCGGGGGTGAACTGGATGCGGCGGAAGGGCAAATCGGTGGCGGCGGCCAGCGTGCGCACCAGCAGGGTTTTGGCCAGGCCGGGCACACCTTCGAGCAGGGCGTGTCCGCCGGCCAATAGTGCCACCAGCACTTCATCAAGCACGGTTTCCTGGCCCACAATCACCTTGGCAATTTCAGCTTTGAGGACGGGTAGCTTGGCCAGGAGCGTGTTTACTTCTTGTTCAGTCATAAGTGGTGCTTGGTGCTTGGTGCTTGGTGCCTGGAATTTTGATTCGTAACAAACCAAGAACCAAGCACTATGCACCAAGCACTATTAAGTCAAAGCATACAGCAAAATATTCACCCCGAACTTCGTGTTGTCTTCGGCCAGAAAGCGCTTGTTGCGGAAGTCGTAGTCCCACTCGCAGCCGTAGTCTTTGTTGGAATAGAGGACGCCGATACGGCCCTTTATTTCAATGGCTTTCAGGTAGTCGTGCACCAGGTCGTCGCCCCAGCCATTCAGTTCGAAGCCGGTGTTGGGCGGGCCGTCCTTGAATTTGAAGAACTGGGAGTAGATGGGGTGGGTATTGGGGATTTTCTTCAGCGCGCCGCTACCAAAGCACTGGCGCATCTGCTCCTCGAATGAGCGGGCAAACAGGCCGTCGATGTCGTGGTTGCAGTCATCCACGAACACGAAGCCGCCGTTGCGCACGTACTGGGTGAAGTTCTGTTTTTCAGTGCTCGAAAACTGCACCAGGCGGTGGCCTGAGAGGTAGCAGAACGGGTAATTAAACAATTCCGGGCTATCGAGCGCCACCACTTTTTCCTTGGGGTCGACGGGCACTTTAGTGTACTGCACCAGCGAGTGCAGCAGGTTGGCGGGCATCCGCTCATCTACCCCGTCCCAGTCGCCGGAATGATATTTCAGGCGCACAAACGTGAAAGGCATATTGGGGTCTTAAAAAATGCAGAACGTCATGCTGAGCGCAGTCGAAGCATCTCGCGGGCTGCCACTAACTCACTCGCCAAGAAAAAAGATTGCCACCACATGCGAGATGCTTCGGCTACGCTCAGCATGACGTTTTGCATCTTTCAAGACACCGAGTCCCTAAATAGCGTCCGACAGGCTGGTAAACGTGAAGTCGCGGATTTTCAGCGGGGGAATCAGGCAGCCGGCCAGGCGCTGGGGCCGGCCGATGGCCTCGATGTTGTTGAGCATAATAATCGGGCTCTCGTTGAAGCGCAGGTTTTTGATGGGGAATTTGATAACTCCGTTCTCAATGTAGAACGTGCCGTCGCGCGTCAGCCCGGTGTAGAGTAGCGTCTGCGGGTCGACTTCGCGGATGTACCACAGGCGCGTAACCAGAATGCCCTTGGCCGTGCCCTTGATGAGCTCGGCCGTGCTCTGCGTGCCGCCGGCCATGATGAAGCCATTGGGAAAAGCCGTGGCGGGCAATTTGTTCTTTTCGGCCCAGAAGCGAGTGTAAAACAGGTCTTTCACTACGCCTTTCTCAACCCAGGTCTGGCGCTTGGTGGGCAGGCCGTCCCCATCGAAGGCATTGCCCGGAGCCTCCGGGTTCATGGGGTCGGAGTAGATGGTGATGCGCTCGTCAAACAGCTTTTCGCCCTTGCGGTTGCCGCCGCCTTTCTTGCTGAGGAAGCTGCGGCCTTCGTCGGCCTCGCGGGCGCCCATCCCAAAAACCAGCCCACCGAGCAGCGACAGGTCGTCGCCGGCCATCAGCGCGGCCGGCTCCAGAATCACGGTGTATTTGCCCGGCTCGATGGCTTTGGCATTCACCGAGCGCTGCGCCTTGTCGGCGGCGCGCTGGGTGAGGGCTTTGGCGTTGAGCTTGGCGGGGTCCGTCACGTCGGCAATGGCGTAGCCCGAGCCGCGGCCGTCGGCCGTGCGCACCGTCACCGAAAAGTCGGTATTCGTCGATTGCTGGTAGGCTTCGAGGCCTTTGGAGTTGCGCTTGGCCACGAAGCTGGTGCCGCCATCGAGGAAGCCGGCGGCGGTCAGGTTCTTGGCGGCGCACAGGGTCATGCTGTCGGCGGCGGCCTGGGCGCGGGTGGTGGCCGTGAGCAGGGTAGTGGCCGTAGAAGGGGGGCTCAGGTAGGTTTGCGGGCCGATAAAGGCCACGTATTCCGGGCTTTCGGGGGCGAGGTGGGCAATTTCCTCGGCCCGCTGCACGCAGCGGCGCAGGGTGGCCTCGTCGAACTCGTTGCAGGTAGCAATGCCGCTGCGCTTCCCGAAGCGCGACTCGACGGCCAGCGACACGGAATTCTGCGCGCCGGCCGTGCTCACGCTGTTGCGGGCGTAGCGGATGTTGCCGGCGGTGCGGCCCCGCAGGGAGGCTTCGCACTCATCGGCCGTGCTGTAACTGAGGACCTTTTTGAGTAAAGCCTGGGCTTCGTCTTTGGAGAGAATGGCCATTTTGTTGATGTGCTGATTTGATGATATGCTGATGTGCTGATTTTTTTAAGGTGATTTGATGATGGGTTAATATGATGTCGTTTTTTTGCCGGAGTTGAGTGGACCTGCTGACTCCTATGAATCCGGTCCGTCGTCACCCCATAAACAATCAGCACATCAGCCCATCATAGAATCAGCACATTAAACTTTGCGCGCCGTGTTGATGACGTTCACGCCGTTGAAGCGAGTCGTGGCCGAGCCGTGGCTCACCGACGATACCTGCGCCGGCTGGCCTTTGCCGTCGAAAAAAGTGCCGAACAGGCGGTAGTCCGACTGGTCGCACGAGCCGGCGCAGGCTCCCCAGAATTCCTGGGTGTTCGACTGATACGCTACGTCCTCCAGCTGCTCGGTGATTTTGCCCTTTTCGATGGCGAAAAATAGCTGCCCGCCAAACTGGAAGTTGAACCGCTGCTGGTCGATGCTGAACGAGCCGGCGCCGGCAATGTAGATGCCCTTGTCCACGCCTTTCACCATCTCATCGGGGCTCATTTTGGCGGTGCCAGGGCGCAGGCTCACGTTGGGCATCCGCTGAAACTGCACGTCTTCCCACGACTGCGCGTAGGCGCAGCCGTCCGACTCCTTCTGGCCCACGATGTGGGCCTGGTCCCGGATTTTCTGGTAGTTCACCAGCTTGCCTTCCTTGATGAGGTCCCACTCGCGGGTTTTCACGCCCTCGTCGTCGAAGCCCACGTTGCCCACCGAGCCGGGTTGCAGTTTGTCGGCCACGATGTTCACGGCCTTCGAGCCGTAGGGCAGGTTTTTGGCCTTCCATTCGAGCGTGGCGAAGCTGGTGCCGGCGTAGTTGGCCTCGTAGCCCAGCACCCGGTCCAGCTCGGTCGGGTGTCCGACGGATTCGTGAATTGTCAGGCCCAGGTGGCCGGGGTCGAGCACGAGGTCGTACTTGCCGGGCGTGACTGATTTCATGCTCAGCTTGGCTTTGGCCTGCTTGCCGGCCAGCGCCGCATCGGCCAGCATGTCGTAGCGCAGCTTGTAGCCCACGGTATCGGTGCCCTGCGGCCCGCGCACCTGCTCGGCCGCGCCGGGGGTGAGGTATTCGAAGCCCAGGCCCACCGGCGCGCTCAGCGCCTCGCGCGAGCGAAACTTGCCCGATTTCGTATCGACGGCCGTGGCCGAGAACGTGGGCCAGAGGCGGTGAATATCCTGGTCGATATAGGAGCCGTCGGTACTGGCGAAATACTTCTGCTCATTCACCTGAAAAAGGGCCGAGTTGATGTAGCTGGCTCCCGCGTCGAGCGCCGCCGCGTTGGATGCCAGCAGCAAGTCCACTTTCTGCTTGATGGGCACCTCGAAGGCGCTTTGCTGAATGGGCGTTTTCCAGCTCACTTCGCCGTAGCCCGTTTGGGCGGCCAGCTGCACGGGCTCCTTCATTACTAGTCGGTTGGCCTTGGCAATGCCCACGGCCTCACGGGCGGTGGCGGCCAGGTTGGCCTCCGTCACCACGCTGGTCGAGGCGAAGCCCCAGCAGCCGGCCACCAGCACGCGGATGCCCACGCCGTAGCTCTCGGTGCTCACGATGTTCTGCACCTGCTTCTCGCGGGTGAAGACGTACTGATTGAGCGAGCGGCCGATGCGGACGTCGGCGTACTCGGCCCCGGCCGCTTTGGCCGCGTTCAGGGCGGCGTCGGCCAAGCGCTTTTTTACGGCCACGTCGGCCCCCGGCTCCAGCAGGCGCGCGGGGTCGACGAGGGTGTGGCCGAAGCCCGGCAGGCTGGGCAGAAACAGGGCCCCGGCCGCCAGGCCGGTAAGTCCCACAAAGTCACGTCTTTTCATAGGTGCAGCGAAAAAGGTTGGAAATGTAGCGTGGACTCTGCGAGTCCGCGCGATGGATGAATGATGCAGGAAAACGTCCAACGTTGCCCACGCACGGACTCGCAGAGTTCAAGCTACAGCTTACACCGCGTCCGACAGGCTCGTAAAGGTGAAGTCGCGAATTTTGAGGGGCGGCACCAGGTTGCCATTCAGGCGCACGGGCTTGCCAATAGCTTCGAGGTTGTTGAGCATGATGACCGGGCTCTCGTTGAAGCGAAAATTCTTGATGGGGAATTTAATATGCCCGTTCTCAATGTAAAAAGTCCCGTCGCGGGTCAGCCCGGTAAAGAGCAGCGTCTGCGGGTCGACGGGGCGGATGTACCACAGGCGCGTGACCAGAATGCCCTTGGCCGTGCCCTTAATGAGGTCTGCCGTGCTCTGCGTACCGCCTTCCATAATCCAGCCGTTGGGCCGGGGCAGGTCCGGAATGCCGGCCTTCTGCGCCCAGAAGCGCGAGGAGTAGAGATTTTTCACCACGCCTTTTTCAATCCAGGTGGTGCGCTGCTGCGGCCGCCCGTCGCCGCTGAAGGTGAGGTCGGCAATATCGGCGTTCAGCGGGTCGGAGTAGATGGTCACCCGCTCATCGAACAGCTTTTCGCCCTTGCGGTTGCCGCCGCCCTTTTTGCTCAGGAAGCTGCGGCCCTCATCGGCGTTGCGCGCGTCGAGGCTCTGCATCAGCGCGCCGATAAGCGAAGTATCCACGTTCGACAGCAGCGCGTTGGGCTCCATAATCACCGTGTACTTGCCCGGCTCGATGGCCCGCGCCTTCACCGAAGCGGCTGCCTTGTCGGCGGCTACTTTGGTAAAGCGGGCCGCGTCCATTTTGGTCGAGTCAATAAAGTCGCCCGAGGCGTAGCCCGAGCCGGTGCCGTCGGGCGTGCGCACCGTCACCGAGAAAGTGACGGTGGAGTTGCGCTGATAGGCTTCGAGGCCCTTCGAGTTGCGCTTGGCCACGAAGCTGTGCGAGTCGTCGAGATAGCCCGCCGAGCTGAGCTTTTTCTGGTCGCAAAGCGCCATGCTGGCCCCGATTTGCTCGGCGCGGTAGTCGGGCGTAATGGCCGCCGTGGCCGCCGCGTAGGAGTGGCTGCCGTCAAGGTACTGCTGCGGTCCGAGCAGCGGCATGTATTCCGGGCTTTCGGGGGCGAGGCGCGCAATCTCCTCGGCCCGCTTCACGCAGCGCTGCAGGGTGGCCTCGTCGAACTCGTTGCAGGTGGCAATGCCGGCGCGCTTGCCGAAGCGGCTTTCCACGGCCAGCGACACGTTGTCGCTAGCCCCGGCCGTGCTGATGGAGTTGCGCGCCGAGCGCACGTTGCCGCCCATGTTGCCGGTCAGCGTGGCATCGCACTCATCGGCGGTGCTGAAGCTGAGAACTTTCTTAAGTATTGTCTGGGCTTCGTCTTTGGAGAGAATGGCCATGATTATTTCAGATGTGGAGATGCTGGATGATTTCAGAACGTCATGCCGAGCATTCTGCTTAATGCGCAGAATGCTCAGCATGACGTTCCTTCAATGACGTTCAATTAGCCAATTTTGCGGGCCGTGTTAATCACGTTCACGCCGTTAAACCGCGTCGTGCTCGACCCGTGGCTGACCGCCGAGCTCTGGGAGGGCTGGCCCTTGCCGTCGTTGAATGCCCCGAAGTAACGGAAGTCGCTCTCGTCGCACGAGACCACGCAGCTGTTCCAAAACTCCTGGGTGTTGGCCTGGTAAGCCACGTCTTCCAGCATCTCGGTGATTTTGCCCTTCTCGATGGCGTAGAACACCTGCCCGCCAAACTGGAAGTTGAAGCGCTGCTGGTCGATGCTGAACGAGCCGTTGCCGGCAATGTAGATGCCCTTGTCAACCTTACTCACCAGCTCGTCCACGCTCAGCTTTTGCTTGCCGGGCTGCAGGCTCACGTTGGGCATGCGTTGGAATTGCACGTCCTGCCACGACTGCGAGTAGCAGCAGCCATCCGAGTGGTCCTGGCCCACGACGTGCGCCTGGTCGCGGATTTTCTCATAGTCCACCAAACGGCCGTCCTTGATGAGGTCCCAGCGGCGGGTTTGCACGCCCTCGTCGTCATAGCCTACCGCGCCCAGGGTGCCGGGCTGGGTTTTGTCGGCTACAATGTTCACCACCTTCGAGCCGTAGGGCAGGCCCTTGGCCTTCCACTCCAGCGTGGCGAACGAGGTGCCCGCGAAGTTGGCCTCGTAGCCCAGCACGCGGTCCAGCTCCAGCGGGTGGCCGACGGATTCGTGGATAGTCAAACCCAGGTGGTGCGGGTCGAGCACGAGGTCGTACTTGCCGGGCGTCACCGACTTGCAGGTCAGCTTTTGCTTCACCTGCTTGGCGGCCAGCGCCACGTCTTCCAGCATATCGTAGCTGTTGCGGTAGCCGATAATGTCGGAGCCGGCCGGGCCAGCCATCTTATCGGCGGCCTTGGGCGTGAGGTACTCGTAGCCCATGCCCACGGGCGAGCTCATGGCCTGCCGCGAGCGAAACTTGCCGCTGGCCCGGTCGATGGCCGTAACGCCAAAAGTGGGGTAAATCCGGTGGATGTCCTGGTCGATGTAGGAGCCGTCGGTGCTGGCAAAATACTTCTGCTCGTTCACCTGAAACAGCACTGAGTTGATGAACGACACGCCCAACTCCAGGGCCTTGGCGTTCACGCCCAGCAGCAGGTCCACCTTGTCCTTGATGGGCACGTCAAAGGCATTCTGCTGAATCGGCGCTTTCCAACTCACTTCGCCGTACCCCTTTTGCGGGGCCAGCTGCACCTTCTCCTTCTGCACCTTCGAGTTGGCCTTGGCAATCTGCACGGCCAGCTGGGCGGCTTTGGCGATGCCCGCCTCGGTCACGTTGTTGGTCGAAGCGAAGCCCCAGGTGCCATTGGCAATCACCCGGATACCCACGCCATAGCTTTCAGTGCTGGCAATGTTCTGCACCTGCTTCTCGCGGGTGAAAATGCTTTGGTTCAGGTAGCGGCCGATGCGCACGTCGGCGTAGCTCGCGCCGGCGGTTTTGGCCGCGTTCAGGGCCGCGTCGGCCAGACGTTTCTTCTGGGCCGGGTCGAGGCCCGGCTCCAGCAGGCGGGCGGGTTCTATGGGCGTGCCGCCGTAGCTGGGGAATCCCGGGAGCCAGAGGGTTCCGGCTGCCAGGCCGGTGAGGCCAACAAAGTCGCGTCGTTTCAAAAGTGCGTAGGCGTTTGAGTGAGGCAGGAAGTAGATTCGTAAAGATGGGATGGAATCTTAATCAAAAAGACAGGGGAGCAGCGGGGACGTTGCGTTCATTGAAATTAAAAGAACGTCATGCCGAGCGTGGCCGAGGCATCTCGCGTGCAGCAGTAATCAATACCGTGCAACGATGCGAGCGAGATGCCTCGGCTACGCTCGGCATGACGTTCTTTACCTTCCTTTCCAATTCGCGCTCAAACCCGCCGCGCTCACACCACAGCTCCATCCTATGCCCGTCGAAACCCACTACCGCGCCTGCAACCTCTGCGAAGCCATCTGCGGCCTCACCGTCACTCATCAGGACGGGAAGGTGCTGAGCATCAGCGGTGATCCCGCCGACCCGTTCAGCCGGGGGCATATTTGCCCCAAAGCCGTGGCCCTCAGAGACATCTACGAAGACCCCAACCGCCTGCGCCACCCCCTGAAACGGGTGGACACCAATGGCGAGATCTCGTGGCTGGAGATTGGCTGGGAACAGGCGTTCGACGAGGTGGCCGACCGGCTGCGGGCCGTACGCGACGCTCATGGGGCCAACGCCATCGGGGTGTATGCGGGCAACCCCACGGTGCATAATTCGGGGTCGTTTTTGAGTATGCCGGGGTTCGTGAAGGCCCTTGGCACCCGCACCATGTTCTCGGCCTCATCGGTCGATCAGTTTCCGCA
>JANXMN010000179.1 GCA_025354605.1 Hymenobacter sp. | reverse complement strand
CAGGCCCAGCTGCTGGCGCAGCACTTGCTCGCCGCTCAGCCCGCGCAGGGCCGCCTGGCCCTCGGCGCTGAACTGCACCAGTTCGGGCTGCCCATCGGTGCCGAGCACTTTGTTGGAAATGCGGGCCGCATCCTGTGCCTGAGCCGAAGCAAGCGAGCCGAGCATTAGCAACGCTACGGCGGAGTATTGTTTTTTCATGAAAAAATAGTTGTGGTGGGTTGAGTGAATTGAAAATGTCTTTTTTGACAGATGTCAATTAAGGGACCGCAACCTATGGCTTTTTATTATCATAAAGCTATTTTAATTATCATTTCATTGATAAAACCGAAATTTTATACCTTTGGTGAAGCTATAATGAAGCTGCTTTTGGACTTTAATTCATTTCCTTATACTATTCCTATACCAAGAATAGCTTAGAATAATGTCAGTGCTTGCCGGCAGCCAACGTCGCAAGGGTTTTCACGCCGAGAGTCAGCCCGCTTTCATCAATGCGGAAGCCGGCGGTGTGGTGGCTGGCGGCAGTGGCGGGGTCCAGCCCTTTGCTCATGCCACCCACGAACAGAAACAGGCCAAGCACCTTCTCCTGGTAGAAGGAAAAGTCCTCGGCCCCGGTCACAGCCTTGATTTCGAGCACGTGGCGGGGCCAGCCACGGCTTGCAGCGTGGGCAGCATAAGGGCGGTCAGGGCAGGCAATGGGGAGGGCAGGCAATAAAAAGCGCATGGCGAAAAGGGGGCTGAATGATGGCCCACAGCGAGCCAGCTGGCAAGGCAGGGCCAGTCAGCGGCCTGATGGAACTTCCCGGCGGGCGGCTGTTCGGGCGAAGCCTTACTTTAGCTCCCGCATTCCGCCGCTGTAACTACGCACTTCGTTTTTTTTCGTGCCTTCCTCTCCTCCTTTCTTCCCTCCCGCGGCGCTACCATGCCCTGCTGCTCCGGCTGCACCCCGCCCGGCATGGGCGGCGGCGTGGGCCGACGTGGGCTTTCGGTGGCGGCTGGGGCTGGTGCTGGCGCTGCTGCTAGCACTGCTGCCGGTGCTGCCGGGCTTTTACCACTGGGTACAGACGCGGGTAGGCTACCCCCTGGCCGACCCGCTGCTGGACCTGCTGCCGGTGCACGACAACTCGGTGCTCACTTTCAGCCTGATTTACGGGGCCATTGTGGGCTCGCTGGCGGCAGCTTTCCGCCGGCCGCCGCTGCTGGCGCGGATGCTGTGGTGCTACTACCTGCTACAGCTGCTGCGCATGGCGACGCTGACCCTTTTGCCCCTGGAGCCGCCCACGGCCCTGCTGCCGCTGCACGACCCGGTGGTCGACCACCTCTTCCAGGTGCAGGAGCCGATAGTGCGCGACCTGTTCTTCTCGGGCCACACCGCCACCATGACGCTGCTAACCCTGGCGGGCCGGGGACGCTGGCGCTGGGTGCTGGGCGGGCTCACGGTGACTGTGGGCCTGCTGGTGCTCGTGCAGCGCGTGCACTACAGCTACGACGTGCTGGCCGCGCCCGTCTTCGCCGGAGCCGCCTGGTGGCTGGCCGGGCGGATATGCCGGCGGTAGCGCGCCCGAAAGCCCGCGCTATAGATACTTCTCGTAAATACTGGCCGCGATTTTCTCCACCAGGCTCTTGGGCACTACGCTGGTGAGGCCAGCTGACACCTTGTTGAGCACGCCGGGGATGATTTCGGCCTCGCCAGCCAGCAGGCCAGCCACGGCCGCCTGCGCCACCGCCTCGGCGGTCATCGACACTTTATTGGCGGTGGCCTGCAGCTCGGCCCCCATGCCGGCGCGGTCGGCGAAGCTGGTGGTAGTAGCCCCGGGGCTCAGGCAGCTCACCGATACATTGCTTGCCTTGAGCTCGTAGCGCAGGCCACGGCTGAAGCTCAACAGAAAGGCTTTGCTAGCGGCGTAGAGCGTGAGCGAAGGCACGGCCTGGTAGGCGGCGGTACTGGCCACGTTCAGCACGTAGGCTTTGGGCATCTGGTGCAGCGCGGGCAGCAGGGCGTGGGTGAGGGCCACGGGCAGCAGCATATTCAGTTGCAGCATGTTCTGCTGCTCGGGCAGGCTGAGCTGCTCGAAGCGGCCCCAGAGACCATAGCCGGCATTGTTGACGAGGATGGCCAGCTGGTTGGTTTCGCGGGTGGCCCAGGCGGCCACGGTGGCGGCGGCCCCAGGGGCGGCCAGGTCCGTGGCCAGCACTTTGGCCTGGTGCTGGTGCCGCTCGGCGATTTCGCGCGCCAAGTCCGTGAGCTGGTTTTCAGACCGCGCTACCAGCAGCAGGTCGTAGCCGCGGTGGGCCAGTTCGAGGGCTAGGGCGCGGCCAATGCCGCGCGATGCGCCGGTAACGAGAGCGTAACTCATTTAGCAATTATCATTTAACATTTAACAATTCGTTCAACAGCATCACATATTCAGGCAGATGCACGGCGAAGCACATCGTTGACTGATAGATGTTAAATGATAATTGTTAAATGAAACTATTTGACTAGGTGCAGAAAGCGCAGGTAGAAGGGTGTGGGGCTGTCCTGGCTCTTGGGCTGATACTTGCCGGCGATGATGGGCACGTACATCACGCGGCGGCGGCTGGCCGCGCCCACCAGCGGCGACTGGGCTACCCGGTGCCACATGCGGCCGTCGTGCACGGTCAGGTCGCCGGGCTCGGTTTCGATGGCCAGCTCGTTGGGGTCGTAGTACACGTCCTTGTAATACTTCTTGCGGAAGAGCATCTTGTGCAGGCCCTGGCGGTGGGTGCCGGGGATAACGCGCAGGCCACCGTTGGTGGCTTGGTTGGCATCGAGGTGCAGGCCGACGTTGAGCATGGGGCCGATGCGCTTGCCGTAGAACACGTCGCGCAACGAGTCGGTGTGCCAGCCCATCTGGCTGAACTCGGAGCCGGGTACGTTCACGTAGTGGTTTACCACGAGGCCATCCTTCTCGTTCTCGCCGACGCGGCCGCCTTCGGCTTCGAGCAACGGAAACAGGGAGCGGAACCGCTCATCCTGCAGCAACTCGTGTAGCACGGGGTGGTGCTGCGAGGCGAAGGCGAAGCGCTGCACAATGCGCGAACCGTCGACATCGTGCCCGTACTTGATGGGCACGCCGTTGACTTTCTCCACCCCTTCGGCCAGCCAGTGGGCCTGCACTTGCTCGGTAGCTTGCAGAATCTGGCGGACATACTCGGGGGAAGCAAAGGGGCGAAAATGCAGGAATCCGTATTTGACAAAAAACGCCCGCTGCTCGGCCGTGAGGGCACTACCGAGGATGAAACGGGGATAATCAGCGGATAAAGACATAGCAGAAAGGAAGTCGCTAACGAAAGCAATGCTAACGACACACAAAGGTAACATAAGGCCGCTTGGCCGGCTGGAAACCGACCGGGTGCGCATTAACCGCGCCGCTGGCTCAGGGTTTCAGCCAACAAGATTTCGGATTGCCAGGTGAAGCGCGGGTGAACCAGCCGGTCCCAGGCGGCAGTATTCAGTGCAAGCGACCGGGGGCTTTTGCCCCGGCCAAACAGGGCCGTAAACCCGTTGCCGTCACCATGACCATCCCGGTTCAGTTTAAAATTCGATAATATTCCCCACCTTCACTTCCCGACACTGCTTATTCTTCTAACCTCCACTTCCGCTTTCCCGATGGTTTTCACGCCCAGCCCCATGCTTCTCAAGCTGCTCTACACCCGCGGCAGCCTCCACAACCGGCCAGATAACGCGGGTGTGGCTTTCGGCCTCAAAAACCGCCTCGATACGGTGAAGGTGACCGGCTTCCAGCAAGTGCAGATTGGCGACCTGGTGATTCCGGCCGAGAAAATCACCGTCGACATGGGCAACGGCGAGCAGCGCGCCGCCACCGCCATCGACGCCGACAGCCAAGCCGTGGAGCTACCCGTGGGCCGCGCCCTTACGGTGCTGCTCGATATGGAGGCATTGCCCGAGGGCATGCACCGGGTGCAGATGTGGTTTTCGACCGATGCCTTCGGCGACCTGCATGTAGAAGTGGAAGATGCCATTGTGGGCGTAGCGGCCTCCAAGCCGCGCATTCCGCGCGCCGCCGACGATGACTATTCGGAGGCCGCCATTGCCGCCCGCCAGCGCTTCGCCGAAGAGTTCTCGGGCCAGGAGTTCAAGCACCTCAAGCACTATTCCTTCGATGCCCACCAGCTCCAGGGCAACTGCGAGCACTTCACGGGCGTGGCTCAGATTCCGGTGGGCCTGGCCGGCCCGCTGACGGTGAACGGCGAGCACGCCCAGGGTGACTTCCTGATTCCGATGGCGACTACCGAGGGCACCTTGGTGGCCAGCTACAACCGCGGTATCCAGCTGCTGAATCTGTGCGGCGGGGTGAAGTGCACCGTCATTGGCGATGCCATGCAACGCGCCCCGGTGTTCGTGTTCGACGATGCGCGCGGGGCCCGCGACTTTGGCAAGTGGGTAGAAGATACCATCGACCAGATTCGGCCCCAGGCCGAAAGCACGTCGAGCATCGCCAAGCTGCAGTACATCGACACCTACCTGAGCAATAAGTTCGCCTACCTGCGCTTCAACTTCAGCACCGGCGACGCGGCCGGCCAGAACATGGTGGGCCGGGCCACTTTCGCCGCCTGCTCCTGGATTCTCGAGAACTACAAGGGCGCGAAAGTCGAGCACTTCTACCTGGAGTCGAACTTCGCCACCGACAAAAAAGCCAGCCAGATTAACGTGATGCGTACCCGCGGCAAGCGCGTGGTAGCCGAGGCCGTTATCCAGCGCGACGTGCTGATGCAGCGCATGCGCGTGACGCCCGAGCAGCTGGCCTACCACGGGCAGGTGAGCAACGTGGGCGCGTTCATCTCGGGGGCCAACAACAACGGCGCGCACTCAGCCAACGGCATCACGGCCCTGTTCATTGCCACGGGGCAGGACGTGGCCAATGTGAGCGAATCGTCGGCCGGCGTGCTGTACTCGGAGGTTACCAAGGAAGGCGACTTGTACCTCAACATCACCATTCCGTCGCTCATCGTGGCCACGCACGGCGGCGGCACTGGCTTGGCCACCCAAAACGAGTGCCTGCGCCTGCTGGGCTGCGTGG
>JANXMN010000137.1 GCA_025354605.1 Hymenobacter sp. | reverse complement strand
GAAGACGATCTCGCAGCCGCGCCAGGCGTCGGCCGTGTCGTCATCGGTGGGCAGCTGGGCGATCGCGCGGGCCGCCTCGACGCCGCTCATGCCGGGCATGCGGATGTCGAGGATTGGTAAAGATGCTTCGCTGCGCTCTGCATGACGTTCAAGCTACTCCCACCAGCGCGCCTGGGGCAGCGCTGCCCCCAACGTGACCGGCTGGCCCAGCTGCGGCGTCACAATGGGCTGGCCCAGGCGCACGGCTTCGGCGGTGACGCGCTTCACCGGCTCGTTCCAGGGGTGCAGCGACTCGCTGAACGCGCCCCAGTGCACGGGCAGCATCAGGGCGGCACGCACGTCGCGGGCGGCCTGCACGCTCTGCTCGGGCCGCATGTGAATGTTGGCCCAGCCCGCGTTGTATTGCCCGCACTCCACCAGCGCCAAATCGAACGGGCCATGCTGCCGGCCGATGGCGGCGAAGTGCGGCCCGTAGCCCCCGTCGCCGGTGTAGAATACGCGCTTCGCCGCCCCTTTAATCACCCACGAGCACCACAGCGTGGAGTTGCGGTTGGTGAGGCCCCGCCCCGAAAAGTGGCGGCTGGGCGTGCAGTGCAGCATGAGGTTGGGTAGGTGCACGCTGTCGCCCCAGCTCATTTCGGTGATGTGGGCGCGGGGCACGCCCCAGGCCCGCAGGTGCGGCCCAATGCCCAACGGCACGTAAAACTGCCCCACCCGGTCCTTAATTTTCTCGATGGTTTCGTAGTCGAGGTGGTCGTAGTGGTCGTGCGAAATAAGTACGGCCGCGATGTAGGGCAGCTTTTCGGGCGTGATGGCCACCTCGCGGTTGTAGCGCCGGGGGGTAGCCCAGCCCACCGGCCCCATCTTCACGCTGAGCATGGGGTCGAGGAGAATATTCTGGCCCGCGATTTCGAGCAGGCTGGCCGAGTGGCCGAACCAGGTGACGCGCACCATTTCGGGCGTTTTCTGGGTGATGGCCAGCGAATCGAGCGGCTGCTGGGGCAGGGGGCCTGGCGGCGCGACATCGGGAGCCTTGTGGAAAATGAAATTCCACATCACGCCCACCGTGCTGCCGCCCGTCATCACCTCGGTGGGCAGCAGGTTCACGAATTCACCGTCTTTGTAATGGCCCGATTTGGCGAAAGCCTCTTTTTCGTAGCGGGTGGGCGTGCCGCCCAGCTGCGGGCTGAGGTTGGTGAAAGCCACCACTGCCACGAGCAAAGTGCCGAGAATGCCGCCGGTTGTCACGAGAAATTTCCTGATTGATTCACGCATAAGTTAACCGCAAAGAACGGCGGTTCCGGGCCAGCTTATCGCGCCGGCTGATTCGGGCTTGGTACTGAGGTGGCGCGGGCCAGGGCCACGATGTCGCGCACTTCGAGCACGGGTTTGGAGTAGCCGAAATCAGCGGCCTTAATCATGGCGCGGCCCACTTCCTGCATGGTGCACACGAAGTTGGGGGCCAGCCGGCGGGCCAGCGGGTACAGCCAGGCAATGCTCCCGTACCACTTCAGCACGTTGCGCTGGCCGGGCGTAATCTGCATGAAGCCCGGCCGGAACATGTAGGCTGCCCGGAAGGGCAGGGCCAGCAAGTCGTTTTCGGTACGCCCCTTCACCCGCGCCCAGTGCTGGCGGCTGGTGCCGGTGCTGTCGGTGCTCGCGCCCGACACGTAGATGAACGTCAGCTCCGGGTTGAGGCGGGCCAGGGTCTGGCCCACGGTCAAGGTTAAATCGTGGGTGATGCGCTCATACTCTTCTTTCGACACGCCCACCGAGGAAATACCGGCGCAGAAAAAACAGGCGTTGTAGCCCGTCAGCTGCTGCTCGAAGGCACTCAGCTGATGTAAATCGGGTACCAGCAGCTCGCTCATTTTGGCGTGCGTGCGGCCCGTGGGCCGGCGGGTGAGCACCAGCACGTGCTCGACGGCGGGGTTTTGCAGGCATTCGAGCAGGACGCCCTCGCCCACCATGCCGGTAGCCCCGGTTAAAATGACGCGTAATTTCATATGGTATCGGTGAAGTAGGGGGGAGGACGGTTTGGAAGTGGTTCTGCTTTACGGCGCGCCTCCAGCCCGTCAGGCAGAGCGTAGCGAAGCATCTTGCGTGCAGCAGTAATCCAATCTATTGAGTTACTGCTGGCGCGCGTCAGCGACGCGTGCCGACTGGGTTGGCGTCTGCCGCCGCCCGATGCGCGCCGTTCGGGTAGCGGGCAACGGCCGCGTCCGAGCCCCCAAACCAACTGGCAGCGCGTCCGAGACGTGCGCCAGCAACCGCCTGCGGAACAGCAGTTACTATTGCGGTAAAGATGCTTCGCAACGCTCTGTATGACGTTCTTGATGTTTCCACTCACACGCTGCCCGCATACTTCCGCACGGCCCATTCCACCGTCAGAAAAGCCAGCAGCACGAAGAACAGCCACTTCTGATTAATTAGGTCCTTCAGGTCTTCTTCCTGCGAAATCACCGGTTTGTAATTGGCTTTGAGAATATCCTGGGCCAGCTTATCGAGCTGCGCGGGGTAGTACAGCCGCGAGCCGCTGCGGCGCGACAGCTGGGCCAACAGGTTGTGGTCGGCCTTCGACTCCAAAGCTTCAAGGGGTTGCGATTGCACCAGCAGCTCGCCGGTATCCTGCTGGGCCTGGCCGCCGAGGGTGGCGCGGGCCTGATACTTATACAGGCCGGCCGGCAGCGGCCCCAGGTGCAGGGGCGAGCCGTCCTCGGCGTTGGCAAACGAGAAGCGGCGGGCCTGCTGCTTTTCGTCGGTCAGCACCAGGTCGATTTTCTGGTTGTAGAGGCGCTCGAACACGGCGTTGTAGGCTTCGGCCCCCAGCATCACGTCGTCCTGGGTACCGAAGGCGTCCTGGGTGGGGTACACGTCGAGGCGCTTCTTGTTGGCGTTCTGGGTGAGCAGCTGAAGCGTGCGGATGATGAGGCGGTCGTAGGCTTCGGGCTGGTCGTCGTGGGCCACGGCCTCGGTCAGGCGCCACTGCCAGCTGCCATCGGTGAGCAGCGTGGCCTGCCGGCGCTCGGCCGGGCCGCCAAACACCAGCAGGGGCTTCTGGGTGGGCACCCGGTCCACCTGCTGCCAGAGGGCGGCCTCGGCCCCGGGCCCCAGACGGTAGTCGCCGAAGGGCACCGGCGCGGGCGGGTACTGCGCGAAGCGGCGGGTCGATTCCTCGTCGGTCGCGAAGCGGGCGAAGCCGGGGTTGGGCAGCGGCGTCACCTCGTCGGTTTGTGCCCCGCGCGGTTGGATAATGAGGCCGGCGCCGAGCTGGTTGTAGGCTGCCAGGTCCGACTGCGCCCCCAGAATGTAGAAGGTCGGTGTTTTGCGGGCCTGCACCTGGGCCAGCAGGTCGTTGCCCAGCCCGCCCTGGGCCGGCAGCTGGTGCAGAATGGCCACGTCGAAATCGGTGCCGGCCTTGAGCGGCTCCACCCCGGGCAGGGCCAGGGTCAGGTCGAAGTTGTCGTTGGCCCGGATGGCGGCGCGCAGGGCCTTAAGGTCGGGGTGGGGGGCGGCCCCGGCCAGCAGCACCCGCAGCTTGCCCTTCACGATGTCGACGAAGGCCGTCCGCTGGTTGTTGAGGGCCGTGAACTCGCCGGGCTGGGCCGCGATGCGCACCTCGTAGCGGCGTTTGCCCGGCGCGGGCGCGGTGATTTGGAAGGTGGTGCGTACCCGGCGGCGGCCGGCGGGCAGGGCCACGCGGCGGCTATCGAGCACCCGGCCGCCCTCGCGCAGCTCCACGGTGGCCGCGCCGCCCGCGTAGCCCTCGAAGCCCAGCTCGGCCTCGATGGGAAATTTATTGCCGCTGAAGGCGACGCGGTTGTAGCTCAGACCGGTCAGGCGCAGGTCTTTTTTGGGGATGGTGTCGCCCAGGGCCACGCTGTAAATCGGGAAGCTGAATTCGGAGTAGGCCGGGCTGCGGCCCTGGTTCACGAGGCCGTCGCTCACGAGCACTACCCCGGCTAGGTTGCGGCCATCGTAGGCGTCGCCGGTGCCGGCCAGCAGCTGGTCGAGGTCGGTGCCGGGGGCCGTGAAGCGCAGCGAGTCGAGCCGGGCCGGGCGGCTGGGTGTGGCCGTAAGGGTCCGGGTGTCGACGGTGAAGCCCCGGCCGCGCAGGGTTTCGGCCAGCTTGGCGAGGCCATTATTGGCCTGGCTGAGTACGTTTTTAGGCGTAAACAGCTCCACCGACTGCGAGTTATCGACGGCCAGCACCACGGTGGGGGCTTCGGTGTGCGTGGTGGTGGTTTTGATGACCGGGGCGAGCAGCAGGTAGCACAGGAAGCTCACCACGGCGAAGCGCAAAGCCGCCAGCGCGTAGTTCAGCCGGTGGCCCCAAGGCGCTTTGGCCGAGTATTGCAGGGCCGCGTAGCCCGCGCCCACGGCCAGGCAAAGCAGGATAAACCAGGGAGAGTAGGAAGTGGTCAGCAAAAGTCAGTAAAATAGCAACGGGAGGCTCGCCGTGGGTCAGGCAGGATTGTCGAGTTCGGTAAGGGCCTGGGCCGCGGAGAGAACAGGTAGCACGCTGCCACGAAAGCCTTTCGGGCCGTAGGTGATGATGGCATTAACGGCAGGGTGGGCCAACGCGACAAAATGCTGAATCGCATTTTCAAAGTCGGTGAAGCTACTGGCCAGGGCCTGGCGAATAACTGCCGCATCGACGGGCAGAATTTCCACTAGTTGCTCCAGCCACACCAGCAACTGCCGGGCCTGCGTGGCTGATGTTTGCCGCCGCATAATGGATTCGATGTTGGCAAAAGACAAGCTGGCCACGTGAAAACGGGCCTCGTCCGATACACCCGCCTGCAGCAACTCGGTCGCGTCTTCGCCAAAGGGTGCCCGCCGTGCCAGGTAATCAATGAGGACATTGGTATCAAGCAAGTATTGCCTCATTGATACTTTTCGGTAAGTGCCTTGCCCAATTCCTCCTTATAGTCGAAGCCAGGCGGCAGGCTGATGCAACCGTACAAAGCCGCTAGTTCGAGGGGCAGGGATTTAGTACTAACAGGCGTGGCTACTACCGGCCGCAGCAGCTCAGCTACCAGCACCGACATGTCGGTGCCCGTGCGCCGGGCGTACTCCTGGGCCTGGCTGGCTAATTTGTCGTCGAAGGTGAGCGTGAGCATGGACATAAGCAACCGGTTAGGTCCGGCAAGTTACGCAGGCCGGCTATTGCTAACGACTAAGCACCATCACCAGTTCGGGACTCCTGAAGAGGCTCACCGGCGAAATAACCGTTTCGGACGAGCCAGCAGTACCAGCTAGTCAATGTAACTTCGTGCAACTGGAAAACAGTCGCCAGCGTTGCATGAGCAAAAATGATAAACTCCTGGCCCGGCTGCTGAGCCAGCCCGCCGACTTTACCTGGGACGAGCTGTTGCGGGTGCTTCGGCAGTTGGGCTACGTAGAACAGGCCGCCGGCAAAACCGGCGGTAGCCGCCGCGCCTTCGTGAAAGCTGAAACCGGCGTTATTATTCGTTTGCACAAGCCGCATCCCGGCAACACTCTCAAGCAATACCAGCTCAAACAGCTGATTCAGCAACTTAACATCGCCACCACATGAGCAGCGTTTTGAAACACGGCGGCTATACCGCCCGCGTCGAATTCAGCGCCGAAGACAGGGTGTTTTTCGGCAAGCTGGACGACATCACCGACTTGATTTCTTTTGAAGGCAATACCGTCGAGGAGTTAGAAAATGCCTTCGTGGAAGCCGTAGAGGACTACCTGACCCTCTGCGCCACCACTGGCAAGCAACCCGAAAAGCCCTTCAAAGGCAGCTTCAACGTGCGGATGCAGCCGGAACTGCACCGCCGCGCCGCGCTGGCCTCCCGTGAGCGCAACATGAGCCTGAACCAATTAGTCGTGGAAGCCGTGCAGCACTTCGTGTAGGGACGTCAACGATTAAGCACCGTCACCAGTTCGGGACTCTCGAAGATGCTCACCGGCGAAATGACCGTATCGGCCAGCGGCAGGTGCGCGCCGTAGCGCTCGCGCAGCTTGGCCTGCACGGCGGGATGGCTCAGGTCGAAATCGCGTAGCTGCTGGAGCTGCCCCAGCCGTCGGCCCAGCCCGCGCGCATACACTTTCCAGATGAGCTCGGAGCAGTAAATCCGGTCGTCACTCCAGCCGAAGTACAGGTCGTAGTGATGCCCCAGCATGGGCTGGCCGGCCGCTTTCAGGCGGGCCAGGGCGGCGGGCGTGAGGGCCGTGGCCGCATCGCGCAGTCGCTTGGTTACGAAGTGGCCGCCCTGCCCCCGCGCCACCCAGTCTACCAGCGGCGTCAGCTTCACCGGCTGCACCGCTTCGAACACCTGCCATTGACCACCTTGCTGGTACACGATGCCGCAATGGCTCCAGTGCGAGTGGGTGGCCAGCTGAATGGCTTGGCTCTGCGCCGATTGGGAGGTGTGGAAAATCAGGTCGCCCTCGTGGAGTTGGGGCTCAATTTGGGCTGTGGTGGTGGCAGCGGCGCGGTGGCTTTGGTAGCGGAGCAGGCGGCGGTGCAGGCGCGGGTAGGCGGTCAGGGCTAGGCTAGCGAGTAGGAGGAAGGGGAGGAACTGCCGGCGTTTCATGTGTCAGCTTCCTCCGAGTCTTCCTCTTCGTCAGCGTCTTCCCATGTTTCCCAATCAGCCTCTGGTGTTTCCCGCCATGCGGTCCAACCGTATTTAAGTTGAAAAAGCTCATTGACTAAACTGTCCCTCTTTACGATGTGCTCCAGACAAACAACTTTAAGGTCTGCTACATCGGTCGTTGTGTCGCATAGAAACTGCCAGTCGCCGTCGCTGTTATGGGCGACACGTAAGATAGGGGAGCCTTCTAAAACTTGGCGGGTTGTATAGACACCTAAATTTCGCTCTTCCCGAAACTTGAAATCATTGTCCCGGTCTAGGAGCGGTTGAGCAGCTTTCCAATCGGGATTGAAGCCTTCGTCCCAAGGATATAGCGCCTGTTTATCCGGCCACACGAGTTGCAAAGCCGGAAAATCCCAGCTTTCATAAAACCATGCGGCATAGCCGAAATAGTCCTGATAACGAGCTTCATCAACGGTTATAAACCGAACATCGAAGCCTTCTAGGAAATCAGGGTATCCAACACCAGGGGCAGGCTTGGGCTGCTTATCCAGAAGCCCTTTGCCCTCCCATAGCACCGAATGAAGTAAATCCAGACCAAATCCAAAGCAAATAAGCTCTGGGTAGCCATACGTTTTATATAGCCCGATTGTATAAGCAAAGCTGGGCGAGTAGCCATCACCGTTGAATAAAGCAATGTGAAACCCATGCTCCTCTACGTCGCTGAGAATCCGCTTCTCTGCTTCGGCATTATGTGCGGCGTGTTCTTTCGGCGTGGCCATCGTCCCTACGTCAGCATTCCACCATCCACCTGCAGCACCTGGCCGGTGATGTAGGCCGAATCATTCGAAGCCAGAAACGCCGTGGCCTTGGCCACGTCCTCTGGGCGGCCGCCGCGCTTGAGCGGGATGGCCTTGCGCCATTCGTCGACTTGCTTGGGGTCGAGGGCGTCGGTCATTTCGGTTTCGATGAAGCCGGGGGCAATGGCGTTGCAGCGGATGTTGCGCGAGCCCAGCTCCAGGGCCACCGACTTGGTGAAGCCGATGATGCCGGCCTTGCTGGCGGCGTAGTTGGCCTGCCCGGCGTTGCCCTTGATGCCCACCACGCTGGTCATGTTGATGATGGAGCCGGCCTTGGCGCGCATCATGGGCTTGGTAGCGGCCTTGGTGAGGTTGAACACTGACTTGAGGTTGACGTTCATCACTTGGTCCCACTGCTGCTCGCTCATGCGCATAAGGAGGCCGTCCTGGGTGATGCCGGCGTTGTTGACGAGGATGTCGAGCTTGCCAAAGTCAGCCAGTACGTCCTCGACGAGCTTTTCGGCCTGGGCGTAGTCGGAGGCGTCGGAGCGGTAGCCTTTCACCTTCGAGCCGTGGGCGGCCAGCTCGGTTTCAAGGGCCTGACCTTTCTCGACCGAGGAAAGGTAGGTGAAGGCGACATCGGCGCCGAGCTGGGCAAAATGCGCCGCGATAGCGCGGCCAATTCCTTTGGAAGCGCCCGTGATGAGGGCCACTTTTCCGGTGAGCGTGTTGGTCATGGGGCGAAGGTAAGGCCGGGTCCGGCCGCGCGAAAGTAGCACGCAGCCTTTGCTGCGTCCACGAGCGCAGCGAGGAGGTGGGGCCGTGCCGTTCGTGCGATGCTACTCGCTGCGCTCGTGGACGCGGCAAAGGCTGCGTGCTACTTTCGTGGCCAACATGCCCCACCACGACATCTGTATTCTGGGCGCCGGCCCCGGCGGCGCCACCGCCGCTCTGCACCTGGCCAACGCCGGCCACCGCAGCCTGCTGCTCGACCGCGCCGCTTTCCCACGCGACAAAGTGTGCGGCGATGCCCTCAGCGGCAAGGTCATCAACGAGCTCAAGCGCATAGCCCCTGGCCTGCACGCCAAGCTGGCCGCCTCGCCCCTGCAGATTCCGAGCTGGGGCATCGACTTCATCGCGCCCAACGGCCGCAAGCTCAGCATCCCCTTCAAGCCCCAGTTCGACAAGGCCGCCGATGCCACCGCCGGCCACGTGGCCAAGCGCCTCGATTTCGACAACTTCCTGGTAGAGGAAGTGCGCCAGCGGCCCGAAATCGACTTCCGCGAAAACGCCGACGTGGCCCGCACCGAGCGCACGTCCACCGGCTGGCAGCTCTTCGACAAGGCCGGCCACGAAATGGCTACCTGTCGCCTGCTGCTGGTGGCCAATGGTGCGCAGTCGGAATTTGCCCGCAAAGTAGCCGGCCATGCCCTCGAACCCGACCACCACTGCGCCGGCCTGCGCACCTACTACCAGGGAGTGGCCGGCATGAGCCCCGACAACTTCATCGAGCTGCACTTCATCAAGGATTTTCTGCCCGGTTACCTCTGGGTGTTTCCGCTGCCCAACGGGCAGGCCAACGTGGGGGTGGGCATGCTCTCGAAGGCCGTGGCCGATAAAAAGGTGAACCTGCGCCAGCGCCTCGACGAGATTCTGGCCACCCACCCCACGCTGGCTCCGCGCTTTGCCGGGGCCACCCGGCTGGGGCCGGTCAAAGGCTTCGGTCTGCCGCTGGGCTCGAAGCGCCGGGCGCTGTCGGGCGCGGGCTACTGCCTGCTCGGCGATGCCGGCTCGCTCATCGACCCGTTTTCGGGCGAGGGTATTTCGCACGCCATGGTGAGCGGCCGCCACGCCGCCATCTGGGCCGCTGAAGCGGTAAAGCAGAACGACTTCAGCCCCGGATTCCTGAAAAACTACGACAAGGCCGTGTACAACCGCCTGGGCCAGGAGCTGCGCATCAGTCGCGTGATGCAGCGCCTGCTCAACTTCCCCAGCCTGTTCAACGTGGTGGCCAACCGCGCCGCCGGCAACCCCACGCTGGCCGCCACGCTGTCCATGATGTTCATGGACCTGGACCTGCGCGAGCAGCTGCGCAAGCCGGGGTTTTATTTCAAACTAATTTTTGGCGGGAAGTAGCTTCAAGTGAAAGTAGTACGTCAAGCTTCGACAAGCGGACGCCATATGAAGGTTGACGTGCTATTGCTCGTCAGTGGAGAGCCGGCCGGTTAGTGCTGGCCCGGTTTGGGGTGGTAGCCGGCATTGGGGGTTGCTACTTTCGCGGGCTTGAGGGGTTCGTGGCCGTCGGCGTTGCCTACGTAGCGGCGCAGGCTCTTTGCGGCTTCGGGATTGAGCTTGGAGGCTTTTTCCAGGTCACGGCGGGCTTCGGCAAGCTTGTCGAACGATGAGTAGCTGATGCCGCGATATTCCCAGGCGTCGGCGTAAGCCGAGTCGAGCTGAATGGCTTTGGTGAAATCGACCACAGCGGGCTTGTACTGGTACATCTGCATCTTGGCCACGCCCCGGCCGAAGAACGATTCCTTGTCGTCGGGCCGGTACTTGAGCGCCAGGGCAAAGTCGGTCGATGCTGCTTTGTACTGCTTCATCATCAGGTGGTTCACGCCGCGGTTGTAATAGGCATCCGGGCTGTTTCTTTGCAGTTTGATGGCGGTAGAATAATCAACCAGCGCGGCGGCGTAGTCTCTCAGGTAGCTTTTGGCTTTGGCTCGCTGCAAATAAGCTTTGGGATTTTTGGGGTCTGCCTTCAGAATGGCGTCCGCGTTGGCCAGCATGTTCCGATAATCGGCGGTGGTTAGGCTTTTCTCCTTCGCCCGTTCGGCCGAAGCGGCCGTGGCCGACAGGGCATTCGGGTCGGCGCGGTCGGCGGCCAGCGCAGCCGCCGAGGCAGCATCCGAAGCCACCGCCGTGGCGGGCGTGGCCTTAATGGCATTGACGGCCTCGGTGGTGCGCGTATCAGTCGCCGTGCTGGCCGCCCCGGTCGAGTCGGGCCGGCCGGTAGTTGAAGCCGCCGGCGTGCTCATGGGCTGGCTCATCTTCGTGGGCGTATCGGTCTCCTTCACGGAAGTAGCACAGTTGCTTAATAATAGCAGCACCCCGAGGGAAGCCGTGGAAGTGCGAAACAGTGATTTCATGGATTGCAGAATTGGCTTGGGCGACGGCAAGCTGCGCCGTACGGGTTGCTTGTACGGGAAAGCTGGCAGTTTGGCTACTGGCTCCGTGCGGCGCGGCGGGGTTGGCTACAAGTTAGGGAATGCACCCGGTTCCGGCGGCGCAGAGCCGGGGCTGCGGCTATCTTTACGCCCGCAAATGGGTGGGCCCCCCAGCCGGGCCCGGTTTACTTTTTTTCTCCTATCGCATTCTATGGCATTGCAATTTGATTTGGTCGTGGTCGGCAGTGGCCCCGGCGGGTACGTGGCCGCCATCCGGGCCTCGCAGCTGGGCCTGAAAGTGGGCGTGATTGAGCGCGAGGCGCTCGGCGGTATCTGCCTCAACTGGGGCTGCATCCCCACCAAAGCCCTGCTCAAAAGCGCGCAGGTGTTCGAATACCTCAACCACGCTGCCGACTACGGCCTCAAGGCCGAGGGCGTGGGCTATGACTTCGGGGCCGTGATTGGCCGCAGCCGAGGCGTGGCCGACGGCATGAGCAAGGGCATCAACTTCCTGTTCAAAAAGAATAAGATTGAAGCCATCATGGGCACCGGCAAGCTGCTGGCTCCCGGCAAAGTAGAGGTCACCAAGGCCGATGGCAGCAAAGAAACGGTGGAGGCCAAGTCCATCATTCTGGCCACCGGCACCCGCTCACGCGAGCTGCCCACCATGCCGGTTGATAACGTAAAAATCATCGGCTACCGCAAGGCCATGACGATGGAGCAGCTGCCCAAACGTCTCGTGGTGGTGGGCTCGGGCGCTATCGGGGTCGAGTTCGCCTACTTCTACCGCACAATGGGCTCGGAAGTAACGGTGGTAGAGTTCCTGCCCCGTATCGTGCCCGTGGAAGACGAGGAAGTTTCGCGCCAGATGGAGAAGTCGTTCCGCAAAATCGGCGTGAACGTGCTCACCAGCGCCGAAGTAACCAAGGTCGATACCAGCGGCGACGGCTGCAAAGTGACCGTCAAAACCGCGAAAGGCGAGCAACTGATTGAGTGCGACGTGGTGCTGAGCGCCGTGGGCGTGACCACCAACCTCGAAAACATCGGCATCGAAGAGCTGGGTATCAAGGTAGAGCGCGGCCGCGTCATCGTGGACGATTTCTACCAGACCAGCGTGCCCGGCGTCTACGCCATCGGCGATATCGTGCCCGGCCCCGCGCTGGCCCATGTGGCTTCGGCCGAGGGCATTATCTGCGTCGAGAAAATTGCCGGCCACCACCCCGAGCCGCTCAACTACCAGAACATCCCCGGCTGCACCTACGCCTCGCCCGAAATCGCCAGCGTGGGCTACACCGAAGCCGAAGCCAAAGCCAAAGGCTACGACGTACTGGTGGGCAAATTCCCGTTCTCAGCCTCGGGCAAAGCCAGCGCCGCCGGCGTAAAAGACGGCTTTGTGAAAGTCATTTTCGACAAGAAATACGGCGAGTGGCTCGGTGCCCACATGATTGGCGCCAACGTGACCGAGCTGATTGCCGAGGTAGTGGTAGCCCGCAAGCTCGAAACCACCGGCCACGAAATCATCAAGGCCGTGCACCCGCACCCGACGATGAGCGAGGCCGTGATGGAAGCGGCGGCAGCGGCGTATGGCGAGGTGATTCACCTGTAGTTTTCAGGCGCTTGAGAACCAACGAGGCCCGGCTGATTCAGCCGGGCCTCGTGGTGTTTTGGGGGCGGCTGAACGTGATTATCTTGCCGGAAAGATTCCTCCCTCTATCATGAGTCCTTCTGAAAGCATCCTGCTCTACCAGGCCCCCGATGGGCAAACCCAACTTAATGTACATCTGGACCATGAAACCGTTTGGTTGACGCAGGCGCAGATGGCGGAGCTGTTTGGCCGTGAGCGGAGTGTGATTGGGAAACACCTGCGTACTATTTTTCAAACAGGTGAGCTTCCTGAAGAAAGCAATGTGCAAAAAATGCCCATTGCTTTTTCGGATAAGCCGGTAAGGGTTTATAACCTGGATGTTATCATCTCGGTAGGTTACCGGGTTAATTCAATAAAAGGTACGCAATTCCGCCAATGGGCCACCAACGTGCTGCGGCAATACCTCGTGCGGGGGTTTGCACTGAATGAGCAGCGCCTACGTGAAAGCACCCGCCAGTTGGCCGACCTGAAGCGGCTGGTGCAGTTGCAAAGCGAAGTGGCGGCCAACCAGGAGCTGACTTCCGATGAGTCGAACGCTCTGCTGCGGGTGCTGGGCGACTACGCCCGCGCCCTCGACGTGCTCGACCAATATGACCACCAGCGCCTGCGCGTGCGCGGCACGGCCAGCGAAGAGCCGTTCGAGCTGACCTATGAAGCAGGGCTGGAAGCGGTGGATAGCCTGCGTATTCAATTCGGCGGCAGCGCCCTGTTCGGGCGCGAAAAGGACGCCTCGTTTCAAAGCTCGGTGCGCTCGATTTACCAGAGCTTCGACGGGGAAGACCTGTACCCGAGCGTGGAGGAAAAGGCAGCCAACCTGCTTTATTTCGTGGTGAAAAACCACTCGTTTTCGGACGGTAACAAGCGCATTGCGGCCTTCCTGTTCGTGTGGTTTCTCGACCGCAACCGCTGCCTGTACCACTCCGACGGCACTCGCCGGCTAGCCGATAATGCGCTGGTGGCCCTCACGCTGCTCATCGCCGAAAGCAAGCCGGAGGACAAAGACACAATGGTAACGCTGGTGGTGAACCTGATTAATCAGGACAACTAAGGGCCGGCTACTGCGGCACGGCCACCACTGCCTTGCTGAAATCCAGGTACTTAAAAAGTGGAACTAACTGCGCGTCGAGTACGGCTTTTTCGTTGCGAAAAGCCGGGGCGTTTTCGCTTTTGAGGTCCCAGGTGCCGACGTAGTACAGCTGGCCGGGCACCACGGTGAACAGGTATCGGGTTTCGCGTAAAGGGGCCGTTGCCGCCGCCGGCCGGGCCTTGCGGAGGTTTTCCTCGTGCATTTCGGCTCCGTACCACTTGCTGATGCTGTACTGGTAATGGTAGAGCGCGTAGCGGCCCGGGGACAGGGCGTAGCAAAAGGCATTCTGCCGGCGGCTGCGCATGGGCGGCTTCACTTCGAGCGTCACGGCTTTGCCTGTGCTTAGGTTTACCAGCCGGACGTACTGGCTTAGCCCGCCGCTTTCGAAGCCCAGGCGCTGAATGCAGCTGCCGTACACCACGCCGCGGTCGGGCGGAAATATCCGGTGGTCGGTGCCCCAGGTTTGCAGTGGCAAGGCACCCTTGCGCCCGGCGGGGCCGTCCAGCGAATCGGCCAGGGCCGGTTGCAGGTGCCGGTTGAAGTTGATAGGCAGCGTGAAAACCACGCTCACCGGGCGGCCGTTCTGGGTGCCGGGCTGCCACTGGATGTTGTCGAGCCGGTGGGCGTTGCGCAACACTTCGGCATCGGCATCGGCCCGCAACGTTTCGACCAGTCGGATGTTTTCGGTGCGGCCCTGGGCGTTGACGGTGAACGCGAAAGACACCCGGCCCGTCACGCCGTCGCGCACCAGGGCGGGCAGCGGCCGCAGGCTGTCCTGCACAAACCGGATGAAACGCCCCCGGGCTTCCGCGCTGGTTTCGCCCGGCCGTCCTCCCGGAAAAACAGGCATCTTTTCTACGTAGGTGTACTGGGGGCGGCGGGCCGTATCGGCGGGCGCGGCCGGGGTTTGGCCGTGGCCCAGGTGGGCGAGCAGTAGGAACAGGCTGGTCAGGAAAAGGGAAAGGCGCATAGTACCCGTGAAATTACTCGCTGGTTAGGATTGAGCAGCTTCGTCCGGCCATAGCGCTGCCGCTGCCGCCGCCGGGCGCTTCCAGCTCACCAGCCACACGCCCAGGAAGATGAGCGCTGCCTGCCCGGCCTTGCCCCAGGTGAGGTGGTCTTTGCCCAGGGCCACGGCGATGAGCACGGCCAGCACCGGCTGCGGGTAGATGTACACACCCAGCAGGGCGGGGGAGGCGTACTTCAGCGCCCAGTTGTTCAGGAGGTAGGCCAGGATGGTGAGGAAGATGACCATGTAGCCGATTTCCAGCCAGATTTTCAGAGGGAAATGGGCGTAGTCGGCCGTCAGGGCATCGCGCCAGCCAAACGGCACCGCGATAAACGCGCCCACCAGAAACACCCGCGCCAGCACCGTGAAGGCGTGATACTTGCGCATGAGTGGAGCCGACAGCACCAGGTAGAGCCCGAACACCGTGGCGTTGGCCAGAATGTAGAGGTTGCCCAGGGTGGCGTGCGGGTACACGGCCGCCTGCGCGTTGCGCCCCAGAATGAGCAGGCCCGCGCCCACCATACCCACGGCAATGCCCAGTACGCGCGGCAGGGTGATTTTCTCCTTAAGCAGAACCGCAGAGGCGATGACCACCACGATGGGTGCGATGGTTTGCAGCAACGAGGCGCTGATGGGCGAGGTCAGGTTCAGCCCCGAAAAAAACAGCAGCTGGTTGACGCCGATACCGAGCACCCCGCAGGCGATGGAGCGCAGGTTGTCGGCCCGGCCGATGATTTTATCCTGCGGGGCCACGAAGGCCTTGATGACGGCGAAGAACAGTGCCGCCCCCAGAATGCGCAGCGTGACGATGCCAAACGGCCCCATGTAGTGCGGCATTACATCCTTGGAGAGCGAGTAGTTGGCCGCGTAGATGAGGGCGACGAGAAAAAGAGCCGCGTGCACGCGGAGGGAATTGCGCATAGTATTGAGAAAGGGCGAAGCGCGAACTGGCGCGAAGCATAAGGTCAGCGGGTGCCAACTTTGCAGTTCGCGTCCCCGCGCCGTCAGAACCAGTGTAGGTAAGAATCGTTCGGGGAATGCCAACTACAAAGCTCGCGCTACTTCCCATGACTTCCCTCTTCCCCGACGACGAACCCGCGGCCTTTACGCCGCCGCCTGGCACCGGGCCCGATGCCCCGCTGGCCGAGCGCCAGCGCCCCCGCCGCTTGGCCGACTACGCCGGCCAGCAGCACCTGGTGGGCGAGGCCGGCGTGCTGCGCCGCTACCTGGCCGCCGGCCGCCTGCCCAGCCTGATACTGTGGGGGCCGCCCGGCGTGGGCAAAACCACCCTGGCCCACCTGCTGGCGGCGGAGCTGAAACAGCCCTTCGCGGCCCTCTCGGCCATCAACGCGGGCGTGAAGGACGTGCGTGACGTGATTGAGAAGGCCCGACGGCAGCGCGGCACGGTGCTGTTTATCGACGAAATCCACCGCTTCAGCAAGGCCCAGCAGGACGCGCTGCTGGGCGCGGTGGAGCACGGCACTATCACGCTCATTGGGGCCACCACCGAAAATCCCTCGTTCGAAGTGATTCCCGCGCTGCTCTCGCGCTGCCAGGTGTACGTGCTGGAGGCGCTGGGCGCGGATACCCTGCGCGGCCTGGTGCAAAAGGCCCTGACCGAAGATGCCGTGCTGAAGCAGAAGAAGGTGGTGGTGAAGGAAGACCACGCCCTGCTGGCTTTGAGCGGTGGGGATGCGCGCAAGCTGCTCAACCTGCTCGAAATCGTGGTGCAGAGCACGCCGCCCGATAAAAAAGGCACCATTCAACTAACCGATGCGCTGGTGCAGCAGGTGGCCCAGCGCCCGCTGGCCCGCTACGACAAGGGCGGCGAGATGCACTACGACGTGATTTCGGCCTTCATCAAATCCATTCGCGGCTCCGACCCCAACGCGGCGCTCTACTACCTGGCCGTGATGCTTGAAGGCGGCGAGGACGTGAAGTTCATTGCTCGCCGCCTGCTCATTCTGGCTTCCGAGGACATTGGCAATGCCAACCCCAATGCCCTGATGCTGGCCACCAGCTGCTTTCAGGCCTGCACCGTTATCGGCCTGCCCGAGTCGGACCTCATCCTCTCGCAAACCGTTATTTACCTGGCTACTTCGGTAAAGAGCAACGCGGCCTACCTGGCCATTCGCGCCGCCCAGGCCGAGGTGAAAACCAACGGCGTGCACCCCGTGCCGGTGCCCCTGCGCAATGCCCCCACCCGCCTGCTGAAGCAGCTCGGCTACGGGAAGGAATACGCCTACTCGCACAATGGCGAGGGCAATTTTGAGGAGCAGGAGTTTTTGCCCGAGGCCCTGAGCGGCACCCGCTTTTACGAGCCCGGCCGCAATGCCAGCGAAGCAAAGCTACAGGAGCGCCTGCGCGGCTGGTGGGGCGAGAAATACGGCTACTGAGGTGGCAGGAGCGAAAGCGGTGCGGGGCTTTGTCAGAATGCAACCGTGAGTAACTTGCCTGAAATATATCACCCACCTTTCTTTTCTGATGCAACTTCGAGTTATAAGTGCGCTGCTCACGATGGCTGCGCTGACGGCCACCCAGGCGGTGGGGCAGGCGACCAATGCGGCACCGGCCTTGGGGCTGGGTACCCATTTCGGTGCGAAAGTCGGGCTGAACCGCTCGGTGCTGGACGGCCAGATTAACACCAAGACCTTCTATAAAACCGGATTCAGTGGCGGAATCGTGATGCGGGTGCGGCCCAGCCGGGGCTTCGCGGTGCAGCCCGAGCTTCTATATTCGCAGCTGGGCGCCGGGGGCGGCGCGTCGCCGGCCAGCAAAAATCCCGACTACGAAGTGCGGCTGAACTATCTGACCGTGCCGCTGCTGTTCAAGTTCTACTTCGGCGACCGGGTTTACCTGCAGGCTGGGCCGCAGGTGGGCTTCCTGCTTTCGGGGCGCCGGGTTGGAGCCAACAACACTGCCCCCGACCAGGACGTGGCCAGCGAATACGGCGGCACCGACTTCGCCGTTACCAGCGGCGTGGGGGTCGACTTGGCCAATGGCCTGGTGTTGGGAACTCGGTTTGCCTACGGCTTCACCAACCTCAATACCGACGGCGACGAGTCCAAATTTCGCGACCATTTTGGCCTGGGGGGCCTGCACAACCGCAGCTTCGAGCTGTCGGTGGGCTACCTGTTCGGGGCCGTCAAGTACTAACGTTCACCTTAACTAGCCGCTGATGCGTCAATTTCTCAAATTTGTGCTGGCTACCATCGTGGGGCTGCTGGCTTTTTCTTTCATCGGCTTCCTGATTCTGGCCGGTATCATTGGCGCGGCCAAAAGTGCCGGCGAGCACAAGGAAGTGGCCGCCAACTCGGTGCTGGAGCTCAAGCTGAACGAGCCGCTGAGCGAGCGCGGCCGCGACAATGACTTCGGCCCCTTCGGCAGCAAAGGCTCCACCGGACTCATCGAGCTGAAAGCCGCCATCCATCGGGCCAAAACCGACGGCGACATCAAGGGCATCCTGCTCAACCTGGAGCTGGTGCAGGGCGGCATGGCCTCGCTGGAGGAAGTGCGTGATGCCCTGCTCGACTTCAAGAAGTCGGGCAAGTTCGTGGTGGCCTACCACGAAATTTGTTCCGAGAAAAGCTTCTACCTGTCGTCCGTTGCCGATGAGATTTACCTGCACCCGCAGGGCACCCTCGAATTCAACGGCCTGAGCTCGGAGGTGATGTTTTATAAGCGCCTGTTTGCCAAGGCCGGCATCGAGCCCTACATCTTCCGCGTCGGCTCGTTCAAGAGCGCCGTCGAGCCGTTCTTCCGCGAAAACTTCTCCGACTCGGCCCGCTTCCAGACCGTGTCGTTCCTCAACTCCATCAACGGGCACATGCTGGGCCAGGTGGCCAAAGCCCGCGGCATTGCCCCGGCCCGCCTGAAGGTGATTTCCGACTCGATGCTGGTGCACAACGCCCCCGATGCCCTGCGCCTGCACCTGGTAACCAAGCTCGGCTACTTCGATGAGGTGCAAGACTACATGCGCAAAAAGCTGGGCCTGGCCAACGACAAAAAGCCCAGTCTGGTGAGTTTGAGCGACTACGCCGACGACGACAAGGCCGACGAAAAGGAAGGCAGCACCAGCGGCAACCGCATTGCCGTGATTTACGCCGAGGGCGACATCGTGACCGGTAAGGGCTCCGACGACAACATCGGCAGCACCAAGTTTGCCGAGGCCATTCGCAAAGCCCGGCTCGACGACAAGGTGAAGGCCGTGGTGCTGCGCATCAACTCGCCCGGTGGCTCGTCGCTGGCTTCCGATGTCATCTACCGCGAAGTGCTGCTCACCAAAAAAGTGAAGCCCATCATTGCCAGCATGAGCGACGTGGCGGCCTCGGGCGGCTACTACATCGCCATGGCCTGCGATACCATCGTGGCCCACCCCAACACCATCACCGGCTCCATCGGGGTGTTTGGGGTGCTGCCCAACATTCAGCCCCTGCTGGCCGACAAGCTCGGCATCACCGTCGACCGCGTGACGACCGGCAAGTTTTCCGACCTGCCCACCATCACCCGCCCGCTGTCGGACTTCGAGAAAAACGTGCTGCAAGGCGAGGTGAACAGCATCTACGCCGACTTCACCAGCAAAGCTGCCCTGGGCCGGCACATGCCCGTGGAGCGCCTGCGCCGCATCGCCTCTGGCCGCGTCTGGAGCGGCCTCGAAGCCAAAGGCAACGGCCTGGTCGACGTGCTCGGCGACTACCAGGATGCGTTGAATATTGCCGCCGCCCGCGCCCACCTCAAGGCCGACGACTACCGCGTGCAGCGCCTGCCCCGCCAGCGCTCCGCCTTCGAGGCCCTGATGGCCCGCTTCGGCGGGGGCGACGACGAGGCCAAGGTCCGCGTCATCAAAGCCGAGCTCGGCCCCCTGTACCCCGCCTACGCTCAGTATCAGCAGCTGCTCCATCTGCACGGCGTGCAGGCCCGCATGCCGTATCTGCTGGATATCAAGTAGTCTATTTCGCACAGAGTTAGAAGAGGGAAAAGAGTTTCACAGAGTGGGTAATTGCACTGTGAAACTCTTTTCCCTCTTTTAACTCTGTGCGAATTTTCATCTTCGCCTTATGCTCGCCCAACTCCAGGAAGCCGCCGCCTACATCCAGGCGCACTCCGCCAACTTTCAGCCCGCCATTGGCATCATCCTCGGCACCGGCCTCGGCGCGCTGGCCCGGGAGGTCGAGGTGGAATTTGAGCTCAATTACGCCGACATTCCGCACTTCCCGCTGAGCACCGTCGAGAGCCACGCCGGGCGGCTGCTGCTGGGCCGCCTGGGCGGCAAAAAGGTAGCCGTGCTACAAGGGCGCTTTCACTACTACGAGGGCTACACCATGCAGCAGGTGGCCATGCCCGTGCGGGTCCTCAAGCTCCTGGGCATCGGGCACCTGCTGGTGAGCAATGCCGCCGGCGGCCTCAACCCCGAATTCCGCATTGCCGATTTGATGCTCATTGACGACCACATCAACCTGCAGCCCGGCAACCCGCTCATCGGCCCCAACCTCGACGAGCTCGGCCCGCGCTTCCCCGACATGTTCGCGCCCTACGATGCCGGCCTGCTGGCCGCCGCCGAAGCCGCTGCCGCCGCGCTGGGCCAGGCCGCCACCACCCGGCGTGGCGTGTACGCCAGCGTGCCCGGCCCCATGCTCGAAACTCCGGCCGAGTACCGCTTCCTGCGCACCATCGGGGCCGATGCCGTGGGCATGAGCACGGTGCCCGAAGTCATTGCGGCCCGTCATCTGGGCCTGCCCGTGCTGGCCGTGTCGGTCATCACCGACCTGTGCGCGCCCGGCCACCTCAAGCCCGTGGTGCTAGCCGACATCTTCGCCGCCGCCGGAGCTGCCGAGCCCCGCCTGACCGCAATAATTAAGAAGGTAGTGGCGGGGATTTGATGCTATTTCCTAGCCGGCAAGCGTTTGCGTTCGAGTGGTAGTTCGCGCAGATTTTTGGAAAAGCGGATGTCGCGCAAATCTCGTGTGCTGGTGCGCACTGGAAAGTATTGTTGAAATATTTTGTCGAAGTTGGCCTCCGCCTGGCGGTACACAGCCGAGTCGGCATATTCCGTCATCAGCACCACGTCGAAGTCGGCACTTGAATCCGCTTGAGTCGTGTAAGCGCGGTACGATGTAATGTAGCCCGCTCGCTGGGCGTAGTAACGAGCTGCCGCCCAGTTGTCGCGTACCGAAGCCAAGTACTTGGCAGCTTGGCCGGGCTTGGTGCGAACAAAATCGACGGCCCACACAGATTTTGGCTGTTGGGCCGGGGCCATCAGCGGCAAAAGCAGTGCAGCGGCAAGTGGCATCAGCGCAGGCTGCAAGCGGCGGAAGAGGAGCTGAAGGAACATTAAATGCTTTCTGGTTCTCGACCATAACGACAGCAACTCATCAAGACGGTTGCAGCGGCTCAGCGCAGAATTCGGGTCGCCAGCGCACCGCTGAGCACCGTGAAGATGCCCACGCCGCCCTGCACGTTGCTAAATATAGCTGAGGGCTGCGCGAACGGGTTGCCGTTGGCCTGGCGCGCGTCGCGCACCGACTGCCGGAAGCGGTAGTAGGCGCGGTCGGTGTGGTAGAGGGTGGCGGTAATGGTGTCGCCGGCGCTGAAGCGGTAGTTGGTGCCCAGCACGAAGGGCTTGCCGTTCAGCAGCCGGTCTTCCACCGACATATCCATTTCCGGGCGTTTCAATAGCGCGCCCTTGGCGGGGTTGCCCTTGTGCAGCAGCAGGCGGTAGCAGTCGTCAAGCGAGGCCGGGTCGCGGAAATTGGTGAGGAAGTAGGCCTTGCGGTTGGTGCCGGTCAGGCTATTGAACTTGTACTCGACCGAATCAATGGCAATGGGGGCCATCACGGTGGTCGTTCCGGTGATGTGGCGGCCCTTGGTATCGGCCACGTCGAGCTTGAGCACGTCGCCGGCGCGCAGCGTTAGCGGGTCGCGACCAATGTGGGAATGAAATTTCTCACCCGTGGTATCCACAAGGGCGCGGTAGTTGGGGTTGAAGTACAGGGGCACGGGGGTGCCATTGGCCAGCGTCAGGGTCACGGTCACATCGGTGGGCACCTGGGGCAGCACCGCGCCCAGGTAGGGCACCGAGGTCGTCACGGCCAGGCTGGGCACCTTGCCGGTTTCGAGGTAGCACTCCACCACCAGCTCGGCCGAATAGGCGGGCAGCGGCACATCAATGTTGTTTTGCAGCTTGCCGCAGCCGGCCAGGGCGAGGGCCAGCAGCAGCAGGGAGGCAACGGATTTGGAGATGGCGGGCATAATATTTCAGAACGTCATGCAGAGCATTCTGCGAATCAAGCAGAGACGAAGCATCTCGCGTGTGATAGTAACTCAATCGTGAAGGAGGTGCTGATTAGTGGTGGCACGCGAGATGCTTCGCTGCGCTCTGCATGACGTTCTAATTACAATTGGTCAACGGCCTTAAAAACGGAAATTGTAAGTTAGCGACGGAATAATGGGGAACAGCGACACCTGCTTGGCCTGGAAGCCGGTGACGCGGTCGGTAGCCTTGTCGCGCACGGTATCGAAGAACACGAAGTAGGCGTTGCGGCGGTTGTAGGCGTTATAAATGCTCAAAGTGAGGTCCTGGTCGCGCCGCGCGCCGATTTTATAGACCATGCCCAGGTCGAGGCGGTGGTAGGGGATGAGGCGGAACGAGTTGCGGTCGGGGTAAATGGGCACCGGGCGCGGGTCGATGCCCACGCTGGAACCCGGGATATCCTGCACCCCGAAGCGGCCCAAGGGCAGCGTGGTCAGGTTGCCCGAGGTATAAATAAAGCTGGCCGTGAGGCTGATGCGCGGGCTCAGTTGGTGCAGCACCACTACCGTGAGGTTGTGGCGACGGTCATAGTTGGGGTGGAAATCGCGGCCGCCGTTCACGCCATTGGTGCCGTTCTGGGGCTGGAAGTTGCGCCAGCTCCAGGCCAGGGTGTAGCCAATCCAGCCGGTGGTGCGGCCGGTTTTCTTTTCCAGGTACAGCTCGTTGCCGTAGGCCCAGCTCTTGCCAAAAATGAATTCGGCATCCAGCTCCGGATTCACGAACAGTTGCGCGCCGTCGCGAAAATCGACCTGGTTCTGGGCCCATTTGTAGTACACCTCATTAGTGAGTAAATACTTGCCGCCGCCCAACAAGAAGCTGGCCCCGCCGCTCACCTGCTGCGAGCGCTGCGGCTTCACGCGCAGGCGCGAGGGGTACCAGATGTCGGTGGGCAGCGTGGCCCCCGAGTTCGTGACGAGGTGCACGTACTGGTACATCATGGCGTAGTTCAGCTTCAGCGAGGTGTTGTCGCTCAGCGAGTAGCGGGCCGCCGCGCGGGGCTCCAGGCCGCCGTATTGCTGGTCGCCGCTGCGGAAGCCGGTCAGGCGCAGGCCGCCTTCGAGCTGTAGCTTGTCGCTGGCCTTGAAGTTGTCGCCGGCGTAGAGCGCCCCGTCGAGGCCGTAGTAGCTGATGTCGGAGCCGAAGTTGATGCGGCCGTCGCCGGAATTGGCATCGGCCCGGCCCACGCCGAACTTATGCTGAGTGAGCATGGCCCCGAACTTCACCTGGTGCCGGTCGGAGGGCGTGTATTCGAAATCGGTGCGGCCGGTGTAGTCGGTAATGCGCGAGCCCAGCGTGAAACTGAACTGGTCGAATTTGTTGGTCAGGTCGTACTTATAATCAGAAACGGAGGCCGTGGTATTCACGAATAGCCGGGGCGAAAACGTGTGGTTCCAGCGCAGCGAGCCCAGCGTGTTGCCCCACACGAAGTTGAAATTGAAGCTGCCCGTGCTGCTGAAGCCGAACACGTCGCGCCCGAGGTAACCAGTCAGAAACAGCTGGTCCTTGGCCCCGAGCGTGTAGTTGGCCTTGCCGCTTAGGTCGTAGAAGTAGTAGTCCGGAATCGGGCTGTAGTCCTCCTTGCCCTCGTTGCGCTTGTTGATGGCCCGCGTGAAAACATCAAAGTAGGTGCGCCGGCCCGACAGGATGAACGAGCCCTTGTTCTTCACAATCGGCCCTTCCACCGTCAGGCGCGATGAAATCAGCCCCACGCCGCCGGTGGCCACAAAATGCTGCCGGTCGCCCTCGCGCAGCTTCACATCCACCACCGACGAGAGCCGCCCCCCAAACTGCGCCGGAAAGCCCGACTTGTACAAGTCCACGCCCTGCACGGCATCGGAGTTGAACACCGAGAAAAGCCCGAATAAGTGGTTGGGATTATACACCACCGTATTGTCGAGCAGAAACAGGTTTTGGTCGGCCGAGCCCCCGCGCACGAACAAGCCGGTGGTGCCTTCGCCGCCGCTTTGCACGCCGGGCTTCAGCTGCAGGGTCTTGATAATGTCGACCTCACCGAACAGGGCCGGCAGCAGCTTGGCCTCGCGCACGCTCAAGTGCTCGACGCCCATCTGGGTGGTTTTCAGCTTCTGCTCCAGGGTCACGGTGCCTTCTACCACCACCTCGCCCAACTCCTGGTTGCTCTCTTCCAGGTCGAAGCTCAGACGCTGGCTCTTGGTCAGGTTCAGGTCGCGGCTGATGCTGCGGTAGCCGATGGAGGCCACCAGCAGCTGCACGCGGCCGGCCGGCAGGCTCAGGCGGTAGTGGCCGAGCGAGTCGGCCGCGGTGCCGGTTTTCAGGGCGGGCACGGCCACGCTGGCTCCCGGCAGGGCCTCGCCGTGCGCACCGTGCACAATGCCACTCAGCACCACACGCCCGGCGTCCTGCGCCCGGGCCGGGCCCGCCAGCAGCAACAGCATTTCCCCAATCAATAGCCAGTAGCAGCGCGTCGTCGAACTAAAATCCATACAGCAGTAATCAGGGCGAAGCACAAAGGTACCCCCCAACGCCACCGTCGGTCGGATAGTTTGTCGCGGCCGCCCTACTGGTCCATAAAGGGCCGCAGGGCCTGCGCGAGCTGCGGGGCAGGCACCACCCCGGCCTGCCGCCACACCGGCTGGCCTTTATGAAACAGAATCAGCGTGGGGATGCTCTGTACGCGGTATTGCTGGGCCACGGCCTGGTTGCGGTCCACATCAATTTTGATGATGCGCAGCTTGCCGCCGTGCTGGGCTGCCACCTGCTCCAGAATAGGGGCCATGGTTTTGCAGGGGCCGCACCAGGTAGCAAAAAAATCAACCAGCACGGGCATGCCGGGGCTGTTGATGAGCTCGGAAAAGGACTTGCGGGGCACCGGAAAAGCGTTTGGTAAGGGAAATTGATGAAACGAAAAAGCCCGGCCAACGGCCGGGCTTTCAAAGTAATTTCAGCGAAATCTTCAAGGAATAAGCAAACCAGGCTTAGCGCTGCACCACTGAAACATCGTTGCCGACCTCGGGGAAAGTGAAGTGGCCGCCTACGGCCCGTACGCCTTTCACGCGGCACTCCCAGGTATAGCGGCCGGGTGCGGGAACGGCCGCTTCGCCTTTTTCCGACTTGAAGTACTCGGGGTCGGAAGGGTCGGTTGGGAACAGCACATCGACGCCGCTTTGGCCTTTGGCGAGCTGCTTCACGAGGTAATAGTCTTTGCCGTTGCGCTCGTTGTGCACGACGAAAGTGGCCTCGTAGGTACCCAGTTGCCCGTATTTGTCAAGCACGCCCAGCTTGATTTGGGCGGTGGTGCTGACCATCCAGGTCTGGGCCTGGGCGGTGGGCGCGACACCCAGCAGCAGCAAGCCCACGAACAGCACCGCGAGCGGTAGTTTACGAAGCAATGGAAGTGTCAGGCGAGACTTCATAATTAAAAAACGAAAAAAGATGAGAAGAAAGGGGAATATCAGAGTAGTTGAAAATGCATCGAGTCAGTGGTTTGCCTGCCAAGATACTAGCAACTCAAACGCAAAGCAAATGAGATTCACCAAAATAGGTGTAAATATTCCTCGCCTTGGTACCAGAAACAGGGTTTTGCTCGGCGAACGCGCCAAAAAACTCGGCCACGGATTTACGGCGTTGGACAAATTAATCCTTGCCCAGCATTGGCTGCGGGCAGCTAATTTATATTAATTGAATGTTAAATGGTTGAATTCAACTAGTGCCGCGGGGGGGCATTACGTGGCGCAGTCGGTTTCGGTGCCGCGCGCATCAACCAAGTGTACCGTGCTGTTGCCGCCGGCTCCGGGCCGCACCCGAATCTGGGTGCCAATGCGCTCCTTCAGGTCGGATACGTGTGAAATGATGCCAATCATTTTACCCGAGTGCTGCAGGCGCTCCAACGCATCGAGGGCGGTGGTGAGGGCGTCGGGGTCGAGCGTGCCGAAGCCCTCATCGATGAACAGCGACTCGATGCGGGCCTGATGGCCAGCCAGCTCGCTCAGCCCCAGGGCCAGGGCTAGGCTCACCAGAAAGCTTTCGCCGCCCGAAAGCGAAGCCATCGGGCGCACGGTGTCGGCCTGGTCGTGGTCGACGATTTGCAGCTCCAGGTTGCGGTTGGGGGTTTTCAGAATAGTGTAGCGGCCCGTGAGCTGGCGCAGGCGCAGGTTGGCCAGCCGGGCCAGGTGGCTGAGGGTGAGCCCTTGGGCAAACTGGCTGAACTTGTCGCCCCGGGCCGAGCCAATCTGCTCGCTCAAATCCTGCCAGCGCTGCTCTTCCTGTCGGCGCAGCTGCAGCTCGGCCAGGCCGGCGGCCAGCTGCTGGCGGGCATCGTCGTCCTGCTTCAGCTGGTTGGCTACGGCCCCCAGCTTCTGCTGCAATAGGTCATCGGCCAGCGAAAGGGCGTGGAGCTGGGCGGCCAGCTGCGCCGAATTCAGGGCCGTAACGGCCGCCTCGGCGTGGCTGTTGAGCTCGTGGGCGAGGCTGGCCAGGCGCTGGGCGGCGGCCGTAGTGGCCGTGAGGTGCTGCTGGCGGCGCTGGGCCAGCAACTCGGCTTCGGCCGCGGGCAGCAGCAGGGCGCGGGCCTCCGCTACCGAGGCCAGGCCGGCGGCGGCCAGGGCTTCAGCCAGCTGGGTTAGGCAGGTTTCCAGGGCCGCGCGGTGGGTGGCGAGCTGGGCCTGCAGGGCGGTTTGGGCGTTTTGACGGATGGCCAGGACCTGCCGCTCGGCGGCGGCCTGCGCCTGGCTGCGCTGGGCAGCATCGGCCAGCCGCTGGGTAGCCTGGCGCAGCTGCCCGGTGGCGGCGGCCGGGTCGGGGCCGGCGTAGTGGGCCTGGCGGGCCGCCTGCTGCTCGTCGATGGCGCGCTGGTCGGCCTGCAGCTGGGCGGTGGCGGCGGCCAGCTGGGCGGCGCGCTCGGCCAGCGCGCCGGCCCGGGCCTGGTGCTGGCTGGTTTTGGCCACCAGGGCCTTGCCCAGCTCGTTCAGGGCCTGCACCTGGGCCTCGTAGTGGTCGGCGCGCTCGCGCAGGGTGGCCAGCAGGCCGTCGTAGGGCGGCCGCAGGGGCAGCACTAGCTGGTGCGGGGCCAGAATATCACGCACCGACTGCTGGAAAATCCCCGCCTGCTCCTGCCAGTAGGCCAGCTCGTCGGCCAGCCGGGCCAGGTCTTTTTCGGTGGCCTCCTGCCGCTCCAGCAGGCGCGGCAGCTCGCGCTGGGCGGCCGCGGCGGCTTCGCCTTCCTGCACGTACTGGTCGCGCAGCTTTTCCAGCAGCTCATCCAGTTCGGCCAGCCGGCGGCGGGCCGTCGCGGCGGCGGCCTGCTCCCGGCTGGCAGTTTCGAGCAGGGCGCGCACGGCGGCGGCATCATCGGGCCGGGTGGGCGCAGGAGCGAGGGCGGCGGCCAGGCTGGCGGCTTGCTGGCGGGCAGTGGCGGCGGCCTCGGCAGCCTGCTGCTGCTGCTGCTGGCGCTGCTGCTGCTCGGCCTGGGCGCGGGCCAGGGCGGTGGCGGCCCGGCGCAGCTCGTCGTCGAGGCCATTCAGGGCCAGCTCCTGCTGCTGCACGCGCCGCTCCTGCTCGTCGGCCTCGGCGGCAAAGTCGGCGGCGAAGGCGTGCTCGAGCGCCCCGCAGAGGGGGCAGGGCTCACCGGGCCGAAGCTGCTGGCGGTGCTGGTTGAGGTCGGCCAGGGCCTGCTGGGTGCGCAGCTCGCGGCGGTAGCTGTCGAGCAGGGCCTGCACATCGGCGCGGCGCGTTTCGAGGTGAGTGACGCTGGTTTGGGCGGCCACCAGCGCCGGGGCGGCCTGCTCGATTTGGCCGGCCAGGGCCTCGGCGCGGGTGTGCTGCTCGTGGGCTGCCTCGGCTTTGGGCAGGAGCTGCTGCAAGCCCTGGCGGTGGGCGCTCAGGTCGTCGGCGCGCTGGGCCAGGGCGGCGGGGGTGGTGCCCAGCAGCAGGGCGTCGCGCTCGGTGCGGCAGGGCTGGCCTTCGTCCTTAATGGCCTGCTGGCGGGCCAGGGCTTCGGTTTCGAGGCCCTGCTGGCGGCGCAAATCGGCGGCTACCTGGGTCTGCGCTTTGGCCAGCTCGGCGCGGGTGGCTTCGCGGGCCGCGGTTTCCTTCTGGGCAGCCAGCAGGTCGATGATTTCGCGGTCGAGGGCCAGTACCTGGTTTTTGAGGTCGTTTTCGGCGCTGTGGGCAATCAGCCAGTTGTTCAGGGTGGCATCCTGGCTTTGCAGCTGCTCAATTTCCCGGGCTTCGCGGCCCAGCTCGGCTTCGGCGCGCTCGTGCTGCTGGCGGGTTTGGGCGTGGTCCTCCTGCCTGAGTTCCAACTGGTGGCGGGCGGCGGCCAGGGCGGCATCGTGCTGCTGGGCCAGGCCGAGGATGGGGCGCAGGCGGTCTTCCTCGGCCTGGGCGGCGGCGTGGGCGGCGGTGGCCTGGGCGTGGGCGGTAGCGGCATTGTCGGCGGCCAGGCCGAGCGCGGGCAGGGCGGCGGCCAGCTCAGCCAGCTGGTTTTCGTCGCGGCGTACTTCGGTGGCGGCCGCATCGGCCAGGCCCAGCGGCGCGGCTACGGCGGCGGCCCGCAGGTGGCCGTCGAGGCGGGCGAAAGCAGGCTGCAGGGTGTCATCGTCGCGGCGCAGGCGCTCGGCTTCGCGGCCGGTATCGGCCAGTTGGCGGTCGAGCTGGTCGAGAATGGTGCGCCAGGTCAGGCCCAGGGTCAGCTCCTGCTGCTCTTCGTAGTGCTGCTCGGTTTGCTGGTGCAGCTCGTCGAGCTGGGCTTCGAGGGCGGCCCGCTCCTCGTCGGCCAGCAGGCGGGTGGCTTCCAGGCGAATCTGCAGCTCGCGGGTGAGCTGCTGCTCGGCGCGGGCTTTCTCAAACGCCGCCACCGACAGGCGCGAGTAGATGCCCACGTTGGTCATCTTTTCGAGCAGGGCGCTGCGCTCTTTTTCGGGGGCGTGCAGGAAACGGGCAAACTTGCCCTGGCTCAGCAGCACGGCCTGCTCGAACTGCCCGAAATCGAGCCCCGACAGCTCGCTCACCCGCGTCGGCACCAACTCCTTGCCGCTCACCACGGCCACCTCCGACGGGCTCAAAACCAGCGTCATGGCATCCTGGCCCAGGCCGCCCTTGTCGTCGCCGCGGGTTTTGCGCTTCACCTCCCAGCGCGAGCGGTAGCGCACCCGGGCCACCACGCCGGTGTCGGGGTTGGTTTCGTGCACTTCAAACTCCACTTCCGAAAACGCGTGCGGCGCGTGGCGGCTCACCATCTCGCCCACCTGCCGGTCGTGGCGCGGAACCCGGCCGTAGAGGCCCACCGAAATGGCGTCGAGCAGGGTGCTTTTGCCCGCGCCGGTGGGGCCGGTGATGGCAAACAGGCCCGTATCGGCCAAGGGCGTTTCGTCGAAGCGAATCAGAAACGGCCCGGGCAGCGAATTCAGGTTAGCGAAACGGACGCTGATAATTTTCATGGCCTGAAAGTACGCCCGCCCCGCCAGCGGGTAGCTGGCCAGGCGGGCGCGGAGTCAACTATAATTCGGTTGAAAATAACCTATTTGGCGGGTGCCGGAGCAGCCGTATGCTGCCGCCGCACATCTTCAGCCAGGTAAAAGGTGGCCTCCTGCTGGTAAGTCTGCAAGTCCCACTTCGACTGTGCGCGGGCCAGGCTGGCAATGGATGCCTGAAAAGTCTTGAGCTGCTCGGGCGTACACAGCGTGCTGGTCGAATCGGCGCGCAGGGCGGTGTGAAAGTGGTCGAGTTGGGTTTCCACGGCCGTTACTTCGGCCGCCCCCTTTTTGGGTAGCAGCTCGGCCGGGGTCCGCAGCATCGGAAACGAATGGCTGCGGTATTGTTCAGTCGTTGCCGTGGGCAAGCTGGCCGCCGCGGCATTCTTGCGCGCGGCCATGCGGCCCAGGTTGAACGCGGCCACCAGGCCGTTGGCAATTAGAGAAGCCTGGGCCTGCGCCTGGTCGGCAACGACCAGCAGCAAAAACAAGCTCAATGCAGATAATTTCTTGTTCATAACAAGAGAGAGGGAATGATGAAAAAGGAAAAATAATTACCCAGCACTGGGCCGGACAAGTAAAGGTAGCAGGCAAGGGTACTTTCCGCCGGGCGCACGGGTAACCGCCCGGCTACTCGCCGCTCCAGGCCAGTGGGTCGGCTTCGTTCAGCAGCTGGCGCAGCTCGCCAAAAGTGGCCGTGAGCTGGGCGGCGCGCTCGGGCGGCAGGCCAGCCACGCGCCGGGCAAACACCTCGTCCACCGTTAGCTCGTGCAGCAGGGCCAGCGGGGTGGCATCGGTGGCCAGGTCGGGCACTTCGGTGGCGCGCTGGTGGCGCACGCCGCGCGGGGCCACCACCTGTAGCTGTTGCAGCCGCAGCACCGCCTGCACGCGGCGCTGCACCTCGGCCGGGGTTTCGTCGGAGCGCACCAGCACATCGGCCCAGGCCACCAGCGCGAAAGCCGAATTGTCGTAGGCCAGCAGGTCGGCCTCCACCTCGTCGAGCGTGCCGTGGAAGCGCTGTAGCCGGCGCGAAACCGGCACCGGCAGCGCCGTAATGGCGGGCACCCCGGCCCCCTTGAACTCCAATAGCAGCACTTGCTGCTTGTCGTCGGCTTCGGTGAAGGACAGCGGCACCGGCGAGCCCGAGTAGCGGATGTGGGCCCGGCCGCCCACCACCTGCGGGCGGTGCAGGTGGCCCAGGGCCACGTAGTCGAAGGCCGCCGGGAAATGCTCGGCCCCCACCAGCCCCAGCCCGCCGATGTGCACGTCGCGCTCGGCCCCTTCGCGGGCCTCGCCGCCGGCCGCGTAGAGGTGACCGGTGGCCAGCACCGGCACATCGAGCGCGCGCTGCCCGCGCACGAGGTCGTGGTCGGCCAGGGCGGCGTAGTGGTCGGCAATGCTCTGGCGGATGCGCAGCTGGCGCTCGTCGGGCGTTTCGCCGGCGCGGGCCAGGCGGATGTCGCGGTCGCGCAAAAAGGGCACGGCGCACACCAGCAGGCCGGGCCGGCCATCGGCGTAGCGCAGGCTGATAATCTGCTCGGTGGGGTCGGTGGGCACGCCACCCACCACGTGGATGCGCAGCTGCCGCAGCAGCTGGCGCGAGGCGTTGAGCATGGTGGGCGAGTCGTGGTTGCCGCCCACCACCACGATGTCGCGGCAGCCGGTGGCCTGCATCTTCACCAGGAAGGTGTAGTACAGCTCCTGCGCCGTGTAAGAGGGCGTCTGGGAGTCGAACACGTCGCCGGCAATCACCAGCGCATCAATGGCCTGCTCCTGCACCAGGCGCAGCAGCCAGTCGAGAAACGCCTGCTGCTCGGTGGTGCGCTCCTGGCCGGTGAGGAAGTGCTGGCCGAGGTGCCAGTCGGCGGTATGAAGAACGCGCATGAGGTAGAGTGAATCCCAAAGATACTTTGGCGGCCCCGGTTGCACTTCCTCAGCCGGGCAGCAGCTCCATGAGCAGCGTGCCACTGGCCTCCCGCACTGGCTGAAAACCGAGGCTGGCGTAAAGCCGCTGGGCTGGGTTGCCGGGCGCGACGTGCAGGGTCAGGGGCTTCTTTTTGACGCGGGCCGTGGCAATCAGCTCCGTTAGGGCCGCGCGGCCGATGCCTTTGCCCCGAAACCTGGGCAGCACGGTGATGTCGGCCAGGCGAATTTCGACGGCTGATTCCCAGCTGAAGAGCCGGCCGACTGGGTTTTTTTTGAGGAAGATGACCTGGTGGCTGGCCCCGGGCTGGCGGCCGTAGTCGGCCAGCTGGGCCAACTGCTGCATGCGGCAAAAAGCCGTTTTCAGCTCCTCGCTCCAGTTGGTGAGCCGCAGCTCCGGCTCGCGGCTGCTGCGGTACAGCGCGTCGAGAAAGGGCTGATGGGGGGGGGCGAATTTTTTGAGCGTAATCACAAGGCCGGGCTATTCGTGGGCAGCAACGGGGCGATGGCGAGCAGGCCGGCAATCAGCAGAAAGCGGAACTCCCTGCCGTTGCGGCCGCCACCTACCACCAACCAGCCTTCCGGCCAGTGCACCGTGGCAATGCCCCCCCAATGTTGAAGGCTACAGCCAGCCGCAGCAGGAACTGCTTATCGATAAGTAAAGGCATGAGGGAGCAATGCGCAGCGGTTTTTAGGCCCAGTGCTTAGAGCCTATCCAAATAGGGCATACGGGCCGGCGCGGGCGGGCGGCTTTTTCAGCCACCCGCCCGCTACTCGTTGTGGGTTTGCACACGATTAGCGGTCGGGCGACTGAAAAAGCCGCCCGACCGCGCCGGCCTATTCGGATAGCCGCGGGCTAGGCCGCCGGCTTGGGCGTCGGCGGCGCGGTGCCGGTGGCCGGCGCACGGTCTACCACGTACTCGTCGGCCTTGGTCTGGTCCTCGAAGCGCCACAAGGTGTTGCCGGCCCCGCAAATCCCGGTCAGCTCCGCGAACAAGGCGTTGGCGGCCACGATGCGGGCATCGGTGGCGGCCAGCCGGTTGTTGTTGGTTTCCTTGCCGGTGGTCAGCTCGTCCACGAATTTGTCGTTGGCGGTTTCCACCGCGTCCAGCAGCTCCTTGGTCAGGCCCACGCCGGCGTAGTCGGTCAGGTACTTGCGGCCCTGCTTCACCACCATCACGCCGGCCAGGTGCAGCTCGGCCTCGGTGGCGTTGTTCACGTTGGTCGCGCCAAAGCGCTTGTAGCCCGCCGTGCGCGGGCCGTCTTGCAGGCCCACGTGGGCCATCACCCGCTGGATGCTGGTTTCCAGCGCGTCGTGCTCGGCGGTTTTCTGGTCGGTGGCCACCGCGCCTTCCTGCACGAGCACCGTGTCGGGGTCCATCTGGCCAAACAGGTCGGTGTCGGCCTTGAATTTCGCTATCCGCGCCGCCGTCACCCCCAGCGGGAGCAGGCGGGTCGCGTCGCGGTCCAGCGACGGAAACAAATCGAGGCAGCGCTGCCACAGCGCAGCCTGCGAAAAGGGGTAGTTGGCAACCGGTCGTTGGTGTAGCATACAGGTAAATGGTAGGGGTGAAAAAATGGAAAGCCGCGCCGCCCATTCCGGCCGTGCGCGCCGCCGAAGGTAGGCGGCCGCCCCGTTTCCGCCGCCACCCGGCCGCCCTTTTCCCCACATTATTTCGCTATTGCGATAAAAAGGCGCTGCCAACCCCCCGCCGCCCCACTCAAAGCGGCCGCCGCTCCCTCCCAGGTTCGGCCCCGGCCACCCCAAGCCTCCGCCGCGCCACCCCAAGCCCCGGCACGTATCTCCAAAGCCTCAAAAACCCTCTCCAAAGCTCCATCCTTAGATAAAAATCCTACTTTGGAGCCTGTTTTTAGTGTTTAAGCAAGAAACGTTGGGTTCTGGCAGAACCTTGGGCTGCCGTCGTTTCGGGGCGGTGGGCGGTGGCTGGCCCCGGCTGGCACCAACGGGCAGGATGAACCTTAACGACACCGGAGCGACGGAGCAGCAAAAAGCCCCGGCACGGGGAGGTGCCGGGGCAGGTGGGGTAAGGGTTTCATTTTTATGTTAGCCGCGTTGCCGCCTGGCGGGAAGCGTTGCCGTTTTCAGCAGCTCATTTGCCTTGGCGAGCTTGGCCGGAAAAGGCGTTTGGTCGCGGTACTGGTCAAGGGAAGCATCGATGCGCACGATGGGGGCTTTGCGGGCATTGAGGTCGGCTATCGTTTTCATCATGCACGTACAGTTTAGTTAGGCAAACTTTCGCTGGGCCAGGAAGCCACTGTATTCCTGGCCCACTTCAAATTCGTGAAAAGCATTGGTTGTTTGCCCGAACAGATAAAAGTCGGTTTTCATTTCATCATAGAAGCGGCTGATGCTCATTCGATACAAGCGCGTTCGGGCCCGGGTGCTGCCAGTCGCGTAAACGAAGGCGTCCGGGTATCTATCAAAAAAAGCATACAAGGCGGAGATTACCGTTGCCAACACCTTCTCGCTATCGCCATTATTTGAGATGGCTAAATCATCAATTTCAGCCGAGCCAGCCTTCTTATCACCAAAAGCCAGATTGTAAACGCCGGGCTCATTCGTTTCCTGAAAGTGAATCAGCTTCCGAATGTTTCCGTTGGGGCCTTCGCTGATAAATTCGAAAATGGTAAGGCTACTTTCTGCTTTCAGCGCATATTTATCGATTCTCACCAGGTAGCCTTAAATCGATTTTTTCCTCAATGCCGGGCACATTGAATTGGGCGCCTTTTTCCTTGGGATTCCAGCCCAGGCCTAACGCGTACTGGATAACCTGCCGAATGATATAGGGCGTAATGGTCAGCTGTTGTTTTAGCGAGTATCCTATCACCAGTCCGTCCTCTCTTACTAATGGTGCCACTACGCTGCTATGGTAGCCAAAAGCTGTGGAAAGTAACTGCCCCACATTATCCAGGGGAGCTACCGATACATTGATGTCTCCATCATTTCCGGTAGCACTCCAGGCATAGCGAAAATTATCAACTGTGATTTTCCGGAGCCCTTTTTTCGGTAGTGCCATTTGCTTGCCTTGCTTCAAATGAATAGAATTGCCGCAACCACTTTAATGCACCGCCGCCTTCTGAAACTCCGTCACGGCCTCGCCTAAATCCAGCACTTCCGCATCTGGCAATGCCGCCTGCACGATGCTGGCCCCGGCCGCCGAGCGGTAGCCGCCGGCGCAATGCACCAGCACCGGCTTATCGGTGGGGATTTCGTGGGCCCGCTCGCGCAGCTCGGGCAGCGGAATCAACAAGGCGTTCGGGAAAACCGGGGTTTTGGCCTCGGCGCGGTTGCGGATGTCGACGATGGTAAACTGCTCGGGGTGCTCGCGCACGGCGGCCACCTCCACGGCTGGCGAGGTGGCAGGCAGCTCGGCCGGGGCCAGCAGCGCGCCCGCGATGTTGCCCTCGTAGCCAATTTTAGCAGTTTTGCGCACCACCGCATCGAGGGCAATGTTGGTGTCGGCCAGCAGGTAAAACTTTTCCCGCGGGCCAACCACCGAGCCCAGCCAGGTTTCGAACTTGCCGCCATCCTGCAGGTTGATGGCGCCCGGCAGGTGGCCGGTGCGGAACCGGGCGGCCGGGCGCGTGTCGATGATGAGCACGCCGGGGGGGAGGGGGGCGGTGCTGGCGGGGTGCGGCACCGCCCGGATACTGTCTTCCAGGCTGGGGGCACCCTGCTTGTTGAGCTGCACGTCGTGGCCGAAGTACTTGGGCACGAAGGGCTGGTCTTCGAGCAGCACCCGGATAAACTCGTCCTGCGACATGGGTTGCAGGGCGTAATTGGTTTTCAACTCCCGGGCAATGGTCGAGTCGAGGTCGGGGCTGGTGGTTTTGCCGCAGAGGCTGCCGGGGCCGTGGGCCGGGTACACCTTGGTGCTGCCGGGCAGGGTCATCAGCTTGGTGCGGGTGCTGTGGTAGAGCTGGGCGGCCAGGGCCTCGCGCTGGTGGCCGCCCCCGGCGGCGTCTTCGCGCAGGTCGGGCCGGCCCACGTCGCCCACAAACAGCGTGTCGCCGGTAAATACGGCCCGGCTCTGGGCCAACTCATCGAGCAGCAGAATACTGATGGAATCGGGCGAGTGCCCGGGGGTATTGAGGGCGTGCAGCTCGACGGTGCCGAGCTTGATGCGGTCGCCGTCATCGAAGCCGTGGTGCGGGTATTTGGCTTCCACCAGCTTGCTGCAATAGATGGTCGCCTCGGTTTCCCGGGCAATTTCCAGGTGCGACGACACAAAGTCGGCGTGCGGGTGCGTCTCAATCACGGCCACGATGCGGGCTTCGTGCTCGTCGGCAAAGTCGTAGTAGGGCTGGGGGTCGCGGCCGGGGTCGATGATGGCGACCACGCGGCCGCAGCGCACGGCGTAGCTGGCGTGGGCCAGGCCCTTGTCGTAAAACTGCTGAATCTGCACGGCCGAAGCCGTGCTACTGGGGAGAGGAGGCATAGGGAAATGCGCTTAGGGAGCCGTCACAGCGGCGGTGCCCCAAATTGGTTGGGTGAAGAATTCAAATATAAACGCCGGATGAGGAGTTTCGCCGTGGTCCGGTAGTTCAGGGCCAGGCTACCCACTCGAAATCGGGCAGCGTGCGGTCGGGCTGCCAGGCCCAGCCCACCAGCGCCCGGCCCGGCTCGATGGCCAGCACCGTGGGCCGGGCCGGGCGCGCGGCCACCAAGGGCCGGAACACTCGGCTGGCCGGCTCATACAGCAGCACCTGCCGGTCGGTGTTCAGAATCAGGTACCAGTGGTCAGGGCTGAGGCCCACCGCCCGAACTGCGGCCGAGCGGGCTGAGCCGACCACCGTGCTGTCGGCCAGCAGTTGATTAGTAGTCAGGGATTCAGGCACGGTTGCCAGCGTATGCACATCGGCAAGCAGGCCATCAGGCCGAAGCTGGGCCATCAGCAGGCCAGCGGGGTGTTCGTTAGTATAGCCGCCAAAGGCAATCAGGTAAAAAGGGCCTTCCCAAAAGAACGTAGCCACGCTTATGGCGGAGAGCAGATAGGACGCAACGTTCGGCGTGCGGCGTATCGCCTGGCCGATTAGCTGGTAGCCACCACTAAGGGGGTAGGCTCCCTGCCAGTGAAACGCCGGACGGATGCCGTCCGGCCACACTAAAGCCTGGGCGAGTTGGCGTTGGCCATTGGGCTTAATAACCAGCATGAAATCGACCCGCTTGCTATGCGGCAGTGCTTGCCCAATGGGCAGCTGACGAACGTGCTGGTCGTCGGAGTGGCCGAGCAGCAGCAGGCCCTCGGGCACCAGGGTAGCAGCTTCAAGCGCGTCTTTGAGTTGAAGCGAGCCATCATAGCTCAGTTCGCCAGTAGTGAGGGCGAGCGTATGGATGAGCGGCAACGGCGTGCCTTGCGCGAGCAGCTTTTGCTGCAATACCCACACATGCGATTCGCTGGCCAGCGCCTGGATAATCGGTTCGGCAGGCAGCTCTCGGGCCCAGCGCGTCGCCAGGTTGGGGGCCAGGCAGCGCACCCGGCAGGCTTTTTTGGTGGGCAGCAGCAGCACAAAGCCCCGGCCGGCTGCCAAGCCCAGCACCTGCGGCGGGGGCAGCGGCGACAACGCCGAGTGCGAACCAGCTACCACCATGCGCGCCAATTGCACCACCCGGCCCAGCGAGTCGGTGAGCAGCAGCGCGGTAGAATCTGACGCGTACTTGCGCATGACGTACAGGTTGCGCGGGCCACTTTGGGCCGAGGCGACCAAGGCATACAGTTTCGGCAGCGTTAGGCGCACTTGCTGGCTGCTGCCGTCGGCCGCCAGCACGCATTGCTCCAGCCGGAATTCACCTTCCCGAATGGTTTGGACGTTGTTGCTCACCACGCGGCTGCTATCGGCCGAGGGCTGGGCACAGAGCGAAAAGCTGGTCAGTAGCAGCAGCAGGCTCGCTAGCTGCCGGTTGTTTAAGTAGATATACTGGCGCAGCATGAAAGCAATGAGGGGAAAGGCAATCGACAAAAATAGCGAAGTCGCTGCTGATGCCGCGCCAGCGGTTTCAAGGCCGGCAATACTCCAGTCGGACTTGTCTTGCAACCATGCTGGGCTGTTGCGCCGTGGCCAGGGCCGAGAGGCAGCAGCGCTTGCACCAATAAACAAAGCAGCCCCACCCGAAACGGGTGAGGCTGCTCAGTAAGCGGTTGATAAAGGCGGCGACTAGCTCTTCATTTTCATTTTGCCGCCGTGCTCTTTCATCTTGTCGTCGCTGTGCTCGGCGCGCTTAGCCTGCAGCTTGGCAAACTGCTCGGGCGTGAGCACGGCCTTGAGCTGGCCGTCGTACTTGGCGCGGGCCGTTTTCATGGCCGGCGACATGCCGTGCGAGCCGGCGGCCTGGTCGTGCAGGGTCTTCATCTCGGTGTTTTCGGCCAGCAGAATCTGCTCGACTTTGTTTTCCTGGTCGGCATTCAGGCCCAGCTCCTTGGCCATTTTGGCGGCCTTGTGGTCAGCTTTCTGGGCGGGCGTTTTGCCGGGCTTGTGGCCGCCTTTGGGAGCGGGCTGGCCTTTGGTCATCATTTCTTGGTGCACGGCCGTTTGCTTGGCATCGGAGCCGGTTACTTTAACCGGGGCCGTGGTGGTGGGCGTGGTTTGGGCGTGGGCGAAGCTGGCGGTGGCAATGGCCAGGGCGGCGAGCAGCAGGGACTTTTTCATGGAATAAGGTTGGTGAGGGGTGAAGGGGGAAATGGCGTATAGCCTGTTCAGGTATTGGCAAGCACCGGGCCAGCTACGGAGCGGGTGGGCCGCTCCAATGTGCGAATCGACGGAGCGGGCCGCTTTACCGGCCAGCCGGCGCATTATTCCGTCGGAGCCGGGGCGGCGGGGCGGGCCCCGGGGCGCCCGGGGCGGCGGCCGCCGGGCAGCTTGCCCACCTGGTCTACTTTCATCTGGGTGTACTTATTAAACTGCTCGGGCGTGAAAACCGTCTTGAGCTGCTCGTCGAACTTCACTTCGGCGGCTTTCATATCCTGGGGCGAGCCGTAGCGGCGGCCGCCAGTGGTGCGGCCGGCCTTCAGTGCCTGCAGCTGCTCGCGCTGGGCCAGCAGAATGGGCTTGAGCTGGGTTTGCTGGTCGGCGTTGAGGGCGAGCTCGGCGGTGAGGTACTCGATGCGGCGGGCCACCATGCCCTCGGGCGTTTGCTGGAGGCCCCCGGCCGGCGGCACGGTGCGAATGATGGTAGTGGGCGCGGAGCCGGCCTGTTGAGCGGGCGACTGGGCGCGGGCCGTGGTGGTAGCGGCCCCGCCCACGGCGAGGAGTAGCAGCAGCTTTTTCATGAAAGCAAAGAAGGGATTATAGCGGAGTTTCGACCAGCCCCGGAGCGGGCCGGGCGGCAATATCGGCGGCACCTGGCAAGGAGCGGGCCAGCCCGACTGCTAAACGACGGGAATTTGCTGCCTATATTTCGGCCCCGCCGGCATGGCCGGGGCTGTGGGCAATGCCCTGCGGCCCGCCAGAAGCGGTTTTTAACTCCCCATTCATTTCATTTTCTTTTTCCTTCACACCACTACACATGGCAAGTATTTTCGCCAAAAAACCCCTGGCCGTGCTGCTGGGCGAGGCCAACTCGACCGGGCACGGCACGCTGCAGCGGACGCTGGGCGCGGGCAACCTCGTCGCCCTGGGCGTGGGCGCCATCATCGGGGCGGGCCTGTTTGTGCGCACGGCCGCGGCCGCCGCGCAGGCTTCCGGGCCGGGCGTCACGCTGGCCTTCATCGTGGCGGCCATCGGCTGCGTGTTCGCCGGGTTGTGCTACGCCGAGTTCGCGGCCATGATTCCCTTCGCCGGCTCGGCCTACACCTACGCCTACACCACCATGGGCGAGTTCGTGGCCTGGGTCATTGGCTGGGCGCTGATAATGGAGTACGCCCTGGGCGCGGCCACCGTGAGCATTGCCTGGAGCGAGTACCTGAACAAGCTGCTGGAGGTGTTCGGGACCAGTATCCCGTATAATTTATGCCACTCACCCTTCGAGCACGCCGTGGTGAACGGGGTGGCTCAGCACGGCCTCATC
>JANXMN010000108.1 GCA_025354605.1 Hymenobacter sp. | reverse complement strand
GGCGGCCATCTGGGCCGCAAAGGCGACGGACCACCCGGCTGGCAAACCCTGTGGCGTGGCCTGATGAGCTTGCGCTTGCTCGTCGAGGGCGTCCGGCTCGCCACCCAACTTAACCAGTCCTGAGATGTGGGTAAGGACAAGGCGTGGGCCGGGGCTCGTTTTTTATTCCTTGGTGAAATCCAGGGTGTCAATTACCGGGGCACCTCGGGAGGGCTTGAGCTTGACGAACACCCGGAAGGTGCCGGTGCGGCCCACGTAGCGCCCGATGGCGTACTGAATGCCTTCCTTGCTCTCGCCCTGATGAATGAACTCGAAGCTGCTGGGCGTATTCTTAGAGAAGAAGTCTTTGATGACAATTTCGGCCTGGGTGGCGTTGTAGCCCTGCTTGTCGCCATCGAACCCCACCTCGACGGTGGGCGCGAAATACTGCGACAGCTCGCGCGATGAGCCATTGCGCAGGGCCCCGCGCACGGCTCCCAGGTTATCGCCCTGGGCCTGGGCGGCGCCTATCCCAAGGATGAGTAGCCACCCCAGGATTAGCATTCTAATTAAATAGCGTTTCATTATCGAAGGTATAAGTGCGTCATCCGCAATTGGGTTACGTGAAGCGAAAATAGTGCCAAGGTGCCAACAGCTTACCAGTAGAATGGGCACTGGCAAAAGCAGTGGCGAAGGTAGAAACATTCAGTCCTTCGGGCGGGGCGGGCGTATCTTTGCCCCATGAGTAAGCAGGTATTATTGGTGATTCTCGACGGCTGGGGCATTCCGCAGAATCCGACGGTATCGGCGGTTGATGCGGCGCGCACGCCGTTCTATCACGAACTGTTACAGCATTTTCCGCACAGCACGCTCCAGGCTTCGGGTGAGGCCGTGGGCCTGCCCGAGGGGCAGATGGGCAACTCCGAAGTGGGGCACATGAACATTGGGGCCGGCCGGGTGGTCGACCAGGAGCTAGTGCGCATTGGCCGGGCCATTCGCGAGCGCAAGCTGGCTCAGGTGCCCGCCCTGGCGCACGCCCTGGAGTACGCGCTGGCCAACGACAAGCCCTTGCATCTGATTGGCCTGCTGAGCGATGGCGGCGTGCATTCGCACATCGACCACGTGAAAGCTCTGTGCACCATTGCCCACGAAGCGGGGGTGCGCCGCGTATTTGTCCACGCCTTTACCGACGGGCGCGACACCGACCCCAAGAGCGGCGTGCACTTCATCAACGAGCTGGAGCAGTCGAACGAGCGCACCGGGGCCAAAATCGCCTCGGTGGTGGGCCGCTACTACGCCATGGACCGCGACCAGCGCTGGGAGCGGGTGAAAGTGGCCTACGACCTGCTGGTGCACGGCATCGGCACGCCCTCGCAGAACCTGATTCAGACCGTGCAGGAGCAGTACAAGGAGGGGGTAACGGACGAGTTTCTGAAGCCCATCGTGAAAACCGGGCCCGACGGGCAGCCGCTGGCGACCATTGAGGAGGGCGACGTGGTGCTGTGCTTCAACTTCCGCACCGACCGCGGCCGCGAAATCACGGAGGTGCTCACCCAGCAGGACATGCACGCTTTCCAGATGCAGCGCCTAAACCTGCACTACCTCACCCTGACCAACTACGACGACACGTTTACGGGCGTGACGCCGATTTTTGAGAAGGACAACCTCAACAACACCCTCGGCGAGGTGCTGGCGGCCCACGGCAAAACCCAGCTACGCATTGCCGAAACCGAGAAGTACCCGCACGTCACGTTCTTCTTTTCGGGTGGCCGCGAAACCGAATTTGCTGGTGAGCGCCGCATTCTGCGCCCGTCGCCTAAGGTGGCCACCTACGACCTGCAGCCCGAGATGAGCGCCGCCGACCTGCGCGATGCGCTGGTGCCCGAGCTGCAGGCTAAGTCGGCCGATTTCGTGGTGCTCAACTTTGCTAACCCCGACATGGTGGGCCACACCGGCGTGTTTGAGGCCGTGGTGAAAGCAGTGGAAACCACCGATGCCTGCGCCCGCGCCGTAGTGGAAGCCGCCTTGGCTGCTGGCTACGCCAGCATCATCATTGCCGACCACGGCAACGCCGAGTTCATGCGCAACGCCGACGGCTCGCCCAACACCGCTCACACCACCAATCTGGTGCCCTGCATCCTGGCCGACAACGACTACCACGGCGGCCTGGCCGAGGGCAAGCTCGGCGACCTGGCCCCCACCATTCTGGCGCTGATGGGCCTGCCCCAGCCCGCCGAGATGACGGGCCTGAACCTGCTGCGCCCCAACGCCGCTCCGAATGCGTAAGCGCGGGGCCGTTCTATTAGCGTGGGTGCTGGGCGGGTTGCCGGGAGCGGCCCTGCTGGCCGGCTGCGGCGATGCCGGCCCCGCCGCGCCGCCGGCCCGCCGCCCGCTGTACTTCGATGTGAAGGGCTTGCTGACCCGGCAGGTAGCGCAGCTGGAGCAGCGCCACGCGGCCGTGACCAAGCAGGTGCACCTGCGCGCCGAGGTACCTGAAACCGTGCGCGTGCCCGCCGTGAAGTGGGCCGACGAGCTGATGATTTTCTTTCAGGCCGACATCAACAAAGCCGCCCTGCGTGGGGCCTATACCGTCGACTCGGTGGTGCTGGCCGGCGGGGGGCTGCGGCGCACCTACACCCGGCGGCCG
>JANXMN010000099.1 GCA_025354605.1 Hymenobacter sp. | reverse complement strand
GTCGGCAAAGCTTTTCATGAAGCTGAGCGGGTTTTGCAGCTCGTGGGCAATGCCGGCCGTGAGCTCGCCCAAAAACGCCATCTTCTCCCGCTGCACCAGCTGGTCCTGCGCCGTCTTCAGCTCGGCCAGCGACTGCTCGAGGGCCTCGCGGGCGCGCTCCTGCTGGCGGCCGTGGCGGGCCAGAATCACGGCCAGCACCAGCAGGCCCACCAGCCCAGCCACCAGCCCCAGGGTGCGGTAGTGCATGCGCAGGGCCGCCTGGCTGGCGGCGGCCTGCTGGGCGCGCTGCTGCTCGCGGTCGTGCAGGCGCTGCAGCTGCATCACCTTCTCCTGCCCGAATAAAGTATCTTTCATCACCAGCATCAGGCTCTGGTAGCGCAGGGCGCTGTCGGCCGGGCCGCGCCGCTTGAAGTTCTGGGTGAGTAGGGTGCTGGCGTTGAGCACGCCGCGCAAAAAGCCGTTGGTACGCCCGGCCTGGCAGCCCAGGCGCGCGAAGTAGGTACTCGAATCGAGGCGGCCGAGCTGCTGGTAGAGCTGGGCCAGGCCCACGTAGGCGAAATTGAGGCTGCGCAGGTGGCCCACCTTTTTCGATTCGGCGATGCTCTGGCGATAGTAGCTCCGGGCCTGGGCCACTTCGCCCCGGCGGCGGGCCTCGTTGCCCAGGCCGTAGAGAATGTAGTTGGTGGGCGTGTGCAGCTGCCGGGCCAACACCAGTGCCTGCCCCTGGTAAAGCTGGGCCGAATCGAGTTGCCCGAACAGGTCGTAGGCCAACCCGATGTTGCTGAGTTCGAGCACCACGCCGCGCTGGTCGTGCAGCTGCTCGTCTATTTCTAGGGCCTGAAAATAATAGCTCAGGGCTGCGTGCCGGTCGCGCAGATACACGTAGATGATGCCGATACTGCGCAGGTTGCGGGCCAGTAGGGCCTGGTCGTGGCTGGCGCGGGCCAGGCGCATCGACTGCTGAAACAGCTCCAGCGAGCGGGTCAGGTTGCTTTCGCGCAGGGCCGCGCCCAGGCGGTTCAGGGCTTCGCCCTCGCCGCGGCGGTAGCCCACGCGGCGGGCCAGCGCCAGCGCCTGCCGGGCATACTGGGCAGCCGAATCGGTACGCTGGGTCCAAACCTGGTCGCTCACCTGGCACAGCAGCAGCACCCGGTCGTAGTCGGTCTGGGGCAGGGTGAGCAGGTGGCGCAGGCTATCGAGCACCACCCGCGACACCGTGAGCGGAGCCGGGCGCGGCGGGGTGCCGGCCCCGGCCGTGGCGCCCGGCCATAGCCCCGTCAGCAGCAGCAGGCCCAGCAGCAGCGGGGGCCGCCACAGCAGCGGAGCAGCGCGAAACAGGAGGCGGAAACTACGCACCGAAGGCGGTTGGGAATGTTTGAAAATGGGCGCGGTCTCGAAGCTGGTGCGCCCTGGCAGCCACCCGCCGGTGGGCACCCACGCTCCGGCAGCGCAGCACCATTGACGCACGCCCAGAGCCCGGCTAGCCGGCCGGGCAACGGCATCGCGGCAGGCACAAATGTAGCGCCGCCGCGCGGCCGTTCATTACCCCGCCCCCTGGCCGGCGGCCGGCCCCGGCAGGGTGATGGTGAAGGTGGTGCCCTCCCCTTCGCGGCTGTCGACGGCGAGCGTGCCGCCGTGGCCCTGCGTGATGATGTCGTAGCTCAAGGACAGGCCCAGGCCCGTGCCTTCGCCGGTGGGCTTGGTGGTGAAAAAGGGCTGGAATATTTTCTGCTTCACGCTCTCGGGAATGCCGCTGCCATTGTCGGTCACCCGGATTTCTACCTCGCCCCCGCCCACCCGGCGGGTGCCGATGCGCACGGTGGGCGCGTAGCCGCTTTCGCCGCGCTGCTGGCGCTGGCGCACGGCATAAAAGGCGTTGTTGAGCAGGTTGAGCAGGACGCGGCCCAGGTCCTGGGGCAGGGCGGGCACGAGGGGCAGGGCGGGGTCGAAGTCGGGTTTCAGCGTGGCGTTGAAGGACTTATCCTTGGCACGCAGGCCGTGGTAGGCCAGGCGTAGGTACTCGTCGGCCAACTGGTTGAGGTCGGTGGGCACGCGCTCGCCGGTGCTGGTGCGCGAGTGTTCGAGCATGCCGCGCACAATGCTGGCGGCCCGGCCGCCGTGCTGGGTTATCTTCAGCAGGTTCTGCTTGAGGTCGGCCAGCAGCTCGTCTTCCAGGCCGGCATCGGGCTCGGGGCGGGCGCGCTCCTCTTCCAGCTCGGTAATGAGCTCGGCGCTTACCTCGGCAAAGTTGTTCACGAAATTGAGCGGGTTCTGAATCTCATGGGCAATGCCGGCCGTGAGCTCGCCCAGACTGGCCATCTTCTCGCTCTGCACCAGCTGGGCCTGGGCGGTGCGCAGCTCCGTGAGGGCACCGCGCAACTCCTCGGCCTGGGTGGTGAGGTTGGCGGTGCGCTCGGCCACCAGGCGCTCCAGCTCCACGTTCTGAACCTCAATGCGGCGGCGGGCTTTTTCATCCTCCTCGCGGAGCAGCCGCTCTTTTTCCAGCTGCTTTTTCTGGCCGCGGGCAATGAAGAGAAAGGCCACCAGCCACAGTGAAGCAAAGCCATGAGCGGTATCGAAACCGTCGTCGTAAGTTTTGAGCAGGCCGCTGCCTACCGATAGCAGGCCCGTAGTGAGCAGGTTATACAGCCACAGCGGACCCAAGCCCATGAGCAGAGAGCGGGCCGGCCGATAGTAGCTCAGCAGCAGTAGCAGCACGCCAAACGTGGTTTCCACGGCCAGCCAATAGTATTCACCCAGCAGCGGCGATTTAAATTGCAGGGCCAGCGTCAGGCCGTACAACACGACCGCCGGCAGCCAGATGTTGCGCAGCAGCCGGTCCCAGCGCGGCAGGCGGGCGGGCAAGTTCAAAAACTTGCCTAGCCCGCGCGCGATGCCGAAGGCGATAGGAGCATACAGCAGGAGGTCGGCGTTGCCAGTACGTGGGCTCATGGCGGCAAAAGGCAGGAGGAGGCAGGGCGCAAGTTAGCGCGGCGGACGCCGCTCTGGCACCGGCGGCAGCGGGGAAAGTATCCGTCGCCCGGCAAGTCGGTAAGTCAGCTGTTGACCGTTACTTCTTTATTTCAATTCGAAAGCTACTCGGCATGCGGGGCTGGCCCGGCCGCCCGTGCTTCCTTCCTCGGCAGGGTGATAATGAATTCGGCCCCCTCGCCCTCGATGCTGGTCACCGTCAGCGTGCCGCCGTGGCCTTTGGTAATGATGTCGTGGCTGAGCGAGAGGCCCAGGCCGGTACCTTCGGCGGGTGGCTTGGTGGTGAAAAACGGCTCGAACACCCGGTCGCGCACTTCGGGCGGCATGCCCGGCCCGTTGTCGCGCACCCGGATTTCTACCCCGCCCGGCACGTCCCGGGTGCGCAGCGTTACCTCAGGCGCGTAGCCGGGGCCGGCCTGCGGGCGGAAGCTGTGGACGGCGTGGAAGGCATTGGTGCCCAAGTTGAGCAGCACGCGGCCCAGGTCGGCGGCCACCACGGCCAGGGGGCGCACGCTGGCATCCAGGTCCACGGTCAGCAGGGCCTCAAAGGCCTGCTCGCGGGTTTTGAAGCCCTGGTAGGCCAACTGCAGGTATTCGTGGGCCAGGGCGTTGAGGTCGGTTTCGGCGCGCTGGGCGGTGCCGCTGCGCGAGTGCTCCAGCATGTCTTTGATGATGGACGAGGCCCGCTGCCCGTGCTGGCTGATTTCGCGCAGGTTCTGCTTCAGCCCGGCCAGAATCTCGTGGCCCAGCTCGCCGGTGCCGCCTTCGGCCTCATCAATTTCGGCCACCAGCCCGGTGCTCACGTCGGCAAAGCTTTTCATGAAGCTGAGCGGGTTTTGCAGCTCGTGGGCAATGCCGGCCGTGAGCTCGCCCAGAAACGCCATTTTCTCGGCCTGCACCAACTGCTGCTGGGTTTCGTGCAGGCGGGCAAGGGCTTGCTCGGCGCGGTCGCGCTGCCCGGCCACCTCCATGGTGCGGGCCGCCACCTGAATTTCGAGCCGCTCGTTTTCGGTGGCCAGCAGGGCCTGCTGCTCGGCCTGCCGGTCGGCCGCCTCGGCCGAGAGCTCCTCCACCTGGCGCAGCTTCACGAGCAGCAGCTCGCTGTTGGTGGCAAACTCGCGGGCCAGAAACAACGAGATGCCCAGGGCCGGCAGCAGGGCCATCAGGGCGATGAGCGTGGCCGACATCCGAAAGCTGATGGGCACCTGCGTGATG
>JANXMN010000097.1 GCA_025354605.1 Hymenobacter sp. | reverse complement strand
CGCCGGGGCTTTTTTCGTGGTGCCAGCCGTTACCTTTGAAAGGTCAAAACGATTTTGTTAGAACGGCTAGGCCGAGCGGAGCATGTAGCTTGTGGCAGTAGTAATATCAATCGTTGAACGATTCGAGCGCGATGCTTCGCTCCGCTCTGCATGACACGACTTATTTCATGAGATATTTTCCCTTTCTGCTGTTGCTTACAGGGCCGGCGTTGCTGGCGAACTGCTCGTCGGCACCCGATTTTACGCCCAAGCCCAAGGGCTACAACCGCATCACCCTGCCCCCGCACCGCTACCAGCTGCTGCCGGCCGGGCACCCATATGAGTTTCAGTACTCGAAGGAAGCCGTGATTAAGCGTGACTCCTCTTACATGGCCCAGCCGCACTGGCTGAATGTGTACTACCCGAAGCTCCACGCCAACGTACAGATTACCTATATGGATGTGCAGCGCGACCGCCGCCTCTATAACAAGATGATGGAGGACGCGCGCAAGCTTACCGGCAAGCACGAAATCAAGGCCACGGCCATCGACGAGCGGATTCTGAAGACGCCCAGCGGGATGAAGGCTTCGGTGTTTGAGTTGTCGGGTGAGGTGCCGAGCCAGTTTCAGTTCTACACAACCGATAGTACCCGGCATTTCTTCCGCGGGGCGCTCTACTTCCGTACCGCTACCGATAATGACTCGCTGGCCCCGGTGATTGAGTACGTGAAGACTGACATGGTAAAGATGTTGAACACATTGCATTACAAAAATTAAGCTATCAGCTGCACGGTTTCCGCGCATAATATTCTCCGGCCAAAAGCTTGCAGCCTGTCGCTGACAGCTTATAGCTAAGCAATGAGCAACTTTTTTAATACCAAGCTGGAACACCTGCGGACGGTGGGCAGCACCCAGCGCGCGCTGCTGCTGGGCAAAGAGTTGGGCCTGTTTACCTACGGCGACCTGATTCAGCGTTATCCGTTTCGGTACCTCGACCGGACGCAGGTATACCGCGTAGCCGACCTGAACGACGAGCTGCCCTACGTGCAGGTGCGCGGCATGTTGCGCGGCAAGGAACTGGTGGGCGAAGGCCCCAAGCAGCGCCTCACAGCCAAGTTGGGCGACGGCACCGGCGAGCTGGAACTGGTATGGTTTAAGGGTGTGAAGTGGGTGCAGCAGTTCGCCCGCAACAACCAGGAGTACGTGGTTTTCGGCAAGCCCACCATGTTTAACGGGCGGCCCCAAATGGCGCACCCCGAACTGGAAGAGGTGAGCGAGAACAAGCCGGGCCAGAGTTTTTTGCAGCCGGTATACAACACGTCGGAGAAGCTTAAAAACTACCACCGCGTCGACAGCAAGGCCATTATGCGCATGGTGGGCGAACTGCTAAAGCTAGCCGGCCCGCACATCAGCGAGTCGCTGTCGCCGGAGCTTATTCAGCAGTACGGGCTGATGCCTAAGGCACAAGCCATGCAGCAGATTCACTTCCCGCAAAGCAACGAGCTGCTGGCGGCGGCCAAGTTTCGGCTGAAGTTTGAGGAGCTGTTCTACGTGCAGCTGAAACTGTTGCGGCAGCGCGACCAGCGCAAGGTGATGCTAGCGGGCCAGATTTTTAAGGAAGTACCCACGTTGGTTGACTTCTATAAGAATCACCTGCCCTTCGACCTCACCGGCGCGCAGAAGCGGGTGATTCACGACATCTACAAGGATTTCTGCACCGGCCGGCAGATGAACCGGCTGTTGCAGGGCGACGTGGGCTCGGGCAAAACCATTGTAGCCTTCATTGCCATGCTAATGGCGGCCGACAACGGCGCGCAAAGCTGCATCATGGCTCCCACTGAAATTCTGGCCGACCAGCACTACGTGGGCCTGAAAGTGTATGCCGACGCGCTGGGTATTCAGATTGGTAAACTAACGGGTAGCACCCGCACCGCCGAGCGGCGCGTGCTGCACGAGGCCCTGCGCGCCGGCACCCTGCACATGCTAGTCGGTACCCATGCTCTGCTGGAGGACGTGGTGCAGTTCCGCAACCTAGGCCTGACCATTATGGACGAGCAGCACCGCTTCGGGGTAGCGCAGCGCTCGAAGCTGTGGCAGAAAAACCCGCACATCATCCCACACGTGCTGGTGATGACGGCTACGCCCATCCCACGCACGCTGGCCATGACGCTGTACGGCGACCTAGACGTAAGCGTGATTGACGAACTGCCGGCCGGCCGCAAGCCCATTGTGACGGTGCATCGCTTTGACGCCAACCGTCTGAAGGTGTTCGAGTTTATCCGGGACCAGGTGAAACGGGGGCGACAGGTGTACATCGTGTACCCACTGATTGAGGAGTCGGAAACGATGGACTACAAGGACCTGACCGACGGCTACGAAAGCGTGAGTCGGGCCTTCCCGGAGTTCCAAATCAGCATCGTGCACGGGCGCATGAAGAGCGAGGAGAAGGACTACGAGATGCAGCGCTTCATCAAGCAGGAAACCCAGATTATGGTAGCTACCACCGTAATTGAGGTGGGCGTGAATGTACCTAACGCTTCGGTAATGGTGATTGAGAGCGCCGAGCGATTCGGCCTCTCCCAGCTGCACCAGCTGCGCGGCCGCGTGGGCCGTGGGGCCGACCAGAGCTACTGTATTCTGATGACGAGCTTCAAACTGAGCAAGGATGCCCGCACCCGCCTCGAAACGATGGTACGTACCAACAACGGCTTCGAAATTGCCGATATTGACCTGAAGCTGCGCGGCCCCGGCGACCTGATGGGCACCCAGCAGAGCGGTGTGCTCGACCTCCTGATTGCCGACCTGGCCAAGGATGGACGTATTTTAAGCGAAAGCCGGGCCGCAGCCCAGGCGCTGCTGGCTGAAGACCCTAACCTGACCAGCCCGGCCAACGCTGCCATCCGCCATCATATCGAAAGCCTTCCGGCCACCGCGGTGAACTGGAGCAGAATCAGCTAAGCCTACTTCATTCGATAATGGGCAAAAAAAAACGACCTGTTAAAAGTCGTTTTCGAAGCTGCTTAGAAAAGCTCGGCTATCAAACCATTGCCGCTGTGGGGCTGGTCCTGCTCCTGGGTTGGTGGAACCGGCTCGGAAGTAAGCACCTGATGTACCAGTACGACGGACCCATTATTGGGATGTTGGGTAGCAACCTGAGCAGCCGCATTCGGCGAAGGCTGTTTGGCCAGCCGACCACCGATGATGAGCGCCGATAAGAGTGTGAATTTTAGCAAAGACTTCATAACAAGTATAGATAGCGCGGCGATAAAAGTACGACGCGACAATGTTTTGATTAAACAAACCGCTCAAAAGCCCTAAAATCTCGCTGAATCAGGCTATTTACTCGGTCGTTCCGGCGGAAAACCTGTATCGCAGACAGCTACCCCGATTGGGCCGGCGAACTGGATACAAAGTAAACGGGCTCCCTCTACGGAGGTGACCAATGAAGTGTTATGCTTGGGAGACCTTTTTGTTAGGCGGCCCGCAGCGCTTAGCCATAATCTGGCCAGAATGGTGTTGACTCGGACCAAATAAGGTACTTTTGGGTACCCTTGCCGCCTTATTTTAGTTGTTTATGCTTGATGCACGCCAAAATTTTACACGCCGGTTTTTCCTCAGTTTGAGCTTAGCCAGCGGATTGCTTGCTGCGCCAGGCCCAACCCTTGCGCAAAAGGTAAAGTCGGTACCATTCAGCTATTTGCCCGAGCAGGGTGCCGACCGCTACGACATGCGTGTACCGCGCAAGTCGCTGCCGCTGGCCGACGGTTCGGGCTTTGTCATTCTGGCCCACCAGAGCTCGGGCAGTTATTCGGTGGAGCGTTACGATACCGACCTGAAAAAGCAGTGGAGCACCACCATTCCCATCGCGCCCGGCGAAACGCTGGAGGCGTTCGGGCGCGGCACGCAGCAGGCCCTCGTCGTGCTGCACCACAAGGATGACAACGGCCAGAACCTAACCCTGGTGCCCGTGAGCCTGCAGGGGGGGCAGAAAGCGGCCTCCAAGGTATTGATGGCCGTGGCCCCGCGCGACCGCCGGCCCGGCGTGAGCATCTCGCCCGATGGCTCACGCCTGCTGGCCTTTCGCTACTTCACCCGCGAGCAGCAGGTGAAGAGCATGGCCGCCACCCTCTTCGACCAGAGCGGCACTAAAATCGAAGACAAGAACTATGACTTCCGCGCGCTAGGCGACTTTTTCTCGCCGGCCGTGTACGTAGCCAACGACGGCACGCAGTACGTCACGCTCATCAGCGAGGGCATGAAGAAGCTGACGGTGCGCCGCTACCCGGCCGGGGCTTCTACCGAAATCAAGGTGCTGGGCGTTCCGGTTGGTGGCGTGTTTGGCGGCAAAACCGTGACGGTTCGCGACGCGAAGTTTACGGTGCTCGGCGACGGCAGCCTGTACGCCGCCGCGCTCTGCGCCGACTATGCTACCGGCGAGTACTACAGCCTGAAGGTGGTGAAATTTGACTTCAGCGGCACCGGCGACATGAAGTTCTCACCCGAGTTTCGCTTCACGCCCGAGTACCTGGCTGAAGTGGCTAAAGCCGGCGGTTCCGACGCCAAGCGTCTCGACGACGTATACCTAGCTGATATGCTCCTTACCCCTGAGAAGCAACTGGTCGTCATCGGCGAGAAGCATTTTGAGGAAGGTGGCAGCGAGGCTCCGGTGCACGCCCGCGAGCTGCACCTGTTCGGCTACAACGAGTACGGCGCGCCCACTTGGCATACCATCGTGGCCAAGGACCAGGTGGCTCCGGCTATCGACTCCTACACCGGCATTGGCTTCCGGGCGGCCGTGTTCGGCAACACCGTGCAGCTGCTCACCCTCGAAAACATCAATAAGAAATCGGACCTCTACCTGCGCCGCGTGAACGTACAGACCGGTGTAATCAGCGCTCCTGAGCGTCTGAAGCTGAATGTGGCCGACGACCAGCAGTTGGCTTACGTGAAAGATTTCAGCGCCTGGCTGAACGAGAAAACCATCATCGGCGTGAGCCGGCCCAGCAAGAAATCAGCCGCCTTGCAGTTGGATAAGATTATGGTGAAGTAACACCACGTCAGTTCCCACAGAGGTTCGCACCAGCGACGCAGACTTTCGCAGGGCGCTACGAAAAAGGGCCGCCCCCATCCAGGAGCGGCCCTTTTATGTCGTCCACAAAATCCGTGGAATCCGTTAAAGTTCGTGCTAATCTGTGTTCTTAAAGCGCGTACTCGTTGGCCTCAATCAGCTTGGCGGCGATGCGGCGGCGCGACTCTTTCACGTTGATGAGCTCAGCTTTGGTGAAGCGCTTGAGGCCCATGAGCAGCAGGCGCTGCTCGTCGCCCTCGGCCATGCTGCCAATGGCATCTTTGGCCGCTTTCTCCACCAAGTCGACTGCGTCGGCCAGGTACACGCGGGCAATGTCGGCTTCCACCGCCAAGGCTTCAGCGCCCTTCACCGAGGCCTCTTTCTCCACGCGCAGGATGGTGCTCTCGGCGATATACACCTTGATGGACATGTCGGCGATGTTCATCAGCAACTCCTGCTCCTTAGCCAGGGTAGCGGTGAACTTCTGCACGGCCGAGCCGGCCACCATCAGGATGGCCTTTTTCAGGTTGGCGATGGTTTTCAGCTCCTTGCTGAACAGGCCGGTTTCCTCGTCCTGGCTCATGCTCGGGATGCTCATCAACTCCTGCTGCACGGCCTGGGCGGGGCCCATCAGGTCGATTTCGCCCTTCAGGCCTTTCTTCAGAATCATGTCAACAGCCAGCAGGCGATTGATTTCATTGGTGCCTTCGAAAATGCGGTTGATGCGGGCATCGCGGTAGGAGCGGTCCATGGGGTAATCGGCCGAGAAGCCGTAGCCGCCGTAAATCTGCACGCCTTCGTCCACTACGTAGTCGAGCACTTCCGAGCCTTCCACTTTCAGGATGGCGCACTCCACGGCAAACTCGCGGGCGGCACCCAACAGGGCCTCGTTGGCACCTTTGCCTTCGGCCATGAGCTGCTGCTCCATACGGTAAATGTCCATACCAGCACGGTAGATAGCCGACTCAACCGCATAAATGCGGATGGCCTGCTGGGCCAGCTTGTAGCGAATCGCGCCGAATTTTGAGATGGGCAGCTTGAACTGTATCCGCTCGTTGGCGTAGCGGATGCTCTGGGTAGCCCCCATTTTAGTAGCGCCCAGGCAGGCGGCGGCCAGCTTAATGCGGCCGATATTGAGCACGTTGAAGGCGATGAGGTGGCCTTTGCCAATCTCGCCCAGCACGTTTTCCTTGGGTACCTGTGCATCGCTCAGGAACACTTGGCGGGTGCTGCTCCCTTTAATGCCCATCTTGTGCTCCTCGTTGCCGAGGCTCAGGCCAGGCGTCGATTTCTCGACGATGAAGCCGGTAAACTTGTCGCCGTCAATCTGGGCAAACACGATGAACACGTCGGCAAAACCGGCGTTGGTAATCCACATTTTCTGGCCGTTCAGCACATAGTGAGTGCCTTCAGCATTGAGGACGGCTTTGGTTTTGGCACCCAGCGCGTCGGAGCCCGAGCCGGGCTCGGTGAGGCAGTACGCGCCCATCAGCGAGCCGTCGGTGAGGCCGGGCAGGTACTTGGCCTTCTGCTCGTCGTTGCCGAAGTACAGGATGGGCAGCAGGGCAATGCCGGTGTGGGCCGCGAAGGCCACCGGGAACGAATGGCCGCCACCCACGCCTTCGGTCACGCGCAGGGCCGTGGGGAAGTCCATGTCGAGGCCGCCGAACTGCTCGGGTACGCTCACGCCGAACAGTCCAAGCTGGCCGGCTTTCTCCATCAGGCCGCGCATGAGGCCTTCCTCCTGGTTGTCGAGGCGCTCGAGCAGAGGCGAAACCTCCGTTTGCACGAAGTCGACGCAGGTCTGGTGCATCATGTTCTGCTCCTCGGTAAAGTCGGCCGGCGTGAAGACGCTCTGGGCATCGGTCGGCTTAATGATGAATTCGCCGCCCTTCAGGCTGGCTTGCTGCGTTACTTCCATGACGTTGGGGGTGGGGATTGGAGTTGAAAAGTATTAGGCTAGCCTACTAGTTGGAGAAACAGTGGGCCAAAGGATTTGTGATGCAAGATACAAAAAATATGTTAGGCGTGCCTACTACTTTACAAAAAGAAAACCCTGGATGAGCAGGGTTTTCTTTTCGCGAAACGTCATGCTGAACGCAGTGAAGCATCTCGCTCGCTTCGTTGCAGTCAACTTAATTACTGCTACACGCGAGATGCTTCGGCTGCGCTCAGTATGACATTCTGTTAAGCAACGATTGCTACTTCAGCAGCTCGTAGATGCCGGCGACGCCCTGGCCGCCGCCCACGCAGGCCGTGACCATGCCGTACTTCTTGCCGCGCTCGCGCAACTCGTCGAAAAGCTGGATGCTGAGCTTGGCGCCGGAGCAGCCCAGCGGGTGGCCGAGGGCAATGGCGCCGCCATTCACGTTTAGCTTATCAGGGTCGATGCTTAGCTCGCGCACCACGGCCAGCGACTGGGAGGCGAAGGCTTCGTTGAGTTCGAACAGGTCGATGTCTTCGAGTTTCAGGCCGGCTTGCTTGAGGACTTTGGGCACGGCTTTGATGGGCCCCATGCCCATGATGCGCGGGTCGACGCCTTCGGAGGCGTAGTTCACCAGGCGGGCGATGGGCTCCAGGTTCAGCTCCTTCACCATGCGCTCCGACATCACGAGCACGAAGGCCGCACCGTCGGAGGTTTGAGAGGAGTTGCCGGCGGTCACGGTGCCGTTGGCGGCGAACACGGGACGCAGCCGGCCCAGGGCTTCCACCGAAGTGTCGGCGCGGGGGCCTTCGTCGGTGTCGACCACGTAGGTGCGGTTTTTTTTCTTGCCGGTGGCGGCGTCCACGTAGGTTTCCTCTACCGTCACGGGCACAATGCTTTTGGCAAACTTGCCGGCCTGAATGGCCTTGATGGCCTTCTGGTGCGAGTTGTAGGAGAATTCGTCCTGGTCCTGGCGGGTGATTTTGTAGTCGTTGGCCACGGCTTCGGCGGTGAGGCCCATGCCCATGTAGTAGTCGGGATGCTTCATGGCCAGCGCGTAGTTGGGCACGGTTTTCCAGCCCACGGTGGGCACCATGCTCATGCTCTCGGTGCCGCCCGCAATGATGCAGTCGGCCATGCCGGCCGAGATTTTGCCCACGGCCATGGCGATGGTTTCGACGCCAGAGCCGCAGTAGCGGTTCACGATGAGGCCGGGCACGTTGATGGGCAGGGCCAACAGCGAAATCAGGCGGCCCATTTGCAGGCCCTGCTCAGCCTCGGGTACGGCATTACCGACGATAACGTCATCAATACGCGTGGGGTCGAGGGCGGGCACCTGGGCCACGAGGTGCTTGATGACGGCGGCGGCGAGGTCGTCGGGCCGGGTGAAACGGAAGGTGCCGCGCGGGGCTTTGCCCACGGCCGTGCGGTAGCCGGCTACGATATATGCGGTGTTGTTCGACATGATTCTAGGTTATTTTTCGCACAGAGCCCACAGAGTTAAAGGAGTTTTCTCTGTGCAACGCTGTGAACGCTGTGCGAAATATTTTTTAGTTGCGAAGGGGTTTACCGGTCGTCAAAATGCTCTGAATCCGCTCCAGCGTTTTGCGCTCGCCGCAGAGGCTGAGGAACGCATCGCGCTCCAAGTCCAGCAGGTACTGCTCGCTCACTTCGGTGGGAGCCGAGAGGTCGCCGCCGCACATCACGTAGGCCAGCTTATCGGCAATGAGCTGGTCGTGGGTCGAGATGTAGTTGCCCTGCTGCATGGCGTACACGCCGGTTTTGAACATGGCCAGCGCGCCCTTGCCGTGCACCTTCACGTTGGTTTTCTGCAGCGGCTGGGTGTAGCCGGCATCGGCCATATCGATGGCGGCGGCTTTGGCCTGGGCAATCACGCGGTTCGAGTTCAGCACCACTTCATCACCCCGGCGCAGGAATCCCAGGTCGAAGGCTTCGGCGGCCGAGGTCGAAACTTTAGCCGTGCTGATAGTCATGTAGGTATTGCGCAGCAGGTTGAATTCGGGCTCGCCGTCTTCGTACTTGGCCGCCGTGCGCAGGGTCATTTCTTTGGTGCCGCCGCCGCCAGGAATCAGACCCACGCCGAATTCCACGAGGCCCATGTAGGTTTCGGCAGCTGCTACCACGCGGTCACAGTGCAGGTTCAGCTCGCAGCCGCCGCCCAGCGTGAGGCCGTGCGGGGTGCCCACCACCGGGATGCTGCTGTAGCGCATCCGCATCATGGCCTGCTGGAACTGCTGAATCATCAGGTTCAGCTCGTCGAACTCCTGCTCCAGGGCCTGCATGTACACCAGGCCCAGGTTGGCCCCGGCCGAGAAGTTGGGGCCGTCGTTGCCCACGACGAG
>JANXMN010000070.1 GCA_025354605.1 Hymenobacter sp. | reverse complement strand
GATTCGGGGCGATGAGCCGGCCGCCGGGGCCGCGCTCAACCCCACGCTGGCGCGGGCGGCGGCGGAGGGAATGGCCCTACATTACCTCCGCCGGGACGACTACCGCCGCCGGGCCGAACCGGATTTCGTGGCCGCGCTGCTGGCCCGCAGCGGCCCGGCCTACGTGCTGCCCGAGGGCGGCACCAACGCCCTCGCCCTACCCGGCTGCGCCGAGCTGGTGGCCGAAATCCGGCAGCAGGTGGCGTTTGATGCGCTGGCCGTGGCCGTGGGCACCGGCGGCACCCTGGCCGGCATCGCGAGCGGACTCACCGGCAACGAGCACGCGGTAGGGGTGGCAGCCCTGAAAAACGGCGGTTTCCTGCGTGACGAAATTGATGCGCTGACGCTGGCCGCCACCGGCCGGACCTACGCCAACTACTCGTTGCAGACGGATTTCCACCTGGGCGGCTACGCGAAATACTCGGCGGAGCTGGTGGCATTTATCGAGCAGTTCCGGCAGCGGCACGGGGTGCTGCTCGACCCCATTTATACCGGCAAGCTGCTATGGGGCGTGCTGGCCCTGATTGGGCAGGGTTACTTCCGGCCGGGCAGCACGGTAGTCGCCGTTCACACCGGTGGGCAGCAGGGCTGGGCCGGCTGGCATGCACGGTTCGGCGAATGAGCGAAACAGGTTGGCATTGCTGGCCGCAGTTTAGCGCGGAGCGCGTAACTGCTGGCCGATGAGTGGGGCGAGTTTGCAACTCGCCTGCCACAGAGCGGCAACAATTGACAGGTTTAGTCGTGGCCGACAACACCGGAGAGCCATTGTCGGCGAGTTGCAAACTCGCCCCACTCATCGGCCAGCAGTTACGCGCACCGCGCTAAACTGCGGCCAGCTCTGGCTGCTCTGGCCGCCACTTCCAGCGCGGCTAGCACAAATACCGGGGCCAGCACCGGGGCCAGGAAACGCACGTCCCAATCATCGACGGTGAGCATGATGATGGCCGTTTGCAGCAGGACGATGCTCGCCAGAAATACCCGCGCCGGCCGCCACACCGCCACGCGGCGTGCGCCGCGTGCGGCCAGCCAGTAGGCCGGCCAGAGTAGCAGCACGCCCAGCACCCGGTGCGCCAGCGAGTAGTGCGGCTTGAGGTAACTCACGAATACGAAGAGCTTGCCCAGCATCAGCCGGCCCAGATACAGCGGGTTGTGCCAGCCGAAGTACAGCACCCGGGCCACCGGGCCGGTGCCGGGCGGCGGCATGTGGAGCGGGGCAGCCTGGTGTACGGCCCAGAGCTGGTAGCGGAAAATCAGCTCGCCGCGCTGGTAGGTGTCCATCAGATAAAACGTGGCGAGCTGATGGTTGAGCGCCACCCAGAGCAGCGGCGAAAGCAGCAGCAGGCCCAGCAGGGCCGCCCGCCACGCCCGGCGGTCGGGCCGGCGGCGCAGGGCATCAAGGCCGGCCCCGGCGGCAGCCAGCGCCACCAGAAAGCCGTTGGGCCGGGCCAGCATGGCGAGGGCCAGTACCAGCAGCAGCGCGGCCCAGTCGGTTGGCCGGCCGCCGCGCAGCCGCGTGAAGGCCCCGAACGACAGTGCCACCAGGCTGATAAACAGCGACTCGGTGAGCAGGAAGACATTGAACTGCTGAATGTCGGGCCAGGCGATAAAGGCCAGCGTAGCCAGGGCCGCCGCGCCGCTGGCTCCATTGGCCAGCCGCCGCGTGCCCCGGTAAATGGCCCGCGTAGCCAGCGCCGACACCGCCATCTGTCCCGCCACTATTCCCGGCCAGCCCAGGCCCAGCCGCAGCCAGAGGCTTTGGAAAAGTGGGTAGAGCACGTAGCGCAGGTTGTGGCCCGGCTCGAAGTAGCCGCGTTCGGCAATGCCGGCCGCGTAGGCCAGGTAGCGGGCGCTGTCGTTGACGAAATGCGGGCCGTGGAACTTGCGCCAGAAGTAGAGCTGCACCAGCACCCACAGCCCCGCCAGCAGCGCCCGGTGCTGGGGCCAGAGCTGGCCGGCCAGCGCGCGAATGGGGGAGGAGAAGGGCATGTGGGCGCAAAGCTAGGGAACGAACTTCCCGTTGGAACGTCATGCCGAGCATTCTGCGCATTAAGCAGAATGCTCGGCATGACGTCCTCTTCCGTTCCTTCGCCCTACTTCGTGGCTTGGTCTGCGTACTACCGCCCATGAATATTGTTCGCCTCGTTCGCCGCCTGCTGCCGCTGTTGTTTCTCCTGACGCTGGGGTGGTTTCTGTGGCGCAAAGTCGGCCCCACGCTCGCCGGCCTCAACCCGCTCAATGCCGAGCCCAAGGTCACTGTCACGCACAATACCGTGCTCACTCAGGTGGAAGCGCTGGGCAAGTTGGAGCTGGTGCGCTACCAGTTCAAGGACGTGGTGGAGTACCGCCGGGCCAGCCGCTACCCGCTGCTGCCCGATGCCAAAGTGGCGCTGGTAGTGGGCGGCGAGGCCGTGGGCTGCCTCGATTTGCGCAAAATCCGCCCGCAGGATGTCGTGTTCGAAGGCGACTCCTTGGTGCGGGTGGCCCTGCCCGCGCCCGAGCTGTGCTCCTTCCAGATAAAGCACGACCAAAGCCGCGTCTTCAGCACCGAAAACGGCTTTTTTCAGGATGCCGACCTCGTGGACCAGGGCTACAAGTACGCCGAAGTGCAGGTGCGCAACGCCGCCCTCCAGTCCGGCATCCTGACCCAGACCCAGCGCAACGCCGAGCAGATTCTGCGGCCCATGCTGCGCACCCTCACCGGCCGCCGCGTGGTGCTGGCGCAACAGCTGACGATGCCGAAAGTGGGGCCGAAGCAGTAGCACGCAGCCTTCGCTGCGTCACGAGCCTGCACCGACTGCCGGTAATTGCTCAGCGTAACGCAGCAAAAGCTGCGTGTTACTCGTCGTCTTCCGGCACCTTGCCCAATTCATCGAGCGCCATTTTAATCAGGTCCTGCTCGTAGCCTTTGCCGAACAGGAACTGCGCGATTTTCTGACGGCGCTTGTGGGGGTTCGTTTCCTTTTCCAGGCGGTCTTTCTTCTCGACGAGGTCCACCAGGTTCTGGTAGTACTCGTCGCCGTCAATCTCCTTCAGGCCCGATTTGATGCAATACTCGCTGATACCTTTCTGCTTGAGCTCCTGCACGATGCGGCGGCGGCCCCATTTCTTCTGGCGGTAGTGCCCGCGCACGAAGGCCTGGGCGAAGCGCTGCTCGTCGAGCAGCTTCTCGCGGCTGAGGCGGATAATGATTTCGCCGGCCTCGTCCTCGTCGAGGCCGTAGGATTTCAGCTTCTGCTCTACCTCTTTCTGAGTGCGCTCCTGGTAGGCGCAGAAGGCGGCAATCTTTTGCAGTGCCTCGCCGGGCGTGTACTGCTTGGGGGCTTTGTCAGAGGATTTGAACATGGGCAGCGTAGCGGGTAGGTGGTGGAACCGGTAGTTATGCAAAAGTAATCCTGCCAAAACAGGTGGTCATGCTGAGCTTGCCGAAGCATCTCTACCGCCATAGTAATTAATTACTGCTACGGTAGAGATGCTCCGGCTGCGCTCAGCATGACGTTCTACTTATGCCGGCCTCGCAGTTCACTCCACCACCAGCCGGCGGGTGGCGCGGCCTGCCGCGCCCTCGGCCTGCACCAGGTAGAGGCCAGGGCGCAGGCCGGCCAGGTCCAGTGTCGTACGCAGGCCGATGGGCGACGCGAGGCGCACCGCCCGGCCGGCCAGGTCGAGCACGCGCAGCTGCGTGGCGGGCACGGCCAGCTGCACGGTGGCCTGCTGGTGGGCCGGGTTTGGAAACACGTCGAAGTGTAGCTTGGTAGCCGCGCGGGTAGCGGTGGGCAAGTAGGCGCGGTTTTCGAGCACGAGAATGCGGTCGTCGGTGGCGGCGGGGGTGCCGCGACCGTCGCGGTTGCTGGTGCCCACGTACACCCGCCCGGCCGGCGACACGCAGATGGCCCGCAGCCGCCCAAAACCCGTCAGGAAATCGGTGCGGGTGGGAATGCTAAGGCCGGTGGCATCGAGGGTGAGTTGGGTGAGTTTGTGGTCTTTGAGCACGGCCAGCAACAGGCTGCCCTGCCAGCCCGGAATGGCGGGGTGGTTGTAGTAGGTGAGGCCGGCGGGGGCAATGGTGGGCGTCCAGGTCGTGAGGGGCTCGCGCACGTTGTTGGCCGTGCAGAAGCTGGCCTCGGCGGGCAGGTTGCAGTAGCCTTCCACGTTGGGCCAGCCGTAGTTGCGGCCGGCTTCAATCTTGTTGATTTCGTCGTCGTTGTTGGGGCCGTGCTCCGAGCTGTAGATGCGGCCGTTGGGCAGCTGCACCAGCCCCTGCGGGTTGCGGTGGCCGAAGGTGTACACCCGGCTGCCGGCCGTGGGGTTGTCGGCGGGTACGGTGCCGTCGAGGTTGAGACGCAGGATTTTACCGTTGAGGGAGGCCAGGTTCTGGGCCTGGGGCTGCAGCTGCGCATCGCCGGTGCTCATGAGCAGGGTGCGGTCGGCGAGCAGCAGCAGGCGCGAGCCGCTGTGGGTGGTGGTGGCCGGAATGTTGTCGAGCAGCACCAGCGGGGGGCCGAACAGGCCGCCGGGGCTGCGGTAGGTATAGCGCACCAGCTTTTCTTTCAGCACGCCCTGGTCGGTGTAGTTGTACACCACGAACACCCAATAGGTGGCAAAAGGCGGTACGCACATGGGGCAGGGCTCCATCACGACCATCCCCAGCAGGCCGCTTTCATTGTTTTCGGTCACGTCCGGGATGGTTACAACCGGCAGCACCTGCCCGGTAGCCGGGTCGACGCGGCTGATGCGGCCGCCGCGCTCGGTCATCCACAGGAAATTGTCGGGCCCCCAGGCCAGCTCCCAGATGGTAGTGAGGTTGCTGGCCAGGGCCGAGGCCGTGACTGTGGTGCTGCCCACGGCGAAGGTGGTGAGGGTTGGGGCCTGGGCGGCGGCTTGTTTGGCCAGCGCGCCCAGCAGCAACAGGGTGGCAAGCAGGCGTAAGGTTTTCATCATGAGCAGGGTTGAAGTGAAACAGCCGGATGATATCTGCTTAACGCAGCCGCCTGGCCGATGGATGTGCGACCGGCGGCCGTAGCTTGCCGTTGCATTCAGTGCCCGTTTTTATGTCCGAATTTTTCGCCGCTGCCCACCCTTCCGGCTACACCCTCAGCACCGACCCCGCCCGCCTCGACATCACCGCCATTCACCGCTGGCTGAGCGAGGACTCGTACTGGGCCAAAAACATACCACGCGCCACCGTCGAGCGGGCCATTACACATTCCCTCTGCTTCGGCATTTATGCGCCCGATGGCCAAATCGCCGCCTTCTGCCGCGTCGTCACCGACCGCGCCACCTTCGCCTGGCTCTGCGACGTGTTCGTGCTGCCCGCGCACCGGGGCCACGGCCTCTCGAAGTGGCTGGTGCAGCAAATGCAGCGCCACCCCGACCTGCAAAACCTGCGCCGCCACCTGCTGGCCACCTGGGATGCCCACACCCTCTACCAGCGCTTCGGCTACGAGCTGCTCGACCGCCCCGACCGCTGGCTGGAAATTAAAATGGCCAACCCGTACAACGCTGCGCTATGACGCTACGCTTAATGAGGAATGAGGAATGAGGAATGAGGAATGAGGAATGAGGAATGAGGAATGAGGAATGAGGAATTTCGGCCCCATCAGCTCAATTTCCAATTCTTCACTCCTCATTCTTCATTCCTCATTAAGCGTAGCGTCACAGCGCAGCGTCTCACTTCGCCGGGCTCGTCCATTTGCTGTCGGCCAGCCGGAACCGCCACGGCAGCCCGGCCGCTTCGGCCCCCGCGTAGGCCAGCCCCACGCGGGCACTGGCAATGATTTCGGCCACCGCTACCGTTTCGCCGTGGTCTTCAAACCAGATGTGCGGCCCCGTCACCAGCTCGCCGCTGAGCGCGGGCGTGATGCCGAGCGCCTGCGAGAGCACGCCCGGCCCGGCTGTGAGGGCGCGCCCCGGCTGGGCCAGCCCGCGCCGGCGCAGCATCTCCTCAATGCCAACAATTGGCTCGATGGCCCGAATGAGCACCGCGTCGGGGTGGGCGGCATCGTTGGTGGCGATATTGAACAGCGCGTGGCGGTTGTACACGGTGTAGATGTAGGCGTGGCCGCCGGGCACGTGCAGCCCCTGCGCCTGCAGGCGCTTGCGCTGCACATGCAGCGTGAGGGAATGGTCGCCCTCGTGCCGGTAGGCCTCGGTTTCGACGATGCGGCCGGCGGTGAGGATACCATCTACGCGGGTGCAGAGGTGCTTACCCAGCAGCTCGCGTGCAATCTGGAGCGGGTCGGGGCGCTGGAAAAAAGCGACAGGAAGCATACGCGGCGGCATGGTTAGTGCGGGGTAAAGGGTTGGTATCAGAACGACGTAGGGGCGGGGTCGTACCCGGTAGGGCTTGCCCCCGCCCCTACGTCGTTCTGCCGAAATCGAAACAACTACTTAACCCCAGTTGCGGACTACGTGGGTAAGCCCCGTAGGGACGACATATCGGTAGTAAACCTCGCTGGTTATTGGGTTTTGAAGCCCCAGCGGGGCGACATTTGTTGCCCGAGTGTCGCCCCGCTGGGGCTTTGATATTCCTTTCAAGAATTTCACTACCGATATGTCGCCCCTACGGGGCTATGTTCGATACCGCAACTGGGGTTAATTACTTTTAGGGGGCAGGGAAAGTCGCAGAACGGTCTTGCTTCAGCAAGCGGACAGGTGAGTATGACCGTTCATTTTTAGTGCTTTTAACTATTATAA